>JAFUHM010000018.1 GCA_017468865.1 Oscillospiraceae bacterium | reverse complement strand
GATGTCCCCCGCCTCTAAATGGCAGCTCATGCCATTTGGTGGCATGGGTTCCATCTTGATATTCAGTAGGGGATACAATCCCCTACTGAATATCGGCAAGCTTTCGCTTGCCGCTGCTTTCTTGAAAGCAGAGCTTTGAATGCGCCCCGAATGATGCGGGCCGATTCCGCCCTGTACATACGCACAAATATCACAAGTGTCATAGTCACAATTTCGTCATATCGCTGAAATTTTAAATATGAAAAAAAACACTTGAAAAAATCCGTGATCTGTGATAAAATATATAGGTGGTATTGTCATAGAGAATACCTTTCTTGCCGGCGCATACACACCCGCAAGGGATGCGCTCACGGCATGGCGTGCCAGGCGCACGAAAGCATTCCGCTGCGACGTCCGCATGAATGCGTTATATTATCAATGGAGGAACAGAAATGGACGCACTTAAGATCATAAGCGATCCCTCACTTAAGGCTGAGGTACCCGCTTTTGAGGTAGGAGACACTGTAAGAGTACAGGTAAGGATCAAGGAAGGCGAGAAGTACAGACTTCAGGCTTTCGAGGGCACCGTTATCGCAAAGAGACACGGCGGCATCCAGGAGACATTTACCGTAAGAAGAGTTGCTCACGGCACGGGCATTGAGAGGGTATTCCCCATCCATTCTCCCGTTGTTGACAGCATCACTGTTGTACGCAAGGGTAAAGTCAGACGCTCCAAGCTCTATTATCTCAGAGGCAGAGTCGGCAAGGCTGCCAAGGTCAAAGAACAGCTGTAATAAGATCGATGCTGCCGCATAGACGGCAGCAGCCCATATTTTCAAGGGGGTCAGACAGATGGCTAAGTTTCAGATAAACTATGAGGCACTCGACAATGACGAGACAAAGAAGGACGGTATTCCCTACGAGGATTTCCTCGAATGGATAGAGACTATCGTATTCTCATTCTTCGCAGTCATACTTATCTTCACCTTCATCGTTAGACAGGTGAATGTGGACGGTTCGTCTATGGTTCCCACTCTTGAGAACGGTGACAAGCTGGTGGTACATCATCTGTTCTACACCCCTCAGAAGGGCGACATCGTGATCATCGACAGCGAAGGCCTTCACAAGCCTATCGTCAAGCGTGTTATCGCCACCGGCGGTGATACGATCGACATCGACTTCAATTCAGGTGAGGTCAAAGTCAACGGCACAGTCCTTCAGGAGGACTATATCAACGATCTGACTAAGCTCGATGAGGGCGGTCAGAATTACCCGGTAACGGTGCCTCAGGGCTACTACTTCGTTATGGGTGACAACCGAATGAACTCCAAGGACTCCAGAAGTGCTGAAGTAGGTCTGGTACAGGACGAAGAGATCATGGGCAAGGTGATATTCCGTCTCTGGCCCGCATCTCACTTCGGTCCGGTTGAATGATCTGCAAGGATCGTATGAACGCAAGGGCGTAAAAAGCTATGCTTTCGGGCTTGCTTTTTACGCTTTTAAAGTATATGAATGATATGATAGATGAAATAACGATACAATGGTTCCCCGGTCACATGACCAAGACACGCCGCATGATGCAGAAGTATCTCCCCATGGTGGATGCGGTGGTGGAAATAATAGATGCAAGGGTGCCTCTCTCAAGCCGCAATCCCGATATTGCGGAGCTTATCGGAGACAAGCCCGACATACTTCTGATGAATAAGTGCGACGCCGCCGATCCCGCCGCCACCGACAGATGGCTCTCCTATTTCAGGAAGAGCACGTCAGCCGTCATAGCGGCGGACTGCCGCAGCGGACGGGGGCTCGACAGATTTGAGCCTGTGGTGCGTGAGGTGCTTTCCGACCTCATCGCAAAGTATGAAGCCAAGGGCATGGGCGGACGTATGCTCCACATTATGGTGGTAGGCATACCCAACGTGGGCAAGTCCTCCTTCATCAACCGCATGGCAGGTCAGAAGAAGGCGAGGGTGGAAGACCGCCCCGGTGTCACCCGTGACAAGCAGTGGGTGCAGATAAGCGAGGGCATCGAACTTCTCGATATGCCCGGTGTGCTCTGGCCTAAGTTTGAGGATATGAGCGTCGGGGAAAAGCTGGCGTTCACGGGCGCTGTAAAGGATGCCGTGGTGGATACCGAGCTCCTTGCGTGCAGACTTCTGCTCACCCTTCGTGACAGCTACGGTGAGGGGATAGCCGCCCATTACGGGATAGATATGTCCACTCCCGAAGAGGATGAGATGATGGCAAGCGGCATGGCTCTGGGATGTGCTTCGGGCTATGAACTCCTTTGCAGGATAGGCAGGCGCCGAGGTATGCTCATCAAGGGCGGCGACATAGATACGGAACGTGCCGCAATATGCGTGCTCGACGAATTTCGCAGCGGCAAGCTGGGGAGGATAACACTTGAACAGGCTGACAGATGACCTTTACGAGACTGAGACAGTGCCCGATGTAGTTGTAGTCAAGCCCGAAAAGCGCAGAATGAAGGATGAATACCGTGAACAGTATGACGGCACATCCTTTGATGCTCACTATGATGACGGTGCAGCCGCACCTCCGCCTGTACAGAGAGGTTCAAACAAGGGCGCAAAGATCGCATTTGCCGGGATATTGGCTCTGATATGGGTATTCTTCATGTTTATCTGCCCATTCAGAAATGAAATACCCAACAGAGACACGGGTGATATGGGCGGCGCCACGCTCATGGGGCTTATGGAAGTCACAGCCGACCGTCCTTCAACTGCGATCAGTGATGAAGAGCTCGACTGGATCAGAAGCATCGCCGAGACCGATCAGGTACGCTACTATATCGACACCTTTGATCCGGAGAACAGCGATTATGTATGGGAGATGCTTGACCCCAACAGGATCCCCACCCTCTCCGGCTACTCCTTCGATTTTGCATCGATATCCATAAACAAGACCAACGGTGAGATGTACTGGACAGTGGCTGCAAAGTATGGTAACCACGACGGCACAGAAGAATACTACATCAGCCTTGATGACAAGGGAAAGTATTTCAAGAATACCGATGTATTCACCAAATCGGGCAAACGCCTTTACGAATACAGCAACAACGGCACCTATGCCACCAGATGGGATATACTCTACACCCATCACGGGCTTATCTCACTTATCCACGATATGATAGAATACGGTAAATGATATGAACGATCTGTATGGATATGACAAAGGCATCCTTGCCGAACACGGCATATTCTGCGGCATAGATGAGGCGGGCAGGGGTCCCCTTGCGGGGGACGTGTATGCTGCAGCCGTCATCATCCCGGAGGGCGTGGTCATTGACGGTGTAAACGACAGCAAGAAGCTCACGGAAAGACAGCGTGATCTCCTGTACGACGAGATCACCGCAAGGACGGTCTGGAGCGTGGGCATCGCCACCGTTGCCGAGATCGAGGAGATAAATATACTCCGTGCGGCTCTCCTTGCCATGAAAAGGGCTTATGAAGGGCTTTCCCAAAGACCCGGATTTGCCCTCATAGACGGGAACAAGCTCCCATCCCTTGACATACCCTGCCAATGCGTCGTAAAGGGGGACGGCACCTCCGCCGCCATTGCCTGTGCGTCCATTGTCGCAAAGGTAAGCCGTGACAGATACATGGCGCAGATGGCAGAGAAATACCCCGAGTGGCAGTTCGGCCGTCACAAGGGATACGGCACAAAGCTGCATTACGAGATGATCGACAAATTCGGAGAAAGTCCCATACACAGACATTCCTTTCTGAGGAAATACTATGAGAAAAAGACTGACTGACGGTCAGACAGGCTATCCCCCCGACAGCCTCGAACACTTTGTCTACGGAAAAGGGACTTCCCGCGGGAGACCGTTTGCCGAAGCGGAGGACGACGACCCCATCCCCGATGTGATAGTGGTGGATGCGGCGGACACCTCAGCAGGAAGCGATACGGAGGATGACCCCGAGATACCCTCTGCGAAGCATCTTGTCAAGGTGGGAGCGGCTCTGCTGTTTTCCATAATCTGGATAGCACTGATGACGGCCATCGACCTGCCAACCACGGGAAAGATCTGGTCGGAGGACTATACCCTTTCCGAATATGAGCTTTACCCGAATGAGGTGGAGGAGCAGATGCCCGATGTCATCATCACCGAAGCTGAAAAGACATTCCTTGATGAGACGGCATCCCGCCCTGAAGTGATACAGGCGGCAGAACAGTTTGAGAAGGACGGCAGGTTCGTAAACGAAAGCCTTGACATGAGCATCCCCTTTCCCAATATAGAACAGCATATAAATCCCAATGTCAGCCCCCATATAAATCACGTCCGCTATCAGGTGGATGCTGAGGGGATAATGACTGAGGCAAGGTATGAGATCCCCGAAAAGGGACGGATAAGCGTCGTCACCGTCACACGCCATCCTGACGGCAGTTTCTCAAAGGAGATCCGGCGGTATCATATGACGTACAGCATAGACGTATACGAATACGATGACGGAAAAGTGACCAAGTCCGACTTTGTATATCACCATTACGGGCTCATAGATCTGATACGGGATGCGATAGAATATTACACATGAACAAACGACAGTATTACGGGAAGATGGGCGAGGACCTGACCGCCTACTATCTTGTCCGTTCAGGATATACCATAATCCGCCGCAACTACCGCATACGGGGCGGCGAGATAGACATCATCGCTGAGAACGATGATACGATCGCATTTGTGGAAGTCCGCACACGCTCGGCGAACGCATGGGAATCGGGTGCCGCCACCGTTGGCAGCCGCAAGAAACAGCTCATCATCCGCACCGCAGTGGATTACCTTATGCGATTTCCCTCCGATAAGCAGCCCCGATATGACATATCGGAAGTGACCGTGCACAACGGCAGACCCATACATTTCAATTACTATGATGCTGCATTCGACTGCAGCCAAAGATAGTTCTCTTTAGGAGAACAAGGAAAGGGAGATAATTATGTTCTACAAAAGCACACGAAACAGCAGCCTGAAAAAGTCCTCCGCTGAGGCTATCGTTGCAGGTATATCCGAGGAGGGCGGACTCTTCGTTCCCGATCATATACCTCAGATCACTGCCGATGAGATAAAGTCACTTGCTGATATGACCTATCCCGAGAGAGCCGCATTCGTCTTCTCCAAGTTCCTCACGGACTTCACCGATGCCGAGCTCAGATACTGCACCGAGAGCGCATACAATGACAAGTCCTTCGACCATGCCTCCATCACGGAGATCTCGCATCTGTTCGACGGCACCTATGTTCTCGAACTGTGGCACGGCCCCACCTGCGCATTCAAGGATATGGCTCTCCAGATACTCCCCTATCTGCTGACCACCTCCCTCAAAAAGACAGGCATCGACAAGAAGGTAGTCATCCTTGTAGCCACCTCCGGCGACACAGGAAAGGCAGCTCTTGAAGGCTTTGCCGATGTAGAGGGCACATCCATCATGGTATTCTATCCCGAGGACGGCGTGTCCGCTATGCAGAAGAAGCAGATGACCACACAGGACGGAAAGAACGTGTGCGTATGCGCTGTCAAGGGCAACTTTGACGACTGCCAGAACGGAGTCAAGGCGATATTTACAAGCGAAGACGTCAAGGCTCAGCTTGCATCCAAGGGTCAGATGTTCTCCTCTGCCAACTCCATCAACTGGGGACGTCTCGCACCTCAGATAATCTACTACATTTCCGCCTATGCCGACCTCGTTTCCAACGGCGACATAGCAATGGGCGACAAGGTGAACATCACCGTACCCACGGGCAACTTCGGCAATATCCTTGCCGCTTACTACGCAAAGAAGATGGGGCTCCCCGTAAATAAGCTCATATGCGCATCCAACGCAAACAATGTCCTCACCGACTTCCTCACCACAGGCATCTATGACCGCAACCGCCGCTTCTTCACCACCGTCTCCCCCTCCATGGATATACTCATCTCCTCCAACCTTGAGAGACTGCTGTATATCATGACAGGCGATGATGCGCTCATCCGTGAGTGGTTCGGCAAGCTCTCCTCCGAGGGACGCTATGAGGTGAGCGATGCAGTCAAGGCTCAGCTTCTCGAGGAATTTGCCGCAGGCTGCTGCGATGATGCCGCTACCAAGGCTACCATCAGGGAGATCTACGACAAGTACTCCTACACCCTTGACACACATACAGCCGTGGCAGTAAACGTCTACGAGAACTACCGCAGGACTACGGGCGACACTACCAAGACTATCATCGCATCCACCGCATCCCCCTATAAGTTCGGGACTGCCGTGCTCGAAGCTATATGCGGCGAAGCTCCTGCCGATGAATTTGACAAGGTGGACAAGCTCCATGAGGTATCGGGCTATGATGTGCCTGCTTCCCTTGCGGCTCTCAGGAACAAGGCTGTCCGCTTCACAGGCAGCGTTGATAAGAGCGAAATGAAGGAATTCGTTCTTGCCGAGACAGACAAGATATAATGAGCCTGTTCGTAATAGCAGACCTGCACCTCTCCCTGACCTCGGGTCACCCCATGGATATTTTCCCCGGCTGGGAAAACTACGTCACACGGATAAAGGATAACTGGCTTGAATTTGTAAAGCCGGATGACACCGTGGTCATTCCGGGTGACGTGTCATGGGGGATGGGGCTTGCCGCCGCAAAAGAGGACTTCGCCTTTATAAATGCCCTCCCCGGCACCAAGATCATCTCCAAGGGCAACCACGACTACTGGTGGAACACCGTCTCCAAAATGGAGCGCTTCTTCACGGAGAACGGCTTTGACACCCTGCACATCCTGCACAATAACACATATGCCTATGAAGGCTTCGGCATATGCGGCACAAGGGGCTGGGTAAATGACGACAGCGACCCGGGGGATGCCCTTGTCATCGCAAGAGAGGTACAGCGGCTGGAAGTTTCGATAAAAGCGGCGCTCGACAGAGGGCTTGAACCGCTGGTGTTCCTGCATTATCCACCCTTCTTCGGACAGGAGAGGGCAGACGATATCGTAGAAGTGCTGCATAAGTACAACATACGCAGATGCTTCTACGGTCATGTCCACGGCAAAGCCCACCGCAAAGCTGTTACAGGCATGACTGAGGGGATAGACCTTCGCATGATCTCCGCTGACTTCCTGAACTTCGTCCCCTATAAGATAATGTGACAGATGCCTATAATATCAAATACCCATTGCATCCAAAGGGTGCAATGGGTATTTTTTACTCGAACATAAGTCTGCACAGTGCCGTCTCAATGGTGTTGTCCATAGGTATCAGGCCTGCCTTCTGTGCGGCGATGCCTACCTCATATATATCCATATCCACGCCGCCGCCCGTACACTGGGTGGTAACTGTCGCCTTCACAGGGCTTTGGGCTATAGCTGAAAGCAGCCGTGAGGGGATGCCCCCCGTGCCAAATCCCGCAAGCACGATGCCGTCGGGATATATCGCCGCCATGTGTTCAAATTCGGCAGCATCCGTATACGGGGTGATATACATTACCCCTACCCGTGTGCGTGACGGGGTGCGCAGTGAATAGCTGCCGATGTGTGCCTCCCTCTCCCCTGCACGGGCATAGCCGTCCGGGGATGAGAATGCGTTCATGTCACGGGAATGGGACTTTGTGGCTCTGTCACCGTAGAGTATCCTGTCTCCGAACACGATATGCACCCCCGTAAGCCCCGATCTCACCGCTTCAAATGCGTGACGGAGATTGCCCGGAGCGTCGCTCCCCTTCACCTCAAAGGGCAGCTGAGAGCCTGTAAGGATAACGGGGATGGGGATATTTTCAAGCGCAAAGGTAAGATATGACGATGTATACGCCATAGTATCAGTACCATGTGTGATGATGACACCATCCGCACCCTGCCTGTATGCCCTGTCGGCGGCGGCTGCAATGTCCCCCATCGCCGCTGTATCCATATCCGTGCTGTCTATGTTCATAAGCGGCACGACATCTGCCCTTTCTCCAACGGCGGACAGAAATCTTTCCGCCTGAGCCGCATCCGATGAGGGCGAAAGACCGCTGCCCTTATCCGTACAGGATATGGTGCCGCCTGTTGTGATTAGCGTTATATCCGTACCGATCACCTCTGTCTTAAAGTGAAAAAATGCTGTTGCATACGCAACAGCATCTGATCATCAAACGAGCTGGATGATAGCCATCTCGGCTGCATCGCCTCTGCGGGGCCCGATCTTTACGATACGGGTGTAACCGCCGTTTACATTCGCATACTTAGGTGCGATCTCATCGAACAGCTTCTTAACAACACTTTCCTTTGTTACGTAGCTGAGCACCTGACGCTTGGAATGGAGGTCGTTGGTCTTAGCGGTGGTGATCATTTTTTCAGCCATCGAACGAACCTCTTTTGCTCTGGTGACCGTGGTACGAATCTCGCCGTTTTCGAGAAGATAGGTAACCATAGCACGGAGCATTGCCTTTCTATGATCACTGGTGCGACCCAGTTTTCTCGATCCTGCCATTGTGTTTCACTCCTTATCAAGTTTCCTCTTCGCTGCTGAGATCAAATCCGAGAGAGCGGAGCTTCTCCTTGACCTCATCAAACGATTTTTTACCGAGGTTTCTGACCTTCATCATTTCCTCTTCGGACTTGCTGATCAGATCCTCAACTGTATTTATGCCGGCACGCTTCAGGCAGTTAAAGGAACGAACCGATAAGTCAAGTTCCTCAATGGTCATCTCGAGTACCTTCTTGCTGTCCTTGTCGTCCTTCTCGACCATCATCTCGGTTATAGCCGATTCGTCTGAGAGATTACTGAACGACTTGAGGTGCTCAATGAGGAGATTGGCTGCCTGCGATACAGCCTCCTTGGGTGTGACGGTACCATCCGTCCATACTTCAAGGATAAGCTTATCATAATCCGTGACGTTACCAAGTCTTGTGTCCTCGACCTGGAAATTCACCTTTAATACGGGGCTGTAGATGGAATCGACTGCGATCACGTCAATGCCGAAATTGAAGAGCTGCTTGTTCTTCTCGGCAGGAACATAACCTCTGCCACGGTCTATCTGGATCTCCATGTAAAGCTTGGCATCCTTATCGAGGGTGGCAATGTGCATATTCGGTTCAAGTATCTCTACTTCGGAGTCGGTCTTTATGTCACCTGCGGTGACTTCGCCCTCATCCTCAGCCTCAACATATATAGTTTTCGGTCCGTCGCCGTAAAGTTTTGCGGTCAACCCCTTGAGATTGAGAACGATCTCAGTCACGTCCTCTTTCACTCCGGGGATAGTAGACAGTTCATGGTGCACGCCGTCGATCTTCACGGAGATCACAGCGACACCGGGAAGCGAGGAGAGCAGTACTCGTCTGAGGCTGTTACCCAGAGTCGTACCATAGCCGCGCTCAAGGGGAGCGAGAATGAACTTGCCGTAGGTAGGATCCTGATCCACCGTCTCGGCTGTCTCAATTTCCGGCTTTTCTATTTTTTCAAGCATTTAAGTTGACCCTCCTATTATCGCATTCACAAAATGCCAAGCAGAGATAACTCTGCTTGCATGTGATATAACATACCGACCGTAGGACATAAAGTCCTATGTGGAAGGTGATTACTTGGAATAGAGCTCGACGATAAGGTGTGTCTGAGTCTCGTAATCGAGGTCAGCAGTCTCGGGGAGACGAACTACCTTAGCGCAGAAATTCTCCTTGTCGGACTCGAGCCACAGAGGAACGATCCTGCCGTTGGTCTGCTCCAGAACATCCTTGAACTTAGCGGAAGATCTGCTCTTCTCTCTGAGGGAGATCACATCGCCCACCTTGATGCGATAGGAAGGAATATCTACACGCTTGCCGTTGACAAGGAAATGGCCGTGAGAAACGAGCTGTCTTGCCTCACGTCTGGTGAGAGCATAGCCCATTCTGAAAGCTACGTTGTCAAGACGGGACTCGCAAATGGTGATAAGGTTATCACCGGCCTTGCCCTCCATCTTTTCAGCAAGAGCGAAATACTTGCGGAAAGGCTTTTCGAGTACGCCGTAGATGAACTTGAGCTTCTGCTTTTCCTTGAGCTGTGTGCCGTATTCAGAAACCTTGCGTCTGGTGTTGGCACCGGGGTTCTTCTTGGACTCCTTGGAAACGCCCATTACCATGGGAGAAATGCCAAGGTATCTGCATCTTCTGAGAATAGGTTCTCTGCTAATAGCCATTTTAAAACACCTCCATATTGACTAGACACGTCTTCTCTTGGGAGGACGGCAGCCGTTGTGAGGGATGGGAGTAACATCCTTGATCATTCTTACTTCAAGGCCTACACCCTGGAGAGCTCTTATAGCAGCCTCACGGCCTGCGCCGGGTCCCTTAACGTATACTTCAACGTACTTGAGACCGAACTCCATTGCAGCCTTGGCAGCTGTCTCAGCAGCGGACTGTGCAGCAAAGGGAGTAGACTTCTTGGAGCCTCTGAATCCGAGCTCACCGGCAGATGCCCATGAAAGAGCGTTGCCCTGTGTATCGGTGATTGTTACGATAGTATTGTTGAAAGTGGACTGGATATGCACAGCACCATTTTCAACGACCTTACGGTCACGGCGGCGTCTGACAGCCGTCTTCTTGCCTTTAACCTGAGCCATATCGTCCCCTCCTTACTTCTTCTTGTTAGCAATGGTCTTCTTGGGACCCTTGCGGGTACGAGCGTTTGTCTTGGTCCTCTGACCTCTTACGGGCAGGCCCTTGCGATGACGAACGCCTCTGTAGCAGCCTATCTCAACGAGTCTCTTGATGTTGAGCGCTACGTTTCTTCTCAGATCACCCTCAACGATGAGGTTGTGGTCGATGTATTCCTTGATCTTGGCTACATCTTCCTCTGTAAGATCCTTAACTCTGATATCAGGGTCTACACCTGTGCTTGCGAGTATGTTGCCCGCAGTTTTGCGACCGATTCCGTAGATATAAGTGAGTCCTATCTCAACTCTCTTATTTCTGGGAAGGTCAACACCGGCTATACGTGCCATATTACACCTCCGTAAATTTTGGACAGCCTACGGCCTGGCGAGCCTGTAAGCGTATATCATCCCTGTTTCATACATGGTCACCCATGTAACAGCAATCAGCCCTGACGCTGCTTATGCTTGGGATTTTCGCAGATCACCATGATCTTGCCTTTTCTCTTGATAACCTTGCACTTATCGCACATAGGCTTGACAGAAGGTCTTACTTTCATGTTTGTTCCTCCTTATCCTTAAAGCGTTTCACCTTGCGGTTACTTTGCTCTCCAAGTGATCCTTCCCTTTGTAAGGTCATAGGGTGACATTTCCACCGTTACCTTATCGCCGGGTACGATCCTGATATAGTTCATTCTGAGCTTTCCCGAAACGTGTGCGAGGATCTTGTGTCCGTTGGGCAGCTCTACCTGAAAGTTTGCATTGGGGAGTGCGTCGGTAACAACGCCTTCCAGTTCTATTACATCTTCCTTAGACAAGCTTTGCAGCCTCCTTGATCAGCGTTTGTCATACTCAGAAAGCAGAGTTCTGAGCCTGCGGTCCGTAAGTTCATCCGTAACATCGATGACGGTCTTTGTCAGGGCGATGTGTCTGATGTTCTTCTTCTTCGGAGCGGCGAGCCTGCGCTCATCCCCGTCCGCCAGAAAAACGAACCCGTCCCTGATGTCCGTGACCATCATGAAGCGATCCTTTTCCCGCCCTGCAAGGGCTCTGACTATGGATCCTATCCGAATATCCGTCATAAACTCGTCCTGTATGGGTAATCATCGCCTATTATCGTGGGCTTTGTCAGTATCAGCGGACCGTCCTCGGTGATCGCCACGGTATGCTCAAAGTGAGCAGCCAGCGAACCGGACTTTGTCAGCACGCCCCAACCGTCAGGCTGAGTAAATACATCGTCGCCCTTGATGTTTATCATAGGCTCAATGGCAATGACCATGCCCGGGAGAAGTCTGGGGCCCTTGTGAGGATGTCCGAAATTCGGAACCTCAGGGGACTCATGCATCTCACGGCCAACGCCATGCCCCGTATAGGTCTTGACCACGCCGTAGCCGAAGCTGCGTGCGTAAGTCTCCACCGCATTTGAGATATCGCCCACACGGTTTCCGGCTACAGCCTGTTCGATGCCCTTGTACAGGGAATCGTTCGTCCTCTCCAGAAGGAGTCTTGCCTCCTCGGAGATCTTACCGCAGGGGAATGTAAACGCATTGTCACCGTGGAAGCCGTCAATGAATGCTCCGGTATCGATGCTTACGATGTCGCCTTCCTTGATGAACTCATGCTTGGAAGGGATACCGTGTATGACCTTCTCATTGATGGACAGGCACGCCGACCCCTTGAACCCGTAGAGTCCGAGGAATGAAGGCTTTGCGCCGTTCTTCACGATAAAGTCATGTATCAGCTTGTCAAGTTCATAAGTTGACATTCCGTCCTTTATGCACTGACCGCCGTAGTGCAGAGCGTTAGCCGAGATCTCCCCGGCTTTTTTCATTTTTTCAAGCTCCGACTTGGATTTGATATTTATCATCGCTTCGCCTCTTTAGCCGTTAACAGCCTCAAGCATAAGCTTAGATGTATCAGCGACCTCGCTCTGACCTATTACAGTGACGAGCTTTCCTCTGCTCTTGTAGAAGTCGATGAGGGGAGCAGTCGCTTCGTGATAGGTCTTGAGTCTGTCAATGACAGTTTCGGGAGCGTCGTCCTTGCGAAGCACCACATTGCCGCCGCACTTATCGCATTTGCCCTCTGTCTTGGGAGGATTGAATTCGATATGATAGGAAGCACCGCAGCTCTCGCAGACACGTCTGCCGCCGAGTCTTGCCTTGATAGCCTCATCGGGTACGGATATCTCGATGACCTTGTCGATCACAACGCCCATCTTTTCGAGTGCCTCAGCCTGAGGTACGGTACGGGGGAAACCGTCAAGGATATATCCGTTCTTGCAGTCCTCTTCAGCGATCCTGTCCTTGAGGATGCCGATAACGACTTCATCGGGAACAAGTGCGCCCTTGTCCATGTAGGACTTTGCCTGAAGACCGCATTCTGTGCCGTTCTTCACGGCAGCTCTCAGTATATTGCCTGTCGATATCTGGGGGATGTTGAGTTTTTCGCTTATTATCTCTGCCTGAGTGCCTTTTCCTGCACCGGGAGCACCTAAAAGGATAAGATTCATAGCTACCCCTTTCTTATTCAAGGAAACCTCTGTGATGACGAACTATCATCTGAGATTCAAGTGTTCTGAGAGTTTCAAGTGCAACGCTTACTATGATGAGGATGGAAGTACCTGCCATGGAAACACGCAGTGTCGGCTGGAACAGTCCGAAGATGATGGGGAATATAGCTATCAGACCCAGAGCCACCGCACCGATGAGAGTGATCTTGGAAAGGACTCTCTGAATGAAATCGGAGGTAGGCTTGCCGGGACGGATGCCGGGTATGCCGCCGTTGGACTGTCTGAGCTGGTTTGCGATCTCTATAGGATTGTATATCATCGACACATAGAAGTAGTTGAATGCTATGATAAGTACGAAGTAAACGAGTGCGTACCATACGCTGGTGGAGTTGAAGAAGTGGAGCACGCCTGCATAGAACTTCTCTATCCAGTTGAGCCCTGCCTCGACCTTTGCCGTATTCTGCGAAGGATCGGGAACGAACATCTCGATCGTAGCAGGTATGGACATGAACGCCATAGCAAAGATGATAGGCATAACGCCGCTCATTGCCACCTTTACGGGGATGTATGTATTCTGACCGCCGTACTGCTTGCGTCCCACAACACGCCTTGCATAGCTGATGGGGATCCTTCTCTCCGACTCATTGAGGAGCACGATAAATCCTATCATGACCACATAGATGAGGAGAAGGAACACAACGGGGAATATCATATTATGATCCACCTTCACCTGCTCCCACATTATCATAAGATCCGAGGGAACACGGGCGATGATACCCGCAAAGAGGATTATGGAGATACCGTTTCCTATACCCTTCTCGTTGACCAGGTTGCCCAGCCATACGATAAGATTGGAGCCGGCGACAAATGTGGATATTATAACGATCGCCGTAAATATACCCTCAAAGTCCTTGCCGGTGTACAGGACAGCACCCTTGCTTCTCATGGTGAGGTAGTACGCATAAGCCATCACTATCGATATGCCCAGCGCCACAAATCCTGTGATCTTCTGAAGCTTCTTCTGACCTTCCTCGCCCTCTTTCTGGAGGTTTTCCAGCGGAGGAAGAGCATAAGTCAGCAGCTGAACGATGATCTGCGCATTGATGTAAGGCTGGATCGAAAGCGAAAATACCGTACCTTTGGAAAGTGCGCCGCCGGACAAAGTATCGAGATATCCGAAGATAGAACCGTTTGTCACCATGTCAGCAAGACGTGACGGATCGAGGAACGGTACTGTCAGCGCACAGCCGAAGCGGAATATTATGATGATCAGTAATGTGTAGAGGATCTTCTTGCGAAGCTCCGGTGTTTTCCAGGCACTACGCATGGTCTCAAACACATTACATCACCTCAGCCTTCCCGCCTGCCTTTTCGATTTTTTCCTTAGCGGACTCGGAGAAAGCAGCAGCCTTTACTGTGAGAGGCTTGGTAAGCTCTCCGTTGCCGAGGATCTTCACACCGTTAGCGGTCTTCTTTACAAGACCCGATGCCTTGAGCAGTTCAGCGTCGACCACTGTGCCCTCCTTGAATATCTCAAGGTCGGAAACATTCACAGAAGCAGGCTTAGCTGCAAAAATATTGTTAAATCCTCTCTTGGGGATTCTTCTGGTCATAGGCATCTGACCGCCTTCAAAGCCCGGTCTTACACCGCCGCCCGAACGAGCGTTCTGACCCTTATGTCCCTTTCCGGCAGTCTTGCCGTTTCCGGAACCGTGACCTCTGCCTACTCTCTTAACGTCCCTGTTGGAACCGGGAGCAGGTGAAAGCTCATATAATTTCATCTTTACACCTCCGGATCATCAGACATTCTCGACACTTACAAGGTGAGCGATCTTGCGGATCTTGCCCTGTACAGCAGGATTATCCTTTTCTGTATGAGTGTCGCCTATTTTTCTGAGGCCGAGAGAGTGAGCAGTTGCGATCTGATCCTTCAGACGGCCGTTAAGACTCTTAACGAGCGTAATTTTGATTTCCATCGTCGTACTCCTCCTTAGCCGAGAATTTCCTTAACGGACTTGCCTCTTACCTTAGCAACTTCCTTAGCGCTGCGGAGAGAAGAAAGACCCTGGAGCGTAGCTCTTACTACGTTGCAGGCATTGTTGGAACGCAGAGACTTTGTTCTGATATCCTTTATGCCTGTCACCTCGATGACAGCACGGACAGGGCCGCCTGCGATAACACCGGTACCGGGAGCAGCGGGCTTCATGAGAACTCTGCCTGCGCCATATGCACCGATCACTTCATGAGGAATGGTAGTGCCCTTGAGAGATACCTTGACAAGGTTCTTCTTGGCATCCTCGATACCCTTGCGGATAGCGTCGGGAACTTCGCCGGACTTGCCGATACCGAAGCCGACTGTGCCATTGCCGTCGCCTACGACTACAAGAGCAGCGAACTTATATATACGGCCGCCCTTAACAGTCTTGGATACTCTGTTGATAGCGACAACTCTCTCGATAAGCTCGAGATTTTCAGCATCTATCTTAGCCAAAGCTATTACCTCCTTTATTGATCAGAACTTGAGACCGCCGTCTCTTGCACCGTCTGCAAGAGCAGCAACTCTTCCGTGATAGAGGTAGCCGGCTCTGTCAAATACGACTTCCTCGATGCCCTTAGCCTTAGCTCTCTCAGCGAGGATCTCGCCTACCTTCTTGGCACCCTCAACATTGCCGCCGTAGGAGCCGAAGTCCTTATCCATGCTGGATGCCTGTGCAAGTGTAACGCCTGCAACGTCATCTATAAGCTGAGCATAGATGTGCTTAGCGGAACGGAATACATTCAGTCTGGGACGAGCAGCAGTACCGCTGATCTTGGAGCGGACCCTCTTCTGTCTCTTGGCTCTCTGAGCCTTTCTATCAATATTCTTGACCATTTTGAAAACTCCTTTAACTGGAGAATAGTAACCGCATATGCCTCTCGTGGCGGGCGGCTGTCCCATTCTCTTTCGCTAAATATCAGACATAGGACAAGCTTACTTCTTGCCCTTACCTGCCTTACCTTCCTTGCGGATGATATGCTCGCCTGTATAACGGATGCCCTTGCCCTTATAAGGCTCGGGAGGTCTCTTCTCACGGATCTGAGCTGCGAACTGGCCGACCTTCTGCTTGTCGATGCCGTTGACAACGATCTTGTTCTGAGCAGGAACATCAATGGTGATGCCGTCTATCTCAGGAACGATCACCTGATGAGAATAACCGATGTTCATAACAAGGTTCTTGCCCTGCTTCTGAGCTCTGTAACCGATACCCTCGATGTCCAGGGACTTGGAGTAGCCCTCTGTAACACCTACTACCATGTTGTGGATCAGTGTACGGGTAAGACCGTGAAGGGATCTGTGGAGCTTGTTGTCATCGGGTCTTTCAACGATGATCTGAGCGCCTTCCTGCTTTATTGCCATATCCTTGTTGAATGTTCTTGTAAGCTCACCCTTGGGGCCCTTTACTGTAACAGTAGCGCCGTCAATGGTAACTGTGACACCTGCGGGAACATCAACAGGCTTCTTGCCTATTCTTGACATTGTCCTACCTCCTTACCATACGAATGCAAGGACTTCGCCGCCGACATTAAGCTCTCTTGCCTTCTTGTCGGTCATAACGCCCTTAGGAGTGGACACGATAGCGATGCCCAGGCCCTTCATTACCTTGGGCATATCCTCGCAGCTTGAATAGATGCGAAGACCGGGCTTGGAAACTCTGCGGAGCCCTGTGATGACCTGAGAACGGTTATCACCGTACTTGAGGGTGATGCGGATTATGCCCTGCTTGCCGTCTTCGATCATCTGGAAATTCTTTATATAACCTTCATCCACAAGGATCTGAACGATCGCCTTCTTCATATTGGATGCCGGAACATCAACAGTAGGATGCTTGGCTGAATTGGCGTTGCGGATCCTCGTGAGGAGGTCAGCGATTGAATCTGTGATCTGCATAAGTAAACCTCCTTATTATTACCAGCTTGCCTTCTTCACGCCGGGGATCTGTCCCTTGTGAGCGAGTTCTCTGAAGCATATTCTGCAGATCCCGAACTTTCTCAGATAAGCATGAGGTCTGCCGCAGATCTTGCAGCGGTTATATGCCCTTGTAGAGAACTTGGGTTCTCTCTGCTGTTTGATCTTCATCGAAGTCTTTGCCATTTTTCGATCCTCCTCATCACTTAGCAAACGGTGCGCCCATAAGGGTGAGAAGCTCCTTAGCCTCTTCATCTGTATGTGCGGTCGTGATGATGTTTATATCCATACCTCTGACCTTGTCGATCTTGTCATACTCGATCTCGGGGAATATAAGCTGCTCTTTGATACCGGTAGAGTAGTTGCCTCTGCCGTCGAACGAATCGCCGTTGATGCCGCGGAAGTCACGAACACGGGGGAAGGCAACGTTGAACAGTCTGTCGAGGAACTCATACATTCTCTCGCCTCTGAGTGTTACCTTAACGCCGATGGGCATACCCTCACGGACCTTAAAGTTAGCGACGGACTTCTTTGCACGGCAGATAACAGGCTTCTGACCTGTGATAAGAGCAAGATCTCCGACAATGGCATCGATGACCTTGGAATTCTCCTTAGCCTCGCCTGCGCCGACATTGATAACGACCTTGTCGATCTTGGGTATCTGCATTACGCTCTTGTATCCGAACTTCTTCATGAGAGAAGGAGCTACGGTGCTGACATACAATTCCTTAAGATTTGACATCTTCATCTGCTCCTTTCATCAATAAGACTTCTTGCAATGATTGCAAACTCTGATCTTCTTGCCTTTTGCATCGAAATCATGAGCAAGTCTTGTAGGCTTGCCGCAGTGAGGGCAAACAGCGAGCACCTTGCAGGCATAGAGAGCTGCGGGCACCTTTACGATCTGACCGGACTGACCCATCTGAGTAGGCTTAACGTGCTTGGTCGCAATATTGCAGCCCTCAACGATGACCTTCTGCTCCTTGATGGATACCTCAAGCACCTTGCCGGTCTTACCCTTGTCCTTGCCGGAGAGGATAACAACGGTGTCGCCTGTTTTAACATGAAGCTTCTTATTCATTAGGGACACCTCCGATCAAAGCACTTCGGGAGCGAGAGAGAGGATCTTCATGTAATCCTTGTCTCTGAGTTCTCTTGCTACCGGCCCAAAGATACGGGTACCTCTGGGGTTCTTGTCTTCCTTGATGATAACAGCAGCGTTCTCATCAAAACGGATGTATGTGCCGTCCTCACGGCGAAGTCCCTTTGCAGAGCGAACGATAACTGCCTTTACAACGTCGCCCTTCTTAACAACGCCGCCTGGTGTTGCTTTTTTGACGGAAGCAACAACAACGTCACCTATGTTGGCATATCTCTTGCGAGTACCGCCGAGAACTCTTATGCACATAAGCTCCTTGGCACCTGTGTTGTCAGCGACCTTCAAATAAGTCTGCATCTGTATCACAGCGCATTAACTCCTTTCCAAAAACAACAAACACCGATATGGCACACTTCGCCATATCGTATTTGTGTAGATCATATGCAACGCCGCCGTGCGTATCGCAGTGCGAACGCACGGCGGCAACATACTCAGTTTACCACATCTCATCGCATTTGTCAAGCACTTTTGCAGTCCAAAGCGAAAATCAGTGGATTGCACTAAACCGGCAGTAAATTACTTAGCCTTTTCGACGATCCTTACAAGACGCCATCTCTTATCCTTGGAAAGAGGTCTTGTCTCCATGATCTCTACTCTGTCGCCGATGCCGCACTCATTCTTTTCATCATGAGCCTTGAGACGGATAGTTCTCTTGATGATCTTCTTGTAGAGAGGATGCTTAACGTTATCCTGGATAGCTACAACGATCGTCTTGTCCATCTTGTCGGAAACGACCATACCGGTCCTTGTCTTTCTCAGATTTCTATCAGCCATATTAATCCTCCTGACGCCTTACGCATTGGTCTTCTGTGTGAGGATGGTGCGAACTCTCGCAATATCCTTCTTCACAGCCTTAAGACGAGCGGGGTTGTCCAGCTGATTTACAGTATGCTGGAATCTGAGAGCAAAGAGCTCCTTCTTGAGGTCAACGAGCTTGTTCTCAAGCTCCTGTACCGTAAGATCTCTTACTTCTGAAGCCTTCATCAGTCGCTCGCCTCCTCTTTCTTAACGAATTTGCACTTGATGGGGAGCTTGTGCATAGCAAGACGCATAGCCTCTCTTGCGGTCTCCTCGGGAACACCGTTTATCTCAAAGAGGACTCTGCCGGGCTTGACAACAGCCACCCAGAACTCAACAGCACCCTTACCGGAACCCATGCGGACTTCGGCAGGCTTCTTTGTTACAGGCTTGTCAGGGAAGATCTTTATCCATACCTGACCGCCACGCTTGATGTAACGTGTCATAGCGATACGGGCAGCCTCGATCTGATTGGAAGTGATCCAAGCAGGCTCAAGTGCCTGAATGCCGTAATCGCCGTAAGATACCTTGTTGCCGCGAAGAGCCTTACCGGTCATACGGCCACGCTGTACCTTTCTGTACTTAACTCTCTTGGGAAGCAGCATTATGCGTTACCTCCTTCTGATCTGTTCTGACGGGGACGACGGTTACCGCCTTCACGTCTTCTGTTATCGTTATTGTTTCTGCGCTTTCTCTCGGGCTTGTCGGTAGCACGGTTGATCCTTGCTGCGGAAGCCTCGCCCTTGAGGATCTCGCCCTTGTAGATCCATACCTTTATGCCGAGACGGCCGTAAGTGGTATGAGCCTCAGCGAAACCGTAGTCTATATCAGCACGGAGAGTCTGAAGGGGGATAGTACCCTCATGATAGCTCTCGCTTCTTGCGATCTCGGCACCTGCAAGTCTGCCGCCTGCCTTTACCTTGATACCCTTAGCGCCGAGCTTCATGGCTCTGCCGATAGCCTGCTTGAGGGCACGGCGGTAGCTTACACGGTTCTCGAGCTGCTGAGCGATGTTCTCAGCAACGAGCTGAGCGTCCATATCGGGGGACTTTACCTCAACGATGTTGATGTAAACAGTCTTGCCGATCAGCTTCTCAACTTCCTTGCGAACCTTCTCGATATTCTCGCCGCCCTTGCCGATAACGATACCGGGCTTAGCGCAGTGAACGTTTATTCTTACCTTGTCGTTGAATCTTTCGATCTCGATCTTAGGAACGCCTGCTGCCTTCAGGGACTTCTTGATATACTCTCTGACCTTGTAGTCCTCAACAAGAGTATCGCCGTAGGAAGCCTTAGGTGCGAACCAGCGGGAATCCCAGTCCTTGATTATTCCGACACGCATTCCGTGGGGATTGACTTTCTGTCCCATATTAACCTCCTAATTTGATCAGGCATTGTCCGATACAACAATGACAACATTGGATGTTCTCTTGTTGATGCGGAATGCTCTGCCCTGTGCTCTCGGCATGATCCTCTTGAGGATAGGTCCGGGGCTTACATAGCACTCGGAAACCACGAGGGATTCCTTGTCAAGACCCAGATTGTTCTCAGCATTGGCAACAGCCGATGCGAGGAGCTTTTCGAGATATTCACACGCCGACTTGGGAGTGTGCTTGAGTATTGCCATAGCGGTCTCTACATCCTTGCCTCTGATAAGGTCGAGGACGATCTGTACCTTTCTGGGGGCAATACGAGCTGTAGTAAGTTTTGCTCTTGCTTCCATCAGATCATCTCCCTTCCTTATTTACCGTTGTTGGATGTCTTAGAGCCGGCATGACCCTTGTATGTTCTGGTAGGTGCGAACTCGCCCAGCTTGTGACCTACCATATCCTCTGTTACATATACGGGAACGTGCTTTCTTCCGTCATGAACTGCAAATGTATGACCTACAAAGTCAGGAAAGATTGTGGAGGATCTGCTCCAGGTCTTGAGGACCTTCTTCTCGCCTGCCTCGTTCATGGCAACTACTCTCTTGTAGAGAGCTTCCTGCACGTAAGGACCCTTCTTGATACTTCTGCTCATCGGTTTACTCCTTTTAGATGGCACGCAGCCGAAGCACGGCT
Organism: Oscillospiraceae bacterium; assembly: GCA_017468865.1. Lineage (GTDB taxonomy): Bacteria > Bacillota > Clostridia > Oscillospirales > Ruminococcaceae > Huintestinicola. Next base: position 15,792 of record JAFUHM010000018.1, on the reverse strand, counting down.
GCCCGCCTTTAAGTTTGGCTACAGACTCCGCTCACAGCGTGAGCCTGTATCTTTGATTCCTATGAGTTATTTGCCGTTGCGGCGCCTTACGATAAACTTATCCGAACGGTTATGATTCTTTCTCGTCTTATAGCCGAGAGCGGGCTTGCCCCAGGGGGTAACAGGTCCGGGACGGCCGACAGGTGACTTACCTTCACCACCGCCGTGAGGATGGTCGTTGGGGTTCATGACAGAACCGCGGACTGTGGGACGGATACCCTTATGACGCTTGCGTCCTGCCTTACCCAGGTTAACGTTCTCATGGTCGATATTGCCTACCTGACCGATGGTAGCCATGCAGTCAAGAGCGATGTTTCTCATCTCGCCGGAAGGAAGTCTTACCAGAGCGTAGCCGTTCTCCTTACCCATGAGCTGAGCCATGTTGCCGGCTGCACGCACGAGCTGTGCGCCCTTGCCCTTATAGAGCTCGATGTTATGGATAAAGGTACCAACAGGGATGTCCTTGAGCTCAAGAGCGTTGCCGGGCTTGATGTCAGCGTCAGCGCCTGCTCTTACGGTATCGCCTACCTTGAGGCCGTAGGGAGCGATGATGTATCTCTTCTCGCCGTCCTCGTACTCAACGAGAGCGATGAATGCGCTTCTGTTGGGATCGTACTCAAGAGTCTTTACAACAGCGTTAACGCCCTGCTTGTCTCTCTTGAAATCGATTATTCTGTACTTCCTTCTGTTTCCGCCGCCTCTGTGACGAACAGTTATACGACCGTAGGAGTTTCTGCCGGCAGTCTTGTTAAGAGGAGCCAGAAGGCTCTTCTCGGGAGCTACCTTGGAAAGCTCGCTGTAATCGGTAACAGTCATCTGACGTCTCGACGGAGAAGTAGGCTTATATGATTTAATAGCCATTTTACTCAACTCCTTATTTGCGAAGGCTCACGCCTCCATACATATGCGCCCGCAGGCGCCCTCCTCATCAGATGAGGCCGTCAAAGAACTCGATGGTCTTTGAGCCTTCCTTGAGGGTAACGATAGCCTTCTTCCAGTCAGCAGTCTTACCTACGGACATACCGACTCTCTTCTGTCTGCCTCTTACGTTCATGGTGTTAACGCTCTTTACGTCCACACCGAACAGTTCCTCGACAGCCTTGGCTATCTCGATCTTATTGGCATTCTTGGCTACCTTAAAGGTGTACTTGTTCTGCTGGAGAGCATCCATGCTGTTCTCGGTGATGATAGGCTTGATGATGATATCCTGTGCGATCATTATGCGTACACCTCCTCGATCTTAGCGACTGCATCCTTGGAGATGACGAGCTTGTCATAGCAGAGCAGATCGTATACATTGATGGTGTTTACCAGAGCGGTCTTTACGCCGGGGATGTTTGCAGCGGACTTGATGACCTTCTCGTTCTTCTCATTGCAAACGATGAGAGCCTTGCCGTCAGCGCCTACAGCGGAAAGCATAGCGACCATCTCTTTGGTCTTGTAGTTATCCATAGTGATATTGTCGATAACGATCAGCTCGTTGTCGATCACCTTGGAAGAAAGTGCAGACTTGAGAGCAAGTCTTTTGAGCTTCTTATTGACAGTGAAGCGGTAGCTTCTGGGCTTAGGGCCGAGAGCGATACCACCGTGTGTCCACTGGGGAGCACGGATAGAGCCCTGTCTTGCGTGACCTGTGCCCTTCTGTCTCCAGGGCTTGCGGCCGCCGCCCCTTACCTCTGTACGGGTAAGAGTGGACTGTGTGCCCTGTCTCTGATTTGCAAGGTAGTTGACTACCATTGTGTGCATAGCAGCTGTATTGGGCTCTATACCCCAAACAGCATCAGAAAGCTCAATAGAGGAGACCTCACTGCCTGCCATGTTCAAAACCTTAACTGTTGGCATTATCGTTTCCTCCTTACTTAAGCCTTCTTAACGCAGTCCACGATAGTAACGATGCCGTTCTTAGGACCGGGGATCGCACCCTTTACTGCGATAAGATTGTTTTCAGCGTCTACCTTTACGATCTCGAGGTTCTGTACAGTTACCTTTTCAGCACCCATATGACCGGGGAGAGCCTTGCCCTTGAATATTCTCGAAGGAGAAGAGCAGGCGCCCATGGAACCTGCCTGTCTTACAACAGGACCCGAACCGTGAGTTTCCTTAAGTCTGTGGTTGTTGTTTCTCTTGATCGTACCCTGATAGCCCTTACCCTTTGAAGTGCCGCTGACATCTACTATGTCGCCTGCAGCAAAGGTATCAGCCTTCAGTACGTCGCCTACGTTGTAGTTCTCCGCATCGTCGAGCCTGAACTCTCTGAGATATCTCTTCAGAGCTGTGTCAGCCTTAGCGAAGTGGCCCTTCATGGGCTTGTTGACAAGCTTCTCCCTGACATCGCCGAAGCCGCACTGTACCGCATTGTAGCCGTCGTTCTCAACAGTCTTCTTCTGAACGACTACGCAGGGACCTGCCTCTACGACAGTCACCGGGATCACCTTGCCGGACTCGTCAAAGATCTGTGTCATACCGATCTTGCGTCCGATGATCGCTTTTGTCATTGATATTCCTCCCTATGGTTATTGGTTAACGTTGCCGTTAACATTGACCCACAGCAGCACATCTTTCGGAAGTTTCGTGAGATCACTTAACTTCCATTACGATGTCCACACCTGCGGGAAGCTCAAGGCCGTGTAAAGCCTCGGTCGTCTTAGCTGTAGGACGGAGCACGTCGATCAGTCTCTTATGAGTTCTCAGCTCAAACTGCTCACGGCTGTCCTTGTACTTGTGCACCGCACGGAGAATGGTGATGATCTCCTTGTCGGTGGGAAGGGGAATGGGGCCGGATACCTTTGCGCCGCTTCTCTTAGCAGCGTCAACGATCTTTGCTGCAGCCGCATCAACAACTGCGTGATCGTAGCCCTTTATCCTGATCCTGATCTTGCCTGTTTCTGCCATTGTTCGTTCCTCCTGTTAAGGTGGACCGCAATACCGTCTGCGGAGCGGGGAGCGATTATCAACGCTACCGTGTGTGTCGCACTCCGTAAACTTAAAAACCCCAAAAACATATGTTTCTGAGGCACACAACATCACATACCATCAGATCTGCATCCGACGGAAAACAGTCCTTATCCCGAGATAAGTACCATCTGCACTGACTGTGCTGTATTGCGTGTCGCCCGGTTCTAAGACCCAACATACTCTGCGGAAATTCCCCTGCACACCGCAGGCAACCTTCCGCTTCATCGCATCATGACCTATAAAATCACGCATATTATTATACCACAGCACACCCGTAAATGCAAGTAGGCAGGGGATAGAATTTTTCATTCCTTTCCCCTGCCTTATTATACACTTTGCACAAATGCGTTAAAATCTGAAATACAGGAAGGGATTATACACATCCCCTATCACATATACCGTACATAACAGGAACACCGCAGCCTCCGCCGCCGTCACCGCAAGGGAGCGTCCTATGATAAGAGCGCAGCGCCTTCCTCCCGCAAGTTTCCCCTCCGCCTTTGACAGAAGTTTCCCTGCCGCAGTTATGCACTTTGACAGTATCCCCGACGACACGACCGCACATATCAGAAACAGCGGCAGATACCCGGACACGGCATACAGAGCCGCATCGTCCACGGACGGCACCGCAAACATAGACTTTAAGTATAAAGCTGCATCGGTTATACTATCCGTATCAAACAGCACCCATCCCAGCACCGCCATAAGGAAGGTATACAGCACACGGACGACATCGGGCAGCTTCTCCAGTATCTTACCGAAGAAAAGTCTCTCCGCCACGATAAGCACCCCGAAGTATATCCCCCACAGCACGAAATTCCAGCTGGCACCGTGCCACAGTCCCGTCAGCGCCCATACTATCATCAGGTTTCGCACCGTCTTCCATGTGCCGCATCTGCTCCCTCCGAGAGGAAAGTAGACATAGTTCTTGAACCACTCACCGAGGGTGATATGCCATCTCCGCCAGAATTCGGAAACGCTTTTTGACATATAGGGATGGTCGAAGTTCTTCGGGAACTCAAACCCCAGCATCTTTCCCATGCCCGACGCCATATCCGAGTACCCCGAGAAATCAAAGTATATCTGGAAGGTAAACGCCAGTATCCCCAGCCATGCCGTCAGAGACGACATCTGCGTGAAGTCCGACGCCTTGACCTCCGTCCACAGCATACCTATATTATTGGCTAAGAGCACCTTCTTCGCAAGTCCCCTGACAAACAGACTCACCCCGTCAGACACCTTTTCTGCGGTGATCTCCCTGCTTTCAAGCTCCGCCGCCACCCGGGAATACCTGACGATAGGTCCTGCCACTATCTGCGGGAACAGCGTCACATATGCCGCAAACTTCAGCGGATCCTTCTGCACCTTGATATTGCGCCTGTACAGGTCTATGGTATAGGACATGGACTGGAAGGTATAGAAGCTGATGCCGATGGGGAGCTTCACCCGCTTTTCATCGAGCCCGAAGGGAGCGATGCGGTTGAGCCCTCTGTTCACGAGCAGGGCAGGATTGACAAGGGACGTATGCAGCAGGGAATTTACGCTGTCAAAGATGAAATCGGAATATTTGAACACGGTGAGCATGAACACATTCATACACACCGACACTATAAGGCAGGTCTTTCGCTTCTTCGGGTCATCGTCGTACTTATCCATAAATCTGCCGGCAGTGTAGTCTATCATCGTTGACAGCAGCATCACCGCAACGAAAAAGGGCTCACCCCACGCATAGAAAATAAGCCCCGACAGCAGTATTATCATATTCTTTGCCCGTATGTCCTTCCCCGCCCCATAGTAAAGCAGAAGCGTCACGGGAAGGAAGAAATACAGGAAAGCAAGCTGTGAAAAAACCATTATCACCTGAAAAGAAGGCGGACGGCTGATACTTTTTAAGTATCATCTGTCCGCCCTGTATGTCACTTTATTATCCTTATCCTTATCACGTTATCGACAGCAGTGAGCTTTTCCTTTATGGTGTCATCTATATTGCCGCACGCATCGATAAGGGTGTATGCGTAATCCTTCTTGGAAGCATTTACCATGTTGTCGATGTTTATCCCTGCCTGACCGAGGATAGTGGTCACTGCCGAGATCACCTGAGGTACGTTCCTGTGAAGGACGCATATCTTGGTGCCCTGCGCATTCATGGATGCGTTGGGGAAGTTTACGGAGTTGGTGATGTTGCCGTTCTCGATATAGTCCACCAGTTCCTTGGCAGCCATTACCGCACAGTTGTCCTCAGCCTCCTGAGTGGATGCACCCAGATGAGGAAGCGCGATGACGTTCTCCACGCCGAGTATCTCATCAGAGGGGAAGTCGCACACATAGGAAGCGATCTTGCCGCTTGCAAGGGCAGCCAGTATAGCCTCACTGTCCACCAGTTCTCCTCTTGCCAGGTTGATTATCCTTGCGCCGTCCTTCATCAGCTTGATGGTATCCGCATTGACGGTGCCCTTGGTCTGAGGATTGTAGGGAACATGGATGGTCAGATAGTCAGCAGCCGCATAAACGTCCTTGGGGTCGTTCACGGTCTGCACATGATGATCGAGCCTGAGTGCGGTATTCACGGAAAGATAGGGGTCATATCCCACTACCTTCATGCGAAGTGCGATAGCGGCATTAGCCACCAGCACGCCGATAGCGCCGAGCCCTATGATACCCAGGGTCTTGCCTGCGATCTCAGGGCCTGCAAACTGTGCCTTGCCCTTTTCCACGAGGGGGCCTACCTCGTCGCCCTTGCCCTTGAGGGACTGCGCCCAGTTCATGGCATCGGGTATCTTTCTTGAGGATATGAGCAGAGCGGTAAGCACCAGCTCCTTTACGGCATTCGCATTTGCGCCGGGGGTGTTGAATACCACGATGCCCTCTTCTGCGCAGCGCTCAACGGGGATGTTGTTCACGCCCGCACCTGCTCTGCCTATGGCAAGGAGCTTGTTCCCGAACTGCATATCGTGCATCTTTGCGGAGCGCACCATGATCGCATCGGGGTTCTCGATGCTGTCGGAAACGGCGTAATTCTCGCCGAAGTTGTCCGTGCCTATCTTGGCTATCTTATTGAGTGTAAGTATATTGTACATCGTTATCACCTGTTCCAATCATTTTTTGTCAGGGGAGCTGACTCGGCTGACCCGGCTGCCCAGGCTGCCCAGGCTGCCCGAACCATCCCTCCGACTGTGCCTCCGCAACGAGGAGCGGTCTCCCGTTCCGATCCACAAGGGGCGTAAAGGCGATCGAGCCGTTGGCGGAATTTGTGGCAAGTATATACTGCACGCCCGTGAAGGAGTCCACCAGTATCTCGTATGAAGTCAGGGTGCTCAGCTTGCCGCTCTGCCCCTTCAGCTTATAAAAGCGTTCCTGCCTGCCAATCATGCGTTCTCAGTTTCAAACTTCTTCATGAACTCTACCAGCTTTTCCACGCCCTCGATAGGCATAGCGTTGTAGATGGAAGCTCTCATGCCGCCTACAGTGCGGTGACCCTTCAGGTTCTCAAATCCTGCTGCCTTTGCCTCGGCAACAAACTTCTTGTCGAGCTCCTCGTCGCCTGTAACGAAGGGAACGTTCATGAGAGAGCGATCCTTCTTCTCCACCGTTCCCTTGAACAGCTTGGACTGATCGAGGAAATCATAGAGTATCTTAGCCTTCTTCTCGTTGTGAGCCTTCATAGCGGAAAGTCCGCCCATCTTCTTTATCCACTTGAACACCTTGCCGCAGATATAGATGCCGTAGCAGGGAGGAGTGTTGTAAAGGGAATCGTTGTCAGCCTGCACCTTCCAGTCCATCATGGTGGGAGTGTATGCCTTTGCAGGGCCGTCAGCGATAAGGTCTTCCCTTACGATGATGATCTGCACGCCGGCAGGGCCAACGTTCTTCTGTACGCCTGCATAGATAACGCCGTACTTTGTCACATCCACAGGCTCGGACAGGAAGCAGGAGGAGAGATCTGCTACCAGCTCATGACCCTTTGTATTGGGCAGCTCCCAGAACTTGGTGCCGTAGATGGTGTTGTTCTCGCAGATGTATACATAGTCTGCATCCTCGGGGATATCAAGGTCGGAGCAGTCGGGTATATAGGAGAAAGTCTTGTCTGCGGAGGATGCCACCCTTACGACTTCGCCGTACTTCTCAGCCTCCTGAGCAGCCTTCTTTGCCCACTGACCTGTGATTATATATGCAGCCTTGCCGTTCTTCATGAGGTTCATGGGAACGCCCGCAAAGATGAGGGATGCGCCCCCCTGAACGAAGATGACCTTATAGTTATCGGGAATGTTCATCAGCTCTCTGAGGTCTGCCTCTGCCTCCTTGATGATCGCATCATAAGCCTTGGAGCGGTGGGACATCTCCATTACGGACATACCTGTTCCCTTATAATCCATCATCTCATCGGCTGCTTCACGGAGCACTTCCTCAGGGAGAACTGCAGGACCTGCAGAAAAGTTATAAACTCTTGACATAAAAAACTTCCTTCCACTGTATTATAGACCATACGTCGGAAACTATAACATTATTCCACTTAATTATACCACTTATGTATAAGATTGTCAAGGCATGAACGCAGTTTAAGGCATTTGTGGAAATACACAAAAATATATACCGACAGCCCCGCAATTATGTTCAAAGCATTGCTTTTCCTGCACCGCCGCATAAGAATATCCCCCTTCCGAAGGAAGGAGGACATATCCTTATGATGCGGTATCATTCTCTCGCCCTTTCGGGAAATTTCTCGTAATATGCCTTTTTGTCGGCATACATCCTCTCATCGGCGATGCGCATGGCAAGCCTGATATCCTCGCCCTTCTCCGAATAAAATCCGCCTATGGCAAAGCTGATGTTCCCGTCCTCGGAGTCCTTTCTGACATCCTGCATACGCTTTTCCATTTCCGCCTCGGATATCCTGTCACTGATAACGACGAACTCATCTCCGCCCGCACGGAATATATCGCTTTCGGGGAAGCGCTCCTTCAGCCTTGCGGCTCCGTCCTTCAGGAGCTTGTCTCCCGCACTGTGGCCGTTTATGTCGTTCGTCCTTTTAAGTCCGTTAAGGTCGGCAAAGATGACCGCATACCTTTCGGGCGCCTTCTCCTCTCCCGAAGTAAGGGCATCCACCTTTTTGTTCATGGCATTGCGGTTCATGATGCCTGTCAGCATATCCACCGTGCTCATGGCTTCAAGCCGCCTGAAAAGCTGGAAGTTTGCTATCTCCGCCGCTATAAAGTATGTGGTGAGTTCCAGAGTGTCCTTTATCTTCTGCGCCCTTGACGGGTCAAAGTTTGTCGCCCAGATATACCCGACAGTCTCCGCATTGCGGACAAGGGGAAACAGCACGATGCTGTCCACCCCTGCCGTCCTCAGCGACTCATACCATACAGGATTGCGCTCCTTCAGTATCTCCAGTTCTCTCGGATCCTTGAGTATCAGGCAATTGCTGCCAGCGATGGTATCGCCCCATGTCTTCACTATATCGAAGAACCGTGCATTATCGTACTTGCCCTCGGGGATCTCCGTGATCCTGCCTTCCACGGACTCTGCTATGCACACGCAGCTGCCCTGCCTGAGATCGGTCAGCAGAAGGTCACACTTTTGTGCGCCGCAGTATTCGCAGATATTGGCTATCACCTCCGTCACCGCACTTTTAAAGTCGCTGCTGCCCCTCAGCTTTATGCAGGTCTCCAGCACACTTGATGCGGTCGATGCCGACACATTGGTCATGAGCGCAGCATCCGCCTCCATGGTGACATCCAGAGTATAGCAGCAGTATCCTATATCAGGCTCATCGGAGTGAACAGGCATTATGTACTGATTTATCCAGCAGTCAAAGCGGTCGGGCTTCAGATAGGTGTGGACGGGCTTTTTCTCAAAAGCACACCGGAAGCAGGTCTGTTCAAAGTTCAGATCCTTCGGGATATACTTCTCATAAGGGGAGCCGGGGATGAATTTATTGTTCAGCATATGGGATGAGGCACCGTTAAAAGGGTTCTCTATAGAATCTATATATGCCTTGTTCCCCGCAACTATGCGTATGTTCCCGTATCCGCCGTCCGGGAACCTTTCCACCGATATTATACAGGTGGTAAGTTCAAAACCATCAACATATTTCTGATAATCCATAACAGTCCTTTCACTGTGCTCTGCGCACGCAAACATACCTTCATGTATATGATACCACACTTTACGGAAATATGTCAATAGTTTTTGAACAAAACCGAGTTATCCGAGGCAGGGGAGATCACTGCCCCGACCGCCCCCGTTCAAGGATGTACACCTTGCCGAGAGTACCGTCCACCCTTATCCTGTCACCGCTCACTATCCGTGATGCCGCATCCTGACAGCTCACCGCCGCAGGTATGCCCAGTTCCCTTGCCACTATCACCGCATGGGAAAGAGGTGCGCCTATATCCGTCACAAGTGCGGATATTCTGGGGAACACCTTCACCCAGCCGATGTTTGCGGCAGGCACTACCAGTATCTCGCCCTGCTCTATGCTGTCCGCCTCATCTATATCCGAAAGCACCCTTGCGATGCCCTCACACTGACCTACTGCGCCGGGGATGCCGCATACGGTGTCCTCATCCGCATCATCCCTGTTCTCGCCGAAGCGGTAATATCCCCCCCGGCTGCCGCCTGCCGTCCATTCCTCCACGGTGAAGCGCCCCCTGATGGTATTGGGGAAATTGGGATAACTGCACTGCCTTTCGTATATCTCCCTCCGCCTTCTTACAAAGGCAAGGCACCGCTCATCCCCTTTGAGAAGCTCTGCCGTCTCATCTATGTACAGCATGAATATATCATCGCCTGTCCCCGTCAGCTCACCTGCCTTTTTCAGATACTCCCTTATCATGCAGAAGAAGCGGAGCGCATCGCTCCTGATGACCTCTCTCCCGTAGACAGCATCGGAATAGCTTTTCAGCATTTTCCCGAGCTTTGAGGAATATTCGGGATACCTGCTGTCAAACTCCCTCACCGCCTGCCTGTGCCGTTCCTCCTGAGCCGCCTTCATCTGCTTTGCGCTTACGGGGGAGTTTCTGTATTCCTCTATCACATTGTCGGGGAAGTTCGGGTCTTCATAGGGATAGGGCAGGGCAAGCTCCATTTCGTTTGCATGGCGGTGACCGTACCGCCTTATGTAGTCTTCCCGCTCCATGCGCCCTTCCGTCACATCCTCCAGCGCAAGCAGCGTCCCCAGACTTTCGATGCAGCCGCTTCCGGAGCAGTCCGAAAGGAGCCTGTCCGCAAGATCGGCGCCGCATATCTTTTCCAGCTTCTCCCGTGTGGTGAACAGGGGCTTTACGGAAAGTCCCGTCATTATGACGGAAAGGGTCGCATTCATGAAGGGCACGCATTTTTCCTCCCAGATGCGAAGCAGCTGCGCCTTGCTCCGTGCGCCGTGTATCAGTTCGACTATCTCAAGGCTTTTTTCGGTTATATGCCCCTTTATCTTTTTGCTGCTGTATTCCCTGTTCTTTTTTGAAGTGAAGCTGCTCTTTGCCATATTCAGCAAGCTTTTGCCTATCTTCCTCCTGTCGAACCTGTACACGGGGATCTCGATGCCTTCGGGGATGCCCCCTGCAATTTCCCTGATGAGGGAAAACGCCTTTTTCTTGCTGACGCCGAAGGACATTATCATGGAGCAGACTCCGCTTATGTTAAGATAAAGCTGTCCGCAGACATTCGAGATAAGGGGTATCCCTATCGTCTCACAGATGTTTCTCAGCATGGAATAGGTGACAGGGGAGACAGGCCGCAGGAATATCTCGCCCACATTCGTCTTTGACAGCAGCAGCTCCCCCTCAAGAGAATCGTTTATGTCAAAGTTGTCTATATCATTCTCAAACAGGGTGGTGATGGGGCGGCACTGGAGCAGGTACAGCTTCCTGTCCGCTATGGCAAATTCGATGTCCACAGGCTTTTCGGCAGACAGCTTCAGTGCGTACTTCAGCATCTTCCCTGCGTAGGGGCGCATCTCATCACTGCCCCTGCATTCGGACGTAAGGGCATCTATGGAAAATTCTCCGTCCATGCCCTCACCCGAGACGAGCCTCTCACCGTCGCCGTGGACATAGCTCCCCTTCATCACCCCTCTGTCGGCGGTGACGGGGTCGGCGGTGAACAGCACCCCTGCCATGTCTGCGTGTACGAACTCCTGTATTATGACAGCCGTGCCGCCCGTACCCGTGTTCCTTTCCTCCGCATATACCGATACCCTTTCGTTCCCGGCAGACTTCGCCACACGGAGCACCGCTCCGACAATGTCCTCTCTTTTCACGTCGATGACCGTTTCATAGGCGCCTGCAAAGGAGTTTTCTCCCCCGTCCTCACCTATGGCAGAGGAGCGCACCGCATAGGTGCGTGACGGGTCGAGCCTTTTGATGAACATTTCCAGCTCACCCAGAGCCTTTTTCCTTATGCCGCCATTTTCAAAGGCATCCGCCGTGATGACATATCCATCGGGTACGGGCAGGTGCATCCTTATCATCCTTGCAAGGCCCTCCGCCTTGCCGCCTGTATTGTCCCTGTCTGCATCCTTCAGAGCATAAATATACATAGCTATTCCCCCAGAAAGCGTTCAACATTGTCTTCCACATATCTTCGCAGCACCTCATCATCGGTGAGGTCTATGCCGCATATGTCACGCAGTTCATCCTTCCTCAGCACCGCCAGCTCATGAAGGCTTGACAGCTCAAAGGCAATGAGCCTGCACTCTCCCTCCGTCCTGCGCCCCTGAAAATGCTCCTCGATAAAGGGGACGCTCCCTCTCTCTCCGCCTATGCTGCGGTTGATGAGGATATATTTGGTGAGTGCCCGACAGTAGCTGAAGTTTACGAGCATCAGCTTCATGGACTTGAAATGTATCTCCTTTAGCTTCTCCTTCGGCGGCATATCGCCGCAGAGTATCTCCCCGAAACGGGGGTCGTTTTCAGCCGCCTCTTGTTGCAGCCTTGAAAACACTTCAAAGATCAGCCCCTCCCTTGACCCGAAGAAATAATTTATCATGGCAAGGTTCACGTTCGCCTCTTTTGTGATAGCCCTTGCCGTGACCGATGCAGGGTCATCGCACTGTGTCATCAGCTTTTCTGCCGCATCCAGAAGGGCTTGCCTTGTTTTGTCCGCATCTCTCTTCATTTCGCACCTCATAATTAAACGTGTTTAATTAATCACAGTATACACCATTTTTTTCCGTTTGTCAAGAGATAAAAACAAACTTTTTTTGCTTTGCCGAATTTCCATCATTCTTTTTTTGCTGTTTTTTTACAGCGTATGGACAATCCGCACGGAAAATGCTATAATCAAGACAGCGATGTCCCATCCTGATCTTCAGCAGGGGACACAGACATAAAGGAGTGATCTTATGAGACTGGGCATCTCATCACCGCTTGCACACTCATCCCCCGAAGAATGGGCAGACAAACAGGCAGGGCTCGGCTGCTCTGCGGCAGTCTTCCCCCTTTCGGCCACAGACAGCGAAGACCGCATCGCCGCATACAAGAAAGCCGCCGATGATAAGGGGCTGATGACGGCGGAAGTGGGCATCTGGCGCAACACCCTTTCCACCGATGAAGAAGAGCGGCGAAGGAACATCGACTACTCCGTGTCTCAGCTGAAACTGGCAGACAGGCTGGGAGCACGCTGCGCCGTGAATGTGGCAGGCTCACGGGGTAAGCGGTGGGACGGCGGCTGCCGTGACAATTTCTCCGACGAAGTCTTTGACCTCACCGTAAAGACTGTCCGTGAGATCATAGACAGGGCAGAGATCACCGACACATATTTCACCCTTGAGCCTATGCCGTGGATGATACCCACAGGACCCGAAGAGTACGCACGGCTCATAGAGGCGGTGGACAGGGAACGGTTTGCGGTGCATCTTGACATCACCAACATGATAAACTCCGCTGACAGGTACTTTGCCCCCGAAAAGTTCATAGACAGATGCGTTTTTGTTCTGGGCGGAAAGATCAGGAGCTGTCACATAAAGGATGTCCACCTGAAAGAGGAATACACCCTTCAGCTTGAGGAATGTGCTCCGGGCAGGGGGGAATTCCCCCTGCGCTGCTATGCCGAAGCCCTGGACAGGCTTGACGGGGATATGCCCGTAATACTGGAGCATCTGGACACCGACGAAGAATACATCACATATCTTGCCTATCTCAAGGAGGAACTTCATGGACTATACAAGATCATCTGACCCTAATGCGATCAACGAAAGGTACATGGACAGCATAGTTATCGAGGAAAGGCTCATAGGCTCCGTGGCGGCTGACACGACCGCTGAGCTTTTCGGGAGCACCTTCTCCATGCCTGTGATGACGCCCGCCTTCTCCCATATAGGAAAGCTGCACGGACGGGAAATGACGGGGCTGGAAGAATACTCCGCCGCCGCAGGGAAGCTGAATATACTCAACTTCTGCGGCATGATGGAGAACGATATGTTTGAGCGCATCGTATCCAGGGGGGCAAAGACCGTCAGGATAGTAAAGCCCTATGCGGATAACGCAAAGGTCAGGGATCAGATGCGGTTTGCGGAGGATGCGGGCGCATTCGGCATAGGCATGGATATCGACCACATTTTCGGTGAGAAGGGATATGACATCTGCGTAGGTGAGCTGATGGCATCCCAGACCGAAGATATGCTCGCCTCCTATGTGTCGGACACCAAGCTCCCCTTCTTCGTCAAGGGGGTACTGAGCGTGTCGGACGCCCTCAAATGCGCAGACATCGGTGTCAGGTGCATAATAGTCAGCCATCATCACGGACGTATGCCCTATGCGATGCCCCCCACGATGATACTGCCTGAAATAAAAAAAGCCCTGTCGGGGCGTGATGTGAAGATACTCGTTGACTGCGGCATCGCAAGCGGTGCTGATGTGTACAAAGCCATCGCCCTCGGTGCGGACGGCGCCTGCGTGGGCAGATCCATGATGGCGCCCCTTGAGAGCAGCGGCATACAGGGAGTCAGGGACTTCATAACGGGTGTCGGCAATGAGCTCCGCCTTATAATGAGCTTTACGGGAGCAAGGACGGTAAAGGACATCGACAGCAGTACGCTGCATTTCATGAAGTAAGGAAGGTGCTGTCTTGAAGATAACAGCAGATGAAAAGGGGAACATCCCCTTCAATAACAACGTTGACTTCTGTGTGGGCACGGGAAGGCTGGGGCTCGCTCTCACGGAGGAATACCTGAAGGAACTGGAGTTTGTCCAGCAGGAGATAGGATTTAAATTCATACGGGGACACGGGCTCTTCACGGATGATGTGGCGATCTACCACGAATACGAGGAGGACGGGGAAGTCAAGACCGAATACAACTACACCTACATCGACAGGATAATCGACAGCTTCATCCGCCTTGATATACGCCCCTTCCTCGAACTGGGTTTCATGCCCGAGAAGATGGCGAGCGGAGATCAGACCATATTCTACTGGAAGGGCAATGTCACCCCGCCCAAGGACTATAAGAAATGGACAGACATGGTCATCGCCCTTCTGGAGCATCTGAAAGAGCGGTACGGTGAAGATGTGGTGAACTGGCCTGTCGAGGTGTGGAACGAGCCCAATCTCCCCGGCTTCTGGAAGGGTGCGGATATGGATGAGTATTTCCGCCTTTTCAGGGAGACCTTTACAGCAATAAAGGCTTATGACAGCAGGTTCAGGGTAGGCGGCCCCGCCATCTGCGGAGTCAAGGATGCGGTCTGGATAAAGGCATTCCTTGACTTCTGCCGTGAGAACGGACTCGACCCCGACTTCATCACCCGTCATCACTACACCGTGGAGTTTCCCGAGCGCATAGGTCACTATGACTATTCCAAGCTTCAGGATCCCGATGAGAGGATGAGCAATCTCCGCTCCACACGGGACATCATCGACAGCTTTGACGAGTACCGTGGAAAGCCCATACACATCACGGAGTTCTCCACATCCTACACTCCGAGGGGCGTGATACATGACACTAACCTGAATGCCGCATATATCGCCGAGCAGCTCTCACGGCTCGGTGACGTGAACGAAAGCTACTCCTACTGGACATTCGGTGATGTCTTTGAGGAGAACGGCGTCCACTTCTCCCTCTTCCACGGCGGCTTCGGGCTCTGCGCCGCAAATAACATACCAAAGCCCACGCTTCACACATTCGCCTTCTACAAAAGGCTGAAAGAAAAGGCGGCAGCCTGCGTCTTCAAAGGCAGAACCGCCGTCATTTGCAGGACGAAACAGGGATACGCAGGCATCCTGTGGAACACCGACAGTGAAGCTGTCACCCATCAGATCGAGCTTCAGACTTCGGGCAGGGAGTACGCCCTCATTAAGTACTGCGTCGATGAAGACACCTGCAACCCCTTGAAAGTATGGCACGATCTGGGGGAGCCTGCCTATCCCTCAAAGGAAGATATCGGGACGATACGGGACGCTTCCCGCCCGAAACTCTCCACCGACATCATCGCCCCGAAGGACGGCCGAGCAGAGTTCCCCGTCACCGTCGGGAGGAATGGCGTCATTTACTTTGAACTGAAGGAAAGACACTTCACACCCGACAGGGGCTACGATTACGAAAAGGTACTGTCCTTTCACTGACATCACCGCCTTTTGCGATCACCGCTATCAGCGGAGACACAAAGAAACGACCCGAATTAAAACAGATACCTATATAGAAGTTTCGCCCCTGAGTGTAAAGTGACCCGCCCCCTGTCAAGTAGACAGCGCAAAAAACAAAAATAATCTATGTAGTAACCAAAAGCAGTCTGTGCAATTTGTGCAGGCTGCTTTGTCGTTGGCAGCAATTGGCAAGCACCTTTTGGAGTGAGGAGCGGAGCG
>JAFUHM010000017.1 GCA_017468865.1 Oscillospiraceae bacterium | reverse complement strand
TTTGCGTGTCAGCGAGATGGCCACTGATGAGGTGATGCTCAAGAACCACTATATCAGGGCGGCGGAGGATATCGCACGTCTTTCCGGTACATATGAAAAGCTGCGTGAGGGCGAACTGAAGACGGAGAGGACAGCATCGGGGCTGGAGGCAGAGCGCCACATAGACGATATGCCCTTCTATTATAGGGGAGAGTATGAGAAGATAGGCGAGGAGATTGCACGAATCACGGATGAACTTGACATCACATATACCGACTTTACACAGGAAGAGCTGATCTCGGTCGGGGAGAGGATAAAGCAGCTCAATTCCCGTCTTATAAAGGAGACCGAGACTGCATACGAACGCCTTTACTGTGAACATCTGCGCAAGGAGACTGCAAAGGTGCTTGTGAAGAGGTACCGCAGCAAGGGCTATGAGCTTATCCCCCTCACGGAGGAGGATAAGAAGATATCGCCCCTCGACCGCATCACTGTGCGCCTTGAGAATGCAGATACGGGCGAACGGCTCGAACTTATGCTCAACTCCGTCAATGACGATGACGGGCATATCTCGATGGATATAGCGATAGAGGATCACACCAGCTATGAGGGTACTCTTGATGAGGTGGAGCGAATAAGGGAGAAGGAAAGACTTGACAATATTGCAGCCCTTCGTGACACGGACATCGCAAAAGACCTTCCCCTGCGCCAGAGATGCAAGAATCCGGGGGTAAAGGAATAAACATGAGCAAACTCACTGAGTTTACCAAAGGATACAGGCATCAATGCGTATTGGGGCCGCTGTTCAAGCTCCTTGAGGCATTATTTGAACTGTTCGTGCCGATGGTGGTCGCAGACATGATAGACAGCGGCATCATGCGCAATGATATGGGATATATCGTGAAGAGCGCCCTGCTCATGGGAGTTCTCTCCCTTGCAGGGCTTGCTTTCTCGGTGACGGCGCAGTATTTTGCAGCCTCTGCTTCGGTGAATATATGCGCCAGGATGCGCCATGCCCTGTTTGAGAAGATAGGCACGTTTTCCCATGTGACTCTTAACGAGATGGGGGCATCCACCCTCATCACAAGACTTACATCCGACATGAATCAGGTGCAGTCCGGGATAAATATAGGGCTGAGACTTCTGCTGAGATCACCTTTTGTGGTGTTCGGTGCGATCATCATGGCATTTCGCATAGACCCCAAGTCAGCCATGATATTTGTATATGTGACCATTGCCCTGTTCGTGGTGGTCTATGCGGTGATACTCATATGTATAAGGCTTTACAGGGATGTACAGGTGAAGCTCGACCGTGTGACGGGTCTTACAAGGGAAAATCTGACGGGTACGAGAGTGCTCAGGGCATTTCGCAAGGAGAAGGACGAACAGCGCTCCTTTGATGAGGCGAACACCGCACTGATGAAGATACAGCTTTTCACAGGACGTATCTCATCCGTGATGAACCCTGTCACATTCGCACTTATCAATACTGCCACCATGTTCCTTATATACTTCGGCGGTGTCAGAGCCGAGAGCGGAGTGATCACCACAGGCGCACTTATCGCCCTGTATAACTACATGGCTCAGATATTGGTGGAACTGGTGAAGCTTGCGAACCTGTCCATAAACATAGCCAAGAGCATCGCCTGCGCAAAGCGCATCAATGCCGTACTTGATACGGACGGTGCCATGAGGGAAGGCGATACGAAGGTCATCCCCGATGATGATACAGCCGTGGAATTTGACGATGTTACGTTTACATACCCCGGTGCGGCGGACAGCGCCGTTACAGGCATCACATTCAGAGCGGGAAAGGGTGAGACTGTCGGGATCATAGGCGGTACGGGTTCGGGTAAGTCATCCGTTGTAAACCTGATACCCCGCTTCTACGATGTGACCTCCGGGAAGATACGAATCTTCGGACGGGATATCACGGATTACAGCCTTGATGCCCTGCGCATGGCAATGGGAATAGTGCCGCAGAAGGCGGTGCTGTTTTCGGGCACCGTTCGTGAGAACATCCTCTGGGGCAACAGCGGCGCTTCCGATGAGGACATCATGCGTGCCGCAGAGACGGCACAGGCTGTGGATGTTATAAATGCCAAGGGCGGACTTGACGGCGTGATCGAAGCGAAGGGCGCCAATCTGTCAGGCGGTCAGCGTCAGAGACTTACCATTGCAAGGGCTCTGGTGCGCAGACCGAGGATACTTATACTGGATGACAGTGCATCAGCACTTGATATGGCGACCGATGCGAGACTTCGCAAGGCACTCGCCGAACTGGACTTCAAGCCCACCGTATTCATCGTATCCCAGCGTGTGGCATCCATAATGGGGGCTGACCGCATCATAGTCATGGATGACGGGGTTATCTCCGATATGGGAAGCCATGAGGAACTGCTGGAAAGATGCGGGCTCTATCGTGAGATATATGAGATGCAGACCGGAGGTACCTGACAGATGAAGAAAAAAGGACTTCGCAGGATAGCCGTGTATCTGTCACGATACAGCGGTGCGATACTTGTAAGTGTGATCCTTTCGGCAGTATATGTTGTGCTGACACTTCTGCTCCCCCTCATCGCAGGCGATGCCATAGACATAGTGGACAGATATCTGCATGATCCTGCTTATCAGGGGAAGGGCTGGGAGAACGATCTCAGGTTTGAACTTGTCAGATTTGCGGCGTGCTTTGCGGCTGCCGCCGTGGTGCAGAGGATCATTTCTCTGGTGAACAATTCCGTCACATACAGGGTGCTGCATGATGTGCGCCGTGATGCCTTCGGACATTTGCAGGAACTTGATATATCGTATATAGACAAACATTCTGCCGGCGATCTGGTGAGCCGCATAACATCCGATGCGGACCAGTTTGCCGACGGCATACTTATGGCTCTGCAGCAGCTTTTTACGGGAGCAGCCACTATCATAGGGGCATTCATATTCATGATGCGTGCCAATGTGTATGCGGCTCTGCTGGTGGCGGTGCTTACGCCTGTCTCCATGTTCATCGCAAAATATATCGCATCCCACACCTACGATATGTCTTTGAAACAGTCGCAGACAAGGGGAGAACAGACTGCGTTTATAAATGAGATGATAACGGATCAGAGCGTGGTAAGGGCTTTCAGCCATGAGAAGGCTCAGCTCGAGCAGTTCGACAGGATAAACGATCTGCTCACGGAGCGCTCCGTCAAGGCCATATTCTATTCATCCCTCACAAACCCCACGGCTCGCTTTGCAAACAATCTGATATATGCTGTAATTGCTCTGGCAGGGGCGTATTTCTGCACGGAGGCAGGGGGAGCGGTGTTTACCGTGGGTATGCTCACTGCGGTGCTTTCATATGTGACACAGTATACTAAGCCCTTCAATGAGATAACGGGTGTGTTCACAGAGCTTCAGGGCTCTGCTGCGGCTGCCCGGAGACTGTTTGAGGTAATAGACGAGGAGCCGCAGACTCCCGATGCCGATGGTGTCCTTGGTGAGGTTGAGGGAAATATCGATCTCAACGATGTCAGCTTTTCGTATGATAAGTCAAGGAAACTCCTTGAGAATGTGGAGCTCCATGTGAAGCGGGGACAGCGCATTGCAGTGGTGGGTCCCACGGGATGCGGAAAGACCACGCTCATAAATCTTCTCATGAGGTTTTATGACACCGATGCGGGCAGCATCACCGTTGACGGCACGGATATCCGTGATGTCACCCGTGACTCTCTCAGGGACAACATAGGTATGGTGCTTCAGGATACATGGCTCAGAAGCGGCACTATCCGTGACAATATCATAATGGGCAAGCCCGATGCCTCCGATGAGGAGGTCATCGCCGCCGCAAAGGCGACCCACGCTCACAGCTTCATAAAAAGGCTGCCCAATACCTATGATACGGTCATAGGTGAGGACGGGGGCTCACTGTCACAAGGGCAGAAACAGCTTCTGTGCATTACCCGAGTGATGCTTTCGCCGCCGCCCATACTTATACTTGATGAGGCGACAAGCTCTATCGACACCCGTACCGAGATACTGATAAACCGTGCATTCAATAAGCTGATGCAGGGGCG
The DNA here is from genome assembly GCA_017468865.1 of Oscillospiraceae bacterium. GTDB lineage: Bacteria > Bacillota > Clostridia > Oscillospirales > Ruminococcaceae > Huintestinicola. The sequence goes on along the minus strand of JAFUHM010000017.1, from coordinate 9,770 downwards.
CACCTCCTTTATCGTGGCGCACCGCCTCTCCACCATAATGAATGCCGATGTCATACTGGTGATGCGGGACGGCAACATCATCGAGCAGGGTAACCACGCAGAGCTTCTCAGGCAGAACGGCTTTTACGCAAAGCTGTATCACAGCCAGATCTGATACAATGTAAAAAAGCAGATATCCCGTGAGGGTATCTGCTTTTGTATTGCAGGTATCTGCGGTCGAGTCAGTCAAGGCGGCGTATCACCTGGATCACCTTGCCCACGATGCGGCATTTGTCCGTTGTCACAAGATCATCTATGCCTGACAGGGCATATCCGTCCGCTGTGGAAACAAAACGCCTTATGAGTGTCCTGTCATCGGAAATGGCTACCACTATATCACCCTTTGCAGCGTAATCCATCCGTACTGCGATGATGATGTCTCCAGAGTATATTCCTGTCGAGCGCAAGGCATCGTCGGGCATTATCACTGCAAATGCGTCCTCCTGGGAGGCGGACATGGGAAGAAATGCCGCATATCCCGCAACTTCGCTGTCTGTGATATCCTTCAGGACGGGGATCCTTACGGGCTGTGCGCCCACAAGCCTTATGGAGCGCTGTTTGTCATTGTCCTTGACAAGATACCCTTCCGCCACGAGGGTGTTGATGTAGCGTGCGGCAGTAGAGGTGGAAGCTATGTCAAGGTCGGCGCATATCTCCCTTACCGACGGGGAATAGCCCTTGTCAAGGCATTTCTTTATATAGTTGTATACCCGTTCAAGATTGATGCTCAGCATAGCGGTTCTCCAGCTTTTTCAGTATCAGTCTGGCGCATTTGTTCACGTCGCCGCACCCCATGGTGAGGATGAGGTCGCCGGACTTTGCATGGGATGCTGCATATTCTGCGGTGAGCTCGAAGTTTCGGTCATGATCCTGTTCCTCAAAGCAGACCGCACCTTCGATCTTGCTTGCAAGATCCTTGTCATATATGTTATAGGTGTTTTTCTCACGGGAGCCCATGATGGCTGTGATGATACACTTATCGGGTATCGACAGCGCATCGGCAAATTCATCGAGCAGTAGGGCAGTGCGTGAGAAGGTGAAGGGCTGGAATACTGCCCATACCGTGCCAAAGCCCATTTCCATGGCGGCTTTTAGGGTGACTTTCAGTTCGGTCGGGTGATGGCCGTAGTCATCGCATACGGTGATCCCGTTCACTTCTCCGTATTTGTCAAATCTTCTGCCCGCACCTCTGAATACGGAAAGCCCGCGGCTTATCTGCTCCGCATCTGCGCCCGACATAAAGGCTGCTGCTGCGGCTGCTGCGGCATTGAGTACATTGTGTATCCCGGGTATCTCCAGGCAGATATGGGTGAACAGCTCTCCCTTGTGATACAGATCAAACTCCGTATGGAGCCCCGATGAATGGACAACATTGTCTGCGTACCAGTCGCAGCTTTTGTCGTAGCCGCAGCTTATGACGGGGACTTTGATGCTTGATATTATATCACGGGTATTGGGGTCGCTGAAATTGGCTATGACGGTCTTTCCCTTGTTGGCAAAGGTGATGAAGGACTTCTTTACATTGTCAAGAGTGCCGAAGTAGTCAAGATGGTCGGCATCTATGTTGTTTATGACCACGATGTCGGGAGATAGGTGCAGATAATGATCCTTGAACTCGCACGCCTCACACACAAATGTGTCCGATGTGCCGATGCAGCCGCTTCCGCCTATGAGAGGGAGCTTGCCGCCGATGTAGGCGGAAATGTCCTTCCCTGCGGTCTTGAGGATAGTGGTTATCATGGATGTGACGGTGGTCTTGCCGTGGGTGCCGCTCACGCATACCGCATTGCTGAACCATTCCGACACCAGACCTAATAGCTCCGCACGTTCAAGCATGGGGACACCGCTTTCCTTTGCGGCGACAAGTTCGGGATTGTCGGGGAGAATGGCGGCGGTGTAGATGATAAGGTCAGCACCCTCTATGTTCTCCGCACGCTGTCCTATGGGGCACACCTGTATGCCCATCTTTCTGACTGCGGCAAGTGTCTCTGTTTCGTTATTGTCAGAGCCTGTGATGTAAAATCCCTTGGAATGGAGCATCTGTGCCAGCGGATACATACCGCTCCCGCCTATGCCTATCATATGCAGATGCTTCTTGCCCTCAAGAATACTCATATCATTCACCTTTATCAAGTATCATTTTAGTCTTCAGTATGGCTATCTGTGTCTTGGCGTCGGGGATGCTGCCGTCAGTCACCATCTTCACCGCTTCATCCAGGGGGATGTACTCCACGTCGAGAAATTCTCCCTCATCGGGGTGTGAGGAGCCGTATTTGAGCCCCCGTGCCAGATACATATGTATCTTTTCCGTAAGGTAAGCCACCGACGGATAGCATACGCCGAGGTAGTCAAATCTTTCGCAGGATGCCCCTGTCTCCTCTGACAGTTCACGCAGACCTGCCGATCTGTGATCTTCTCCCTTCTCCAGCTTCCCTGCGGGTATCTCCAGAAGGGGCTCCATGAATGCGTACCTGAACTGTCTGACCATGATGACCTTGTTGTCATCGGTAAGGGGGACAACACACACGCCGCCGGGGTGTATCACAAGCTCACGGGATACTTTTTCACCCGTTTCGAGCTGTGCCACATCCTTGCGTACCGTTACCACATGACCCTCAAAGACGGTCTGCTTTTCAATGGTCTTTTCGCTGACTACCATAATTCCTCCGTTAAAGTATGACAAATGCTGCAAGCGGACACAGTACCGCCAGAAACAGCAGATTGAATGCGGTGAATACCAGAATATACCTTCCTGTCCGTGCCCCCTCGGATGCGGAGTACAGCTTCAGGGTGATAAGGCTTGCCAGAGAGGAGACGAGTGTCCCCAGTGAGCCTATGTTCGCACCCAGTACGATGGCATCGTATTTGCCTGAAAATCCCGATACCATAATGGTCGCAGGCACATTCGAGATAAACTGCGACAGAACAAGGGTGGTGAGGAACTCACGTCCCTTTATGGCGGTCTGAAGCACAAGGGACAGCTGAGGTATATTTTTCAGATTGCCGATGAATATGAAGATGAAGGCGAATGTGAGCAGCAGACCGTAGTCTATCTTTGCAAACAGATGGGGCTCACATATCGCTATCACGGCGATCACAGAGGCAAATGCTGTGATGGGGTCGGCAAGGCCGAGCACCGAGAACACGCACAGCAGGAACAGCACGGCGTACAGCAGAAGATACAGCCCGTTGGTCACGGGTGGTATTTCTTCGGTGTTTATCTCGATCACGTCGGGTCTGATAAGCAGGCAGATGATCACCAGCATCACGAGGGAGGCACCCACGACAGGTGCGGTAAGGGAGAAGAAATCTCCTATGCTCATCCCCGAATGGGTGAACACATACAGATTATTCGGGTTGCCGAAGGGAGTAAGGGCGCTGCCTATGTTGGCGGCGACAGTTTCCAGAGCCAGTACCTTTACGGGGGACTTTCCCGCCTGTGTAAAGACGGCTATGGTGAACGGCACGAATGTGATGAGTGCCACATCGTTCGTCACCAGCATCGACAGGAAGAATACGGCAAGCACCAGCGTAACGGACAGCCTGCGTGCATTGCCCGACCACTTTATAAGGATATAGGTGAGCCGCCTGAATACGCCGTTGTCCGTAAATCCTGCGATGACAGCCATAAATCCGAACATTACGGCAAGCAGATCGGAATCTATGTAGCCGATATAATCGCCCGTCGGTGCGGCGAAGGTGGAGATAAGTGCAGCAGCTCCGAAGATGAGCACCATCACATTCTTTTTGATAATATCTTTAATCGCTCATCATCCTCCATACTGCACCGTCGCAGCACTTACTTGATCTCATTGAATACCGAGTCGAACACCTCACCTGCCGCTGCACCGCTCAGCACGCCGGAAAAGGCGAGGGATGTGCGGTGGAGGGTATAGCAGGGGAGATAGATGCTCTCGCGGACATTCTCCGCAGTCGCATCGCTGTACGAAAGGGCGTACCGATAACAGACACGTCCGTTGTCATCCAGGGAAAGGCAGCCGAAATGGGAGTTGTAGTTGACCAGATTGCACAGTCTCAGCAGCTCAACTTCTATCTCGGGCTTGTCTGTCTGAGTGGGGAGATACGCATCCACAGTATAGTATTCTGTGTAAAAATGTACAAATATGGAAATCTTCTCGTAAACATGGTTAAGGGGTGCGTTTACGAAGATCTCATCGGCGTTTTCGTTGAGACGGGGCGAAAAGCCCATGTCCGAAAACAGGCGTATCATATCATCAAATATTATCTTTGAGTTCATGTGTCCTCCTGTATGGTGATTTCCAGCAGATCCACCGCAAAGCCCTGTTCTTCAAGCTTTGTGCGCATCTCCACCGGATCACCCTCTGAAACTATGACCTGTGCCTTGTTGCTTGGGACATCCACAAGGAACTGCTTTACGGAGTAATCCCTGCCCAGGATGTCTGCGGCTTTTTTGGCGGTATCGGTCAGTTCGTTGAATGAGTGGGTGACGGTCTTGTAGCTGACGCAGGTGTATTCATCGAGAAGGTCGGTATAAGTGTCGGACGGGGAGTCGGTCGTGATACATACATACATTTTGCCGAAGTAGCTGTATACCCCCGCATAGTCGTCGGGTGCAGCCTCATTCCCGTGTTCATCGGCAAATGAGATCATGAGACGCTCATATGCGTTTGCCGGGGTGTCCTCGAAATCGGGATACACAGGGACATATTCTGTCGTTGTCGTTTCGGCAGCGGTGGTCTCTGTGGAAGTCTCTGAGGTCTGTTCGGAAGTGGTCTGTTCAGCCGAAGTGACGGTGGTAACAAGAGTGGTGGTCATCTCCGTCTGTACGGACTGTGACGGTGAAGAAGCACATCCGCAAAGCATCAGGGGTATGAGCAGAAGCGTTTTTTTCATCAGGCATCTTTCCTTCATTCTGTTCTGTCTCTATTATATCATAAAACAGGGAAATAATCAATATAAATGACAAAAATTTAAAAATGCGTGAGAGTGATCGGATACAAATCGGGTGCAGGCACCGCCTGCTTATACCATATTATGGAGACAAATGCAATAGATAAGTCGGATTTTATAGATACGGAGCAGTGTATTTATAGCCGGATCGGGTGCAGGCACCGCCTGCTTATATCTTAAAACAGGGAAATAATCAATATAAATGACAAAAATTTAAAATTGTGTGAGAGTAATCGGATACAAATCGGATGTGTCCATCAGAACCATATGTCGGACGGGTCTGCAAATGCCGTTGTGGGCAGAGTCTCGGTCTGTACAGGGAGCGTGAAGATGTCATTTGGCAGAGGCTGCGGCTCAAAGGGCTCGGATGTGACTGTCTCTGTTTCTGCGGAGGTCTCTGCGGCGGTGGTCTCCTCTTCGGTCTCATAGGTCACGGCCTCGCTCTCAGTCTCGGTCTCATCGGGTGTGTCCTCATATGAGGATGAGCCGTCGGGGATGAGGACTATCGCCTGAGAATACATCTGCTTGTAGCGTGTCTCAAACTTGTCTATATTGTAGTCTATGATGCCCTTCATGGGGTCGTTGAGGGTAACGGTGCCTGCACTTATATTGAACCCGGCAAGCACGAAGCAGTGTTCGTTGAGATACCAGTCAAGCTGCTCTCCCGTGTCGATGTCGTACCATGTCTCGTAGTATTCGGGCTCGATCATGCCGTCGGTGCCCCAGCAGAGGACGGGGGTGCCCTCTATGAGATACTGATACAGGGTGTCGGGATGTGCGCCCGAAATATTCTTGACGGTGTATCCGCCGCCGTGGGAGTCGATGTACTTGACAGCCGCCTTCTCTATGGCGTGGGAGAAACAGCCGTATCCGTTTGATCTGGGGTCGCCTATGAAGTAGTCAAAGAAGCTGTCCTTGTATGTCTTCCCGTCCCTGTACTCGACTTTTCCCGATGAGATGGGAAGGTAGTTGCTCGCAAGGTCGGTCTTTTCGGCCGAAAAGCCGTAGTGCCTGAGAAGTATCGTCAGTGCGGTGATCTCACAGCCTCTCGGAAGTTCGGGGTTTTGCAGGATGTTCTGCATATCTATGTATACGGAGTTGCTGTCGTAGCCGTGACGTTCCCTTGATGTGATGACAGTGCGTGTCTGCTTCACGGGGGGCTCTGTCTCCTCGGGCTGAGTCTCTGTCTGCTCCTCTTCCTCTTCTTTCTCTGTCTCGGCGGAGGTCGTCTCGGAAACAGTGGTCGCAGCTGTGGTCACGGAAGTTTCGGTATCGGATGATACTTCGGTCTCCGTGAAGATCTTTTCAGCCCGTTCGTATTCGGGAGCAGTCTCCGTTATCTCGGGCTCCTCCACCAGGTCGTCAGCCGCCTCGGTCCTCGGAAGTATGTAGAGTACGGCGAACACTATGATAGCTGAAAAAAGTACGAGCACCACCGCATTCGGGTTTACAGACTTCTTTTTCTTCTTAGCCATTTTTTACCTCTTTGCCGAATCTGACTATCTCATCGAGATGGTCGATAATGTATTTCTGTGCCTCGTATGTGTAGAGTATCCTGTCGTATTCCCTGCCCTTTGACCCCACACGATGCTCGGCAACTATGCCTGCCTCTGCGGATCTGTCCGTCACGGCCTTGCAGCTCCTGCCCTCGCTGTCATGAGAGTTCGTCAGCAGCTCCTTCGACACGAACCAGCCTGTTATGGCATCCCGGAGGCTTTTCACCTTTACGGGGGAGCCCGACTTCTCGATCGCCCGTTCGCAGAAGGTGGTGACGGTGAGGGGAGAGTCGGAGAGTTCGATGCTGTCCTTTATCTTCAGCAGGGGTGAGAGATCCGAGCCCTGCCGCAGGGCTTTGTCCCTGCTTTTCCCTGCCTTGTATTCCGATATGGCATCTATGAACCTGTCGGCGAACCGCTCCGTCTTTATCTTGGTAACGCCCGAGAGCCTTGCGAAGGAACGTGCGTCCGTGGGGCATTTCGATGCCATTTCCGACAGGGTAAGGTCGGTGAATATGCTGTAAGGCGGGACACCGTTCACCTTTGCCACTGTGGAGCGCAGTTCCTGAAGAATGAGGAACAGTTCCTTGTCGTAGTTTGCAGCCGTGTGAGCCTTGTCTTCACGCACCCTGGCATTTATGCGAAGCTCCCCCCTGAGTACGGGAAGTGCCTTTGATGTCAGCCTTGCGATGCGGTAGTCATCGTCGGAGACCGTGATGTAGTCAAGTTCTTCAAGTCTGCTGCAAATATCACGGATATATCTGCGGGATGAGTCTGCCATGATGCCGTAAGTGCTGATGCTGTCAAGCCCTCGGCTCGTCAGTGCTTCCGAGCCGTCGCCCATGAGGATGTTGGCAACAGTGGAGATGCCGTACTTCTGACCCGACCTGTATACGCACGACATGATCTTCTGTGCATCCGTGGTGATGTCGGTGAGTACGGTGTCGGAGCAGCAGTATGAGCAGTTGCCGCAGGAGTGGCTGCCGCTCTCTCCGAAGTAGTTTAGTATATATGTCCTGAGGCAGCCGTCCTGATTTGCATAGCGCACCATATCACGGAGCTTTGCCATGTCACGGCTGCGTATCCGTTCGGCTTCCTGTGTGTCGAGGGAGGATTCCTCGAAACTTTTGTTTATCAGAAATTCGGCAACGAATCTGTCTCTTGCGGTGTAGAGCAGTATGCAGTCGGAAGGTGAGCCGTCCCGTCCTGCACGTCCTGCCTCCTGATAATAGCTCTCCACGTCCTTGGGCAGTCCGTAATGTATGACAAATGATACATTTGATTTGTCTATCCCCATCCCGAAGGCGTTCGTGGCACACATTATGCGAACTCTGTCGAAGAGGAAATCTTCCTGGCTGTGCCGCCGTTCACTTTCCGTCAGTCCCGCATGATACCTTGATGCGGAGAAGCCTTCCTCCCTGAGCCTATCGCATACGTTCTCAACGTCCTTGCGGGTGGAGCAGTATACTATGCCGCTGCGCCCCTCTGAATCGTACTTGCGGACAAGGCTGAGAAGATCGTGTATCTTGTCCGACGGGTGACGCACTTCAAAGTAGAGGTTCTTTCTGTCAAAGCCCGTGACCGTTTCATAGGGGTCTTTCATGTGTAGCTGATGCTTTATGTCCGAGCGCACCCTTTCGGTGGCAGTGGCAGTAAAGGCAGTGACTATGGGGCGGCGGGGGAGCCTTTCCGTAAACTGCGGTATCTTCAGATAAGATGGGCGGAAATCCTGTCCCCATTGTGAGATGCAGTGCGCCTCATCGGTGGTTATCATGGATATATCCATTTCACAGGCGGTCTTTACGAAAACGTCGGAGTCAAGCCTTTCGGGGGCAACGTATATGAGCTTGTACCAACCCTCGGAAGCCCTGCGCAGCACGGTGTAGTACTGATCCTGGGTGAGGGATGAATTTATGTAAGCCGCCTTTATCCCAAGCCCAACAAGGCTCGTCACCTGATCCTGCATCAGTGAGATGAGCGGTGAAACCACGATGGTCACGCCGTCCATCATCAGGGCGGGTATCTGATAGCACAGGGACTTTCCCGCACCCGTGGGCATGACGCCGAGGGTGTCCCTGCCGGATAGGATGTTGTCTATTATGTCCGCCTGACCTTCTCTGAAATCATCGTATCCGAAGTAGGTCTTTAGTGTTTCGTATTTGTTCATAGGTATGTCTTTGGCAGGAGCGGTCTTTCAAGGGCTCGCTTTATCTTGAAAAAGAGCGTTTTCTCGGGCTCGATGGGGATGACAAGGATGGACTTTATGCCGAACAGCTTTGCGCCGAGGATGTCGGTAAAGAGCTGGTCGCCGATGGTGACAGTTTCATCCTTTCTTACGCCCATCTTCCGTATCGCCTCTCTGTATCCCTTCGGAAGGGGCTTGGCGCCGTCACTTACAAAGTCAAGGGACAGCAGCTCTGCGAAGGGCTGTACTCTGGGAGGGTGGTTGTTGGACACTATCATCATCTTGATGCCCGCATCCCTCATACTGTCGAGCCATTCAAAGAGACCGTCAAGGGGCACGGGATTGTCATGGGTCGTGCAGGTGTTGTCTATATCAAGGATCACTGCCCTGACGCCCATTTCCTCAAGGACGGAGGGAGTCACGGAGAGTATGGTCTTGTAGGCACGGGTAGGGGTGAAAAGCATCTCGGCACCTCTCTGGCGGTATATTGTGGGGCAGAAGGGCTTTGCGCCCGATTTTGCCGCAACATTTTCATTATACTACTTTCGGTGCGCAAAATCAAGTCTTTTTGGTGAATTTCCCATGCCGCAGCTGAAATTCGGCAGTTATGTCCATTTGTCAATGATGTGAGACCAGAAAAGTGAAAACGAATCTGTTTCAGAGAGGAGCGTAGCGACGAACGGAAACAGATTCGTTCGCCGCAGTCGAAGGTCAGGACAAAAGTACCAGCTCTCTTTGCAGGCAATCTGGCGATTTCCAGCCTAAAACAGCCATTGGTATTTTATTGGAACGGCGCAGATAGCGCCGCATTTGCAACTGTAGATCATCAAATGAATAGAATTTCAGATAATTGTAGAAACGTTCCTGATCGCTCCGGTGGCTGCGTTCCACCTTTCCGTTATGCCACGGCGTCCTCGGTCTGATGAGTTTATGCGAAATGCCGTTTTTACTGCAAAATACATCAAAAGTATGTACTCTGTCAGTACGCCCAAAATTGGTGAATTCCCCGCCGTTATCGGTCTGTATTACCTTTGGCGCGTATCCGAAGAATACTATGGCGCGTTTTACAAAATCTACGGTTGAATAACCGCTCTGTTCCTTGTATGCATAAATAAATC
>JAFUHM010000016.1 GCA_017468865.1 Oscillospiraceae bacterium | reverse complement strand
TCGCTCCGCTCCTCACTCCAAAAGGTGCTTGCCAATTGCTGCCAACGACAAAGCAGCCTGCACAAATTGCACAGACTGCTTTTGGTTACTACATAGATTATTTTTGTTTTTTGCGCTGTCTACTTGACAGGGGGCGGGTCAAAGTGCTTCGGGGCAAAACTTCTTTATGAGTACCCGTCTTACGGACTCGGGGGGTTATACTGTGCAGTTATCAGCCCATTACAGCTACAACTTCATGCACGCCGGCGGTGATGTCCTTTATTATGTTGCCGTCAACAGCCTTGCCGTCAACAGTGAGGGACTTGATGCCCTTGCTTATGTGATCGGGATTCTTTATCTCGATGTTGAAGGTAGCACCACGGAACTTACGGGTGATCTTGAAGCCGTCCCATGTATGAGGGATGGAAGGATCTACCTTGAGTCCGTCGAAGTCGGGCTGGACGCCGAGAATGTACTGGGATACAGCCACAAAGTTCCATGCAGCGGTACCTGTGAGCCAGCTGTTCTTGCCCTGACCGAAGTTCTTGCCGGGTCTGCCTATGTCAGAACCTGCATCCTTGCCGCCGATCATCTGACCGTATACATAAGGCTCGGTCTTATGTATGTCGGATGTCTCCTCGGTGAAGGAAGGTGCTATCTCGGAGTAGTACTTGAATGCCTGGTCGCCCTCGCCTGCGTATGCAGCGGCACAGATTATCCACGCATTGTTATGTGTGAAGATACCTGCATTCTCCTTGTATCCGCCGGGATATGTGGATATCTCACCGTACTGGATGTAGTACTTGGTGAATGCGGGATTGTTCAGCACAAGGCCGAACTTGGTGTTGAGGCGCTCATCGATAGCCGCAAGGGTCTTCTTGTCTGCGCCCTGATCCTTGCCTATCTCGGACATTATAGCAAAGCCCTGGGGTTCGATGAAGATCTGACCCTCTTCACATTCCTTCGAGCCCATCTTCTTGCCCTCGGAGTCATATGCTCTGAGGAACCAGTCGCCGTCCCATGCGGACTCCATGATGTTCTTCTTCATCTTGTCGATCTCAGCCTGTGCCGCATCAGCCTCGTCATTCTTGCCCAGATGACGCAGTATCGCAACATAGTTGGGGCCTGTGTAGGTGAAGAGAGTAGCGACCATCACGGACTCAGCCACCTTGGAGTAGCCGCCCTCAGCAGCGAACTTTGGGTTGGTGTAGGTCTGGAAGCTCTCGCCCGGTGTGTCGGAGTAGCAGGAAAGATTGATGCAGTCGTTCCAGTCCGCACGCATAGCCAGAGGAAGGCCGTGAGGTCCGAGGTTGTTGACGATATGATAGAAGGATACCTTCAGGTGATCGAGCATGGGCTGTGCCTTGGATGCGTCATTGTCATAAGGCACCATTTCATCGAGGATGCCCCAGTCGCCTGTCTCCTTGATGTATGCGGAAACGGAGAGTATCATCCACAGCGGATCGTCGGAGAAGTCGCCGCCGATATCGGAGTTGCCCTTCTTGGTAAGGGGCTGGTACTGATGATAGCAGCCGCCGTCGGGAAGCTGAGTGGAAGCGATATCTATTATTCTTTCCCTTGCACGGTCGGGTATCTGATGAACGAAGCCGAGTATATCCTGGTTGGAATCTCTGAAGCCCATTCCTCGTCCGATACCGGATTCAAAGTATGAAGCCGAGCGGGAGAGGTTGAATGTTACCATGCACTGGTACTGGTTCCAGATATTGACCATGCGGTCTACCTTTTCATCGGGAGAATCAACGCTGATGATGCCCAGCAGCTTGTCCCATGCTGCCTTGAGCTCAGCCAGACCGGCAGCCACCTTCTCGGGGGTGCTGTACTTCTCGATCATAGCCTTTGCCTTGACCTTGTTGATGGTCTTGCCGTCAGCCTCAAACTTCTGATCCACGGGCATCTCAACGTAGCCGAGGATGAAGATAAGTGTCTTGCTCTCGCCCGGTGCAAGGGTGATCTCCTTGTAATGGGAAGCGATGGGCGACCAGCCGTCAGCGAAGGAATTTGAAGCCTTGCCCGCAAGAACTGCCTGAGGATCGCCGAAGCCGTTGTACAGACCGATGAAGGAATCACGGTCGGTATCGTAGCCGTCGATGGTGTCATTTACGGAATAGAAGGCATAGTGGTCACGTCTGTCCCTGTATTCGGTCTTGTGGTATATAACAGAGCCGTCTACCTCCACACGTCCCGTGGAGAAGTTTCTCTGGAAGTTGGTGCAGTCATCCTGTGCATCCCACAGGCACCATTCAGCGAAGGAGAAGAACTTGAAAGTCTTGGTGTCCGTGCCCTCATTTGTGAGCACCACCTGCTGAACTTCTCCGTCATAGTCCTGGGGAACGAAGAAGGTAACTTCAGCTTTGAGGCCGTTCTTCTTGCCGGAGATAACGGTATAGCCCATACCGTGGCGGCAGACATACTCATCGAGTTCTGTCTTCACGGGGGACCAGCCGGGATTCCATACAGTACCGTTGTCGTTGATGTAGAAATACCGTCCACCCATATCGATCGGAACATTGTTATAGCGGTATCTTGTGATCCTTCTCAGACGGGCATCCTTGTAGAAACTGTAACCGCCTGCCGTATTGGATATAAGACTGAAAAACGCCTGTGTGCCAAGATAGTTTATCCAGGGATAGGGCGTTCTCGGCGAAGTGATGACATATTCCTTGTTTTGATCGTCAAAGTAGCCGAATTTCATTGAACATACCTCTTTCATACTGTACTTGTATGTGTGCATTGCACATACACTTGTCTTATTTTACCATATTTTGCCTATGATTTCAACATATTTGCCAAATTGAGCGATGACAAAAAGAAAGGTGATTTTTTGTCTAATATGCACAAAGGGACGGATGACCGTCCCTTTGAAGTATCATGAGTATCCATCCACGCTCCTGCGCCGATGTCATACCTCGGTAAATTCTATCACCAGCGACTTGAAATCGCCGTCAAGTGCCACGTCGATGCCGCAGTTCATAAATGTGCTGCCGGGATGCACCTCGCCTGTCTGCGAGGATCTGTATCTGCGCTCGGGATCAAGTCCTGCGGGCTTTATGCGGCGGCTGTGATAATTGGGTCTGCCCAGCACCTGCACATATGTGAGCACAGCCTGCGACTTGTCCTTGGATACGAACATCCACGCATCGAAGGTGTTGTCCTCAAATATGTTGCCCAGACGGTACTGATCGCCTGTGCGCACCAGAGGATTGTATTTCTTGAACTTCTCTATCTGTGAAGGTATCTCGTCACGGTCTGCCTGGGGTATGCGGGTAACATCAAGCTCATAGCCGAATGTACCCACCATAGCCACATTCCCTCTTGTCTCGAAGGGGGTGGAGCGTCCTACGGTGTGATTGGGGCAGTCCGACACATGAGCGCCCATAGCGGATGCAGGGTAGCAGATGGATGTGCCGTACTGTATCTTCAGCCTCTCGATGGCATCCGTATCATCGGAAGCCCATATCTGCGGAGAATAGAACAGCATACCGGGGTCAAAGCGTGCGCCGCCGCCCGAGCAGTTTTCGAGCAGTATGTGGGGATATTCGGTGCAGAGCCTCTCCTGAAGGTCATAGACCCCGAGGACAAAGCGGTGCCACAGTTCCCTCTGCCTGTCGGAGGGCAGGGCTGCCGATGCGACCTCCGTCAGCTGACGGTTCATATCCCACTTGATATATTCGATATTGGCATTGTCAAGTATCGCCTTGATCTGTGACCAGATGCAGTCACGCACTTCCTTGCGGCTGTAATCCAGGACATACTGTTCACGGGACTGGGTGAGGGGAAGACCCTTTACCTGTATAGCCCAGTCGGGATGCGCCCTGTAAAGGTCGGAATCAGGGGAGATCATCTCCGGTTCGAGCCATATGCCGAACATCATGCCGATGCCGTTGACCCTGTCCACAAGAGCCTTGAGGCCGCCCTTGATCTTGTTCTCGTTGACATACCAGTCACCCAGGGAGGAATTGTCCGAATTGCGGTGGCCGAACCATCCGTCGTCCATCACCAGCATCTCTATGCCCAGTTCCTTCGCCTGCTTTGCGATGGAGAAGAGCTTTTCCTCATCGAAGTTAAAGTATGTTGCTTCCCAGTTGTTTATGAGTATGGGACGGCGCTTGTCCTTGTATTCGCCCCTTATCAGGTGTCTGCGGTACAGGTCGTGGAAGGTGCGTGACATCTCGCCTATGCCCTTGTCCGAATATACCATCACACATTCGGGCACGGTGAATGACTGTCCCTTTTCAAGAGCCCATGCGAAGTCAAAGGGATTTACGCCCATCACCACACGGGTGCGCTTATGCTGGGTGACTTCCGCCTGTGCGAAGAAGTTGCCGCTGTAAACGAGGTTGAAGCCGTATGCCTCGCCGGAGTTCTCATCCGCATTATGCGATACGAGCGCCACGAAGGGGTTCGACTGGTGTGATGACTCACCCTTCACCGAATCCACCGACTGCTTCCCGTGATGCAGGGGGGAACGCTCGACTATGCGCTCTCTTGCCCATGAGCCGTTGAGGGTGATCCAGTCATACTCGCATGAGTCGAAGTCCACCGCCGCAGAGAGGGCACGCAGGATATCCACACGATCACCCGTATTGCGGATGACCGCACTTCTCGTAACAGCGTCAAGGGACTCGAATGCGGTATAGTACAGATCCACTTCCACTCCGGTGTGTATCTCTTTCATGGTGATGCACAGAGTCCTGGCATCGCTGCCGTCGGCATAAGTGGCAGGCACCTTCACCGTGCAGTCCTCAAGCTCCTGTGAAAGCAGGGGCTTGCCGTCGGTGATGCTGTATGACACATATCTCAGGTCAAGGGAAGTAGCCCCGTTACCGTCCCTTATCATCACCGCAGGCTCACGGTAGTCGCCCGTGCCGTGGACGGGATACTCAAAGGGCGTGGTATCCATGAACGTACCCATGTCACGGCTGTTGACCTTGGGTGTATAAGGGTTCTCGCCGAGCCTCATAAGATACGCCAGATCCTCATCATCCGTGCGTCTGCCATAATAGATGTGGCACAGATGTCCGCTCTCAAGTGCGGCAAGGGCATAGGTGGAATTGGGAGTTGACAGTATGAACTGCGTCATCTCCTCCGTGAAAGGCACGTTCTTGCCTGCCTGCCAGTCCCACTTGGTATATTCCTTCTTTATGGTATTTACCTTTATCATAATATCACCTTAAAACTCGTAGTCTATGCAGGCACGTCCTCCCTCAGCCCTGACAGTGCCGATGAAAGCACCGAAAGCCTTGTGATCGGGATGCACCTGATATGCGTCGAGATCTTCCTGTGTTTCAAAGTCTGCGATAAGGGCAAAGTCATAGTTCGTCTTATCCGCAGAAGGAGCATTCACCACCGCCTCGAAATGACGTATCTGACTGATGGTGTCGGGGAGTCTGAGTGCCTTCTCCCGTGCAAGCGCCGCATTTTCGGCATTGTTTTCCCTGAACCTGAACATTACGATATGACGTATCATGTCTTTTCCTTTCCATGGACGGATCTGCTGTCCGCCATTGCCGATGTTGAGCTGTATTCTGCCCGTCACTCTCTTACGATGTCGTCCGAGCGTTCCTCGATGTAATGCTCATTTATCGCACCGAACCTCCGTGTGATAACGCCCGTGAGGATATACAGCACGATGCCTGCCGCATTCGATACCAGGAACTCGGGGACAAAGATGTGCAGAAGGATGAGCCCGTCGCTGTCGTATCCCCACACATAGTAGTACAGTATATAGTGCAGTCCGCCGTGTATAAAGCAGGCGGCAGCATCTATCCACATGAAATTGAATACGTTCTTTCTGAGGAGATTGTTCACCAGAAGCGACGCCATCAGCGCCGTCCACATGAGTATCACCGCAGAAAGTCCGGGGAGCATATTGTACGCACTGTCCAGCAGCAGTCCGCATATCATGCCGTACACCGCACTTGCCATAGGCTGCTCACGCATCGCAAAGCATACAGCGCAGGGAATGAGCATACACGGCAGAGGCGTGGAATTGCTCACTGTCAGCATGAGTATATAGGAGAACACCATGAGGAACGCAAACAAAAGTATCCTTATCACAAAATGATACCGTTCCTTGCGTGCCTTCAGTTCGATATTCATGCGGCTCACGGCGCATCACCCTCAGCCTTTGCCGCATTCTTCACGGCAGTCACCTCATCTATGGAGTAGTCGATGACCACGAACACGCCCTGTATTGTGCGGGGATCAGCCGCCGGAGTGATGAGCGCATACTTGGAAAGGCCGTTGCTCTCTATCTCCACGCTCTCCACCACGCCCACGAGCTGTGATGCGGGGAAGTTCTCGCTTCCCGACGTGAGCACGATGTCACCCGGTTCTATATCCGCATCCTTGTCGATGTGTTCAAACTTTATCTGCCCGTCCTCGGCGGACTCATATCCTCCGGAAACGATGCCCTCCACCTTGGTGCGGACGGTATACGCACCTATGGATGTCTTGGGATGGAATATGGTGCGCACCTTCGCAGTCCCCGGCGAGACTTCGCTGCACACGCCGATTATGCCGTTCTGTGTGATGACAGGGTCGCCGGGCTTTATGCCGTCATCCGCCCCTTTGTCTACGGTAAAGGCAGCAAAAGGATCGTTGGTAGCCCTTGCGATGACCGTGCAGGGCGGGGAAAAGCTGTAATCCTCATGCTCCTCGTGAAGTTCGAGCATCGTCCGCAGGTCGCCGTTTTCCGTTACCAGCCTGTCGTAATCCGCCATCTGACCGTAGAGAGCGGCTATCTGCTCTTTGAGTTCCCTGTTCTCGTTATAGTATCTCTCGGCATTCACCATCATGTCAAGGGATCTGCGTATCTTATCCGAGAGCTTCGAGGAAGCCGACTTGACAGGGGCGAACACCATCTCGAACAGATAGGAGCTGGTAGAGGAAAATCCCCCGGTAGTGACGGAATATATCATCGCACCGGTGAGGAGCGCCGTAAGTGCGATGATGATCTTGAATTTTACGCTTTTGAAGAAATCAGCCACTTCAGGCACCTCCTCCCCGTCAGATACATTTGCTCATCAATACTCCGTGCTCAGCACATCATGCAGATGTTCCCTATCCTCAAGCAACTTGCCCGTGCCTGCTGCTACGCAGTCAAGGGGCTTCTCCGCTATGCGCACAGGCATACCGGTCTCATGGGAGATAAGCTCGTCTATCCCTCTTATCAGGGCGCCGCCGCCCGTTATGACTATCCCCTTGTCCATGATGTCGGATGCCAGTTCGGGAGGGGTCTTTTCAAGGGTAGCCTTTATCGCATCAACGATATGTGAAAGCGGTTCTGACAGTGCTTCACGGACTTCCTTGCTGGTGATCTCCAGATTTTCGGGCAGACCGTTGAGGTTTCGTCCGCTTATGGTGCAGGTGATCTCCTTCTCCAGTTCATAGGCCGACCCTGCATCTATCTTCAGTCTCTCCGCAGTAAGATCGCCTATGAGAAGATCGTAGTTTCTCTTTATGTATGTGGCGATGGCAGCATCAAAGGCATCACCTGCGATGCGCACGCTCCTTGATGTCACGATGCCGCCCAGAGATATGACAGCCACCTCCGACGTACCGCCGCCGATATCCACCACCATTGAGCCAGTAGGCTCCGCAACGGGAAGCCCCGCACCTATCGCCGCAGCCATAGGCTCCTCTATGATGCTGACCTTTCTTGCGCCTGCGTTCTCCGCCGTCTCCCTGACTGCTCTGCGCTCAACTGCGGTAACTCCCGAAGGTATGCAGATTATGACATCCGCCTTCGTGAAGAAGAACGACCCCTTCAGCGCACGCCTTATAAACTCCACCAGCATCACTGTCGTCGCATCAAAGTCTGCGATAACGCCGTCCTTCAGGGGACGCACCGCCTCTATCGAGCCGGGTGTGCGCCCTATCACGTCCTTTGCCTCCTGCCCTACATATCTGGGCAGACCCGTGCGTGAATCCACTGCCACCACAGACGGCTCACGCAGTATTATGCCGCCGCCCTTCAGATACACAAGTGTATTGGCAGTGCCAAGATCTATCCCTATCTCTTTTGTAAACAACATAGTTATCTCCGAATTCTCTCTTTACATTGATGATGCCCCGTCACTCTGCCTGTTCGGACATCCTGCAAACGTTTCAACTTACATTATAACATATCTTTTTGCTTTAATCAATAGATTTTGAAAAAATTTCCTCTGCCTTTCACACGACAAACGGCTTGAATGTGTGACTCGCAAAACTTTTACCTATCGCATAAAAAGTGTAAAAAATTATCATGTAAATTTATCTATATTTTCAGCCGCCCTAACGGGAAGGACTAATGGGCAAATTTTTTCACAAGAAGTTTCATATATGCAGATTCTGTCAGGAATATCAGCACAAACCCCACTGCAAGGCATACAGCCAGTGAGAGCCATAACTCACGGATGAACACGGGCTTTTCCTCCATCATGGCAGCACGCTTCCCCTCCATCTGTTCAAGCTCGTAGCGGAGTGACTCAATATTTCCCGACAGGGATGCAAGTTCTGTCTCAGCCGCACCTTCCGCCTGCCTTTTCTCATACTCGTCCTGTGCGGCGGAAAGTTCGCCCCTAACCGAAGCCGCCGCCATATCCAGTTCTGCGACTCCCCTGCTTATCTGCGCCCCAGCCAGACTCGTCATGACCAGACACATGATGACCGTGAGGACAGGCGTATATATCAAATTCGATGTCATGGCGGAGACCGCTCTCCCCTTCATGGTATCAGGGGCAGCGCCGAACCGCCTGCACGCAGCATCACAGATCCTTTTCACAGGCACCGCAAGCCCCAGTATGATGCTTACCGCAAGGCTTATCACAAAGGAGAGCAGCCAGCTTGCCACCGTAAAGTGACCGGAGAGCAGCGAGCCGCACAGCGACATACCGAATGACATGGTGACACCCATGAGCAGGCTCATCATAATGCCGATCTTTCTCATATTCTCAGGTCTCACCCTTTCATCTCCCCTCTGTTATTTCGTGCGAAACAGCCTCAGCCGTCTCATAAGTACGGAGAACAGCATTTCCGCACCAAGTATGCGGATGTGCATATGAAAATGTTCAAACGGGTCGAACATCAGCAGCACAGCAAGCACTATCGTAACCAGGTAGCCTGCCATATTCGCCGCATTGTACGACTTGTCCCTGAATGTGACGTTCATCTCCTCTGCCGTCTCCGAAAGGGACAGCACCGCCCAGATGACGCCGATAGTCACAATGGCGCTCTCCCCCTGGAGGAACACCACCAGCCCCACAGCACCGCTCAGCACGGAGTCGCCTATCTCCGTCTCCGATGTGTTTATGAATATCACCATCAGCAGATTTATGAGCGCATAGGCAAGCATCACCACGCCGATGATCTGCGGCAGGACGGATGCCACCCTCTCAGGCACGGCAAGCAGTATCGCCGCAAGAAGAGCGTATATGAGGGCAACATGATCCTTGTTCAGATTGAAGGAATGAAGGAACTTCTTCATATTATCCCTGCCGAATCCAGGAAAAGAGCCGCCAGCATCAGGGGAGCCACGAATTTGAGCATCACCTTTATCATCGGCGCACGAAGGAGCTTTTCTCCGTTCTTGGTAGCCTCATCTATGACAGAAGAAGGCTTTGCGACCCAGCCGATAAGGATGCAGGTAGCGATGGCTACCACAGGCATCAGCAGGTAGTTTGAGATATAGTCAAAGATATCAAGTATCTGCGCCTTGCTGCCGTTTGGCAGAGGCAGCTCAAAGTAGAATACGTTGTATCCCAGACAGATGACAGACGAGAGCACCGCACATACGACACATTCGGCGATGACCGCCTTCTTTCGTGTGAAGCCCAGCCCGTCTATCATGGATGAAACGATAGTCTCAAGTATCGACATGGCAGAAGTCAGCGCCGCAAAGAATACCATCACGAAGAACAGCGCACCGACTATACTCCCGATAGTTCCCGCATTCATGAACACCTTCGGGAGCACCTGGAACATAAGCCCGGGTCCCTGCGCTCCCATAGCCTCACGGCCGCCGAACACATACACCGCAGGCACTATCATGACACCGGCAAGCACTGCCACAAAGGTATCGCACATCTCTATGCGGCTGACAGACTTCACCAGATCATCCTCATCCCTGAAATAGCTGCCGTATGTGACCATGATGCCCATTGCCACGCTTATGGAGTAGAAGAGCTGCCCCACAGCATCAGCCGCCACCGACATTATCTTCTCAAAGGTCATACCCGTCACATCGGGGATAACGTAGACCGCAAGCCCCTCAAGGCCTGTCCGTCCGCTGCCTTTGAGCGTCAGGGAATATATCGCTATGCAGACGACCATGATCAGCAGTACGGGCATGAGCACGGTGGAGATCTTCTCTATGCCCGAGTTTATCCCTCGGTAAATGATATATCCCGTAATGGCAAGGAAGACAAGTCCGTATATCACAGGCTCCGCAGGTGAGGTTATGAAGGACGTGAAATATCCGTCCTGCGCCGCCTTCATGCCGCCCCCCGAAATGAATGTCACCATGTATTTCATGACCCAGCCGCCTATCACGCAGTAATAGGTCAGTATTATAAACGGAACTATGCTCGCCAGCACACCGATGAAACCGAATTTCTTGTTTATCCTGCGGTATGCGGTAAGGGCTGCCTGCCTTGTCCTGCGGCCGATGGACACCTCCGTTATCATCAGAGTGAAGCCGAAGGTCAGCACCAGCACGATATACACGCACAGGAACAGCCCTCCGCCGTCCTTAGCAGCAAGATACGGAAATCTCCATATATTCCCGAGCCCCACCGCACTTCCTGCCGCAGCAAGCACAAATCCAAGTGATGAAGAGAACGAACCCCTTTTATTATCCATTTGACACACCTTTTACTTATTGACCCTATCGGCCTACAATGATATACCCTTTCAGTATACCACATCTGTGCCTGTTTGTCTATCCCTTTTGGATGAAAATATATGAAATTTTTAAGACAATGATTTTTTACAAAATGCTCTTGCAATCCGTGATGAAAAGTGGTACAATAGTGGAAACGTTTACATCCCCGTGACAACTAATGAGTGATAGCATGAACAAGCCGCTCGTCAGACAGCTCACAGCACTTGCTGCGTCGGCAGTATGCTCATTGGCAATGATACTTGCCGTGCCTGCCGCAGAGGCAGCGGGCAATACCCCCAAGGACATTGTCGAAGACATGGGCTTTGGCTGGAACCTCGGCAACAGTCTTGATGCCCATAACAACGACCTTTCCCCCACCACATATACAAATGGCGGACTTGACACAGAGACCGCATGGGGCAACCCCAAAGTCACAAAGGAACTTGTCGATGCGGTGAAAGCCAAGGGCTTCAAGACCATCCGCCTACCCACCACCTGGGCCAATCACGTCACCGACAGCAGCTACACCATAGACCCCGAGTGGATGTCCCGTGTCAAGGAAGTCGTTGACTACGCATATTCACAGGATATGTATGTCATCCTCAATGTACACCATGAGCAGTGGAATGACCCTTCATCCGACAACCTGGAGAACGGGAAGAAGGTAATGGCTCTCATCTGGAAGCAGATAGCCGAGAAATTCAAAGCTTACGGCGACCATCTTATCTTTGAAGGGCAGAACGAACCAAGGCTCTACAACGGCGGCGACAGTGAATGGTGGACACGGGATGAAACCGTGCTCAATAACGTCAACATCCTCAACGGTGTCTTTGTGGAGACAGTCAGAGCCACAGGCGGCAACAACTCCTCCAGGATGCTTATGCTCCCCACCTATGCAGCAAGCATCGACCACCCCATGATAGACAACTGGCAGAACACCACCGATGATCCCAATGTGATCGTATCCCTGCACGCATACTCCCCCTATGAGTTTGCCATGAAAGAAGGCGGTGACTACACCGACACATGGAAGAATAAACTTGCAGATATCTTCAATGCCATTGGCAGCAACTTCCTTGACAAGGGGTATTCAGTCGTAATAGGTGAGTTCAGCGCCAGCGACCGCAATAATACGGATGCCCGCATAAGCTGGGCAGCGGATTACGCAGGCCACATCAATTCCCTCAACGATAAGTACAGCAATGCCGCCATATCCGCAGTGCTCTGGGACAATAACTCCAACTCAACAGGTGACGACCAAAGTGAGTTTCACGGCTATCTTAATCGCACCACCCTCAAATGGCGTGCCGCAAACACTCCCGTGCTAAACACCCTGTTCAAGGCCCTCACAGGTACCGATGCACCCACCGACAACGATGAAGACCCCGCCGAGATACTTGATACCTCAAAATTCCGCAAGGACGGCAGTGTTTCCATTACGGAAAATACTTCCGAAGGCGCAGGCTCATGGTGGGAACAGATAGACATCACCAAATCACAGATCCTCCTCAACGGTCAGGTAAATGAAGCTGATGTCAAGTCGGTGACATTCTTCGGGACGGATGCTAACGCAATATTCGTCTTCAGCGGCGACAATTCTTTCAAAGATCAGGAGTATTACACCGTAGACATCGACGACCTCACCGACACCTTTGCGATGGCAGTGAGCAGGACACCGGGCACCTACAACATATACTGGCAGCTCAACTACACCGTTTCCTCCACCTACGAGAAAGTTTCCGATGACGGCTCGAAGGGTGAATACGGATACTGCAAAGAATACGATGTGTACGGAAACACCGACTGCATCTACATCGTCTATAAGCTGAACGTCACCGAGGAACAGCTCAAAGATTACAGCTATATCGCCGTCATCAGCAAGAAGGGCAATGTCATCGCCAAGTCAAAGACGGATACGGTATATGAGAAGATCGACTTCTCCGATGCCGAAGACGGTTCGGACGTTCTGAACGGAAACGGACAGTTCCTGTTCTGCTGGAAACTCGACCGCCACACCTATCCCGCAGGCGTGACCGTTACCGCAAAGGAGGCATGAGCATGGAATACATAACTCCACGGGCAGAGATAATCGAATTTGACACCGAAGATGTAATGATCGAATCCAACGGCCTTCTCAAACAGACCACCCTCTTTAAGAACAACGTCATCCTCATCGACGAAAGCGACCTTGAACTTGATGAGTAAAATGATCCCCCATCCTCTGGATGGGGGATCGCTCTTACCGAAAGGACGGGAGATCGTTCAGGCTTTTGTAAATATGGTGCCTATCTGCTTCCCGTCGAAGAAGTCATAAAGGTTCTCGGGACGTCTGCCGTTGAGTATCGCCATGTCAAACCCGGAGGAAAGCGCTATCTCAGCCGCATTCACCTTAGTCGTCATGCCCCCCGAGCCGAGGGACGTGCCTGCACCTCCCGCAAGGGAGCGTATGCGGTCATCTATGACATTTATCTCAGGGATGATCTTCGCATCCGGATCCTTTCTCGGATCGCCGTCGAAGAACCCGTCTATGTCCGAAAGGATTATCAGCAGATCGGCTCCGCACATGGCGCCGACGTGCGCCGCAAGGGTGTCGTTCTCACCCATTTCAAGTTCAAGCTCATCTATGGCAACTGTGTCGTTCTCATTGACTATGGGGATGACGCCGTTTTCAAGGAGCTTGTGGAGGGTGTTCTCAACATTGTTCTTGCGGGGAGTCTCCAGAACATAGCGTGTGAGGAGTATCTGCGCCACATTGATGTTGTACTCCCCGAACAGCTTGTCGTAGAAGTACATCAGCTCACACTGTCCGATGGCGGCACAAGCCTGCTTCATGACCGTCTCCGAAGGACGTTCATTGAGGTTCATCTTGCTAAGTCCCATTGCCACCGCACCCGATGACACAAGGATGATCTCACGACCCGTATTCTGTATGTCGGCAAGTATCTTCACAAATCTCTCCGTGCGGCGGATGTTGAGTCTCCCCGTGCGGTGATGCGTAAGCGTTGAAGTGCCGATCTTCACGACTATACGCTTTTTCTTGTTAATGTCGAACATTTTCTCATTTCCTATATCTGATTTTCATGCCGTATCCGGCAGTCTACCCTGTTTACCGTGCGTCCCTGCATCCATTGCCGCAGGTTGTCCGCCGCAGTATGTATGAGCCTCTCCCTCGTGTCACGGGGCGCCCACCCCGTATGAGGCGTAATGATGCAGTTGTTTGCACCGTAAAGAGGACAGTCCTCTGTCATGGGCTCATGCTCCAGCACATCAAGTGCGGCTCCTGCTATCCTGCCGTCCTTCAGCGCCTCCGCCAAAGCCCTTTCATCGACCACGCCGCCTCTGGATGTGTTGATGAACACCGCCGAAGGTCTGCAAAGGGAAAGGAGCTCAGCGTTCACCATCTTCTCCGTGGCAGGGGTAAGCGGACAGTGTACGGTGATGTAGTCCGACTCACCGAATACCGTCCTTATATCCGTAAAGCTGATGCCTTCCGCCTCTTTCGGGGTGCGTGTACAGCACAGCACCTTCATCCCGAATGCCCGTGCTATACTGCATACACGCTGTCCGATGCTGCCGAAGCCTACCACTCCAAGGGTCTTCCCGTCAAGTTCATATGCGGGTATCCCCAGATAGGAGAAGGTATCCGACCGTATCCAGCCGCCTCCCCGTGTGAAGCTGGCCTGCTCATGTATCCTCTTGGCAAAATAGAGTATATACGCATACACCTGTTCTGCGACAGCATTGGTGGAATAGGCAGGCACATTGGTGACAGCTATCCCCTTCTCCCGTGCCGCATCCAGATCCACGTTGTTGTATCCCGTGGCACACAGTCCTATGTACCGCAGTTTCGGGAGAGCCTCCATGACCTCCCGTGTGAAAAGTGTCTTGTTTATTATGACCGCATCGCAGTCTGCGGCACGCTCGACCACCTTATCGGCAGGGGTCAGCGGATAGCGCACCACTTCCCCCAGTTCATCGAACTCGCTCATGGAGATGCCGCCGTGTGAAGCGTCACCGTATGTGACCGTCTTCTCCTCAAGAAGAGCTATCTTCATCTTCATCCTTCTCTTCTTCGGGCTTATTTTCGGAAGCCTTCCCGTCAAGCTGCTTGTACACCTTGTGCATATCTATGCACGCCCAGACAAATATCGCTATCTCCTCGATCCCGAGGATGTAGAAATAAGGCGGACGGGCGCAGACATACACAAAGAGCGTGGACACTACGCCTATGATGATCAGCAGTTCATAAAGCCTGCGCCTCTTGAACCAGCATATCCCCATAAGTATGACGGTCAGCACAACGAAACCGATATGTATGGGAAGCGGCAGAGGGAATAACAGATTATCCGACATCACAGTACCGCCTTTATCGCAGCAAGCAGCTCATCGTACTCCTCGAATGCGGGATATTCGGGGAAGTCCTTCTTTATCTGTTCGGTGGAGCGGAAAAGGAAGCCTGCCTTTGAAGCCTTTATCATGCCGAGGTCGTTGAAGCTGTCACCCGATGCTATCGTCTCAAATCCCACCGACTGAAGCGCCTTCACGGTGGAGAGCTTCGACTGCTCGCATCTCATCTTGAATCCGGTGATCTCACCGCTCTCAGCCACTTCAAGAGTGTTGCAGAATATGGTGGGATAGCCGAGTTTCTTCATGAGGGGAGCGGCAAACTGGGTGAAAGTATCGGAAATGATGATGACCTGTGTCACCTCACGCAGGGCATCGAGGAACTCCTTTGCCCCGGGCATGGGGTCTATCTTTGCGATAGTCTCCTGTATCTCCTTGAGACCCAGACCGTGTTCCTTCAGGATGCCCAGACGCCACTTCATCAGCTTGTCGTAGTCGGGTTCATCCCTTGTGGTACGCTTGAGTTCGGGGATACCGCTTTCCTTTGCGAAAGCTATCCATATCTCAGGTACGAGTACGCCCTCCAGATCAAGGCATACGATATTCATTGCGCTCATGTTCTTATCCTTTCATATCAGACCGTCTCCCACGGGGGAAACAGTATCATGTCACTTATTAAGTGCCTTCTTGCCTATATCTTTCCTGTAATGTGCCCCATCCCAGCTTATCCTGTCAACTGCCGCATATGCACGGTCAAGTGCCTGCTTCAGATCGCTGCCTGTGCAGGTGACGCCGATGACACGGCCGCCTGCGGTAAGGAATTTCCCGTCGGCAAATTTCGTTCCGGCATGGTACACAAAGGCACCCTCCACCTGACCCTTTTCGTCAAGGCCGTGCATCTCTATCCCCTTCGGGTATGACAGAGGATAGCCGCCAGATGCCATGATGACGCAGGCGCAGGAACCGTCCTTCCACCTGATGTCGAGATCGGAGAGAGTCCCCTTGTCTATGGCATCGAATATATCATACAGATCCGTATCCAGCAGAGGGAGCACCACCTGTGTCTCGGGATCGCCGAAACGGCAGTTGTACTCTATCACCACAGGACCTCTCGGAGTCAGCATCAGTCCGAAGTAAAGGCATCCCTTGAAGGTGCGCCCTTCCTTGTTCATGGCATCTATTGTGGGCAGGAATATCTCCTTCATGCACCTGTCAGCCACTTCTTCGGTATAGAACGGGTTGGGAGCGATAGTTCCCATGCCGCCCGTGTTAAGTCCCTCGTCATTGTCAAGGGCACGCTTATGATCCATGGATGACACCATGGGCACCACGGTCTTGCCGTCGGTAAAGGACAGCACGGACACCTCGGGGCCTGTGAGGAACTCTTCCACCACCACCGTAGCGGAGGACTTGCCGAATTTCAGCTCGTCTATCATCTCATGAACGGCGGTCACAGCCTCTTCTTCATTCTGCGCTATGATAACGCCCTTCCCCAATGCAAGGCCGTCAGCCTTGATTACGGTGGGGTAGGTGTTCTGCTCCCTGATATATGCGATGGCGGAAGCAGAGTCGGAGAATACCTCATACTTTGCGGTGGGGATGTTGTATTTCTTCATCAGATCCTTGGAAAAGACCTTGCTGCCCTCGATCACGGCAGCATTTGCAGCAGGGCCGAATGTGCGTATCCCTGCGGCATTCATGGCATCCACCATTCCCGCCACCAGAGGATCGTCGGGAGCCACTACTGCCATATCCACGCCCAGCTTCTTTGCCAGTGCCACCTGACCCTCTATATCCGTAGCCGCCACGTCAAAGCATTCCGCAAACTTCGATATACCACCGTTGCCGGGGGCGCAGTAGAGCTTATCCACCTTTGGGGACTCAGCCAGTTTCATGATGATGGCGTGTTCACGGCCGCCGCCGCCAATGACCAGTATTTTCATATTTCTCTCCTTTTCAAAACCAGATCTGATTCATTCCCTGAAGGAAAGTGCCCGTTATCTCGTATCCCGACGCACTTCCTATGAGGCTGTCGATGCCGCAGTAAGGACAGAGCGCCGTCTCTCCGCCGTCGCAGAAGCTCGATATCGACTTGTGATTGTGGAATATCTTCATGCAGTGAAAGCAGCCTATATCCGAGCTTTTCTCCAGCTCCTCACGATTGTAGGTGCAGTGCCTGTGGGCTGTGTATTCGGGTGTCTGTTTGATGTCCATGGTCTTGTTCCGATCCGTGTCAGCTGATGCTGCGGGCGATCTTCAGGGCATTGAAGAAATTGTTCATTTCATGGTTTGCTTCCGAAAGCCCCTCCGGGGCGTAATCCGGCTGATCCACCACATCACCTGTCATAAGGAAATGGTAAAGCTCTATGCCGTAGTGGTCGCAGACGGCCTGAACTCCCGCAAGCTCCATTTCAACGGCGATGCAGCCTTCCGACTTTCTCTTTTGGACCTTGTCCCTTGTTTCCATGTAAAGGGCATCCGTTGTCCAGACCTTTCCGCAGACATGGGGAAGGTCATTTTTTGAGAATACATCCGCCACAAAGTCTGCGTTTTTTATGCGGATATAGTCGGCAGGCGGGGCATAGTGGTAAGACATCCCCTCATCCCTGTACGCAGAGGTGGGGATCACATACTTTCCGGAGGTGACATCGGGTGCCAGAGCCCCCGCCGATCCGAAAAGGATAAAATGACCTGCCCCTGTGACGTGGTTTATCTCTATAACATCCTCGGATGCCATGCAGGAGCCTATCTCCGAAAGGTAGAAGACGAAAACGGAGCCGTCCGCTTCTATGGTGTGAATGGGTCTGACCCAGTTTACCGAACTCAGCTGACCTATCTGCTCATTGGGATACATATTCAGGACTTCTGCGTATATCTCCCTTGAAAAGGTGCCTATGGCTACGCTGTACAGTTCCTTCTTTTCACCGTGAAAGGAGGCAGGAGTGATGATAGGTTCGCTGCAGGGATCGTAGGCATCTGTTATCATTGCGGTTCCTTTCTCGTTCCGATAAGGCTTTCACATAATGTCCCGCAGGGATATAAATGGGTATGTCGGGGGCATCGGTCACACTGACTGCCCCCTTGCATACTGCCTTGTTATCAGTGATGGAAGAGCCTTATGCCTGTAAATGCCATAGCTATACCGTATTTGTTGCAGGTCTCGATAACATTGTCGTCACGGATAGAGCCGCCGGGCTGTGCTATGTACTTTACACCGGACTTGTTCGCTCTCTCGATGTTGTCGCCGAAGGGGAAGAAAGCATCGGAGCCGAGAGCAACGTCGGTATTCTTTGCCAGCCACTCCTTCTTCTCCTCACGGGTGAGGGGTTCGGGCTTCACGGTGAACACCTTCTGCCATTCGCCCTCACGCAGCACATCCTCCCACTCATCGCCTATGTATACGTCAATTGCGTTGTCACGGTCTGCACGGCGCACCTCATCCTTAAAGGGGAGAGCCATTACCTTGGGGCACTGTCTGAGCCACCAGTTATCGGCCTTCTGACCTGCAAGGCGTGTGCAGTGTATGCGTGACTGCTGACCTGCGCCTATGCCGATGGCCTGACCGTCCTTGACATAGCATACGGAGTTGGACTGGGTGTATTTAAGAGTGATAAGTGCAATGGCAAGATCTGTCTTCTTGTCCTCAGGGATGTCCTTGCAGTCGGTCACGATATTTGCAAAGAGCTCATCACTTATCACAAGCTCATTGCGTCCCTGCTCAAAGGTAACGCCGTACACCTGCTTGCGCTCGATGGGAGCGGGAACATAGCTCTCGTCTATCTGTATGATGTTGTAGCTGCCCTTGCGCTTGGACTTGAGTATCTCCAGAGCCTCGTCGGTGTAGCCGGGTGCAATCACGCCGTCAGACACCTCACGCTGTATCATCTTTGCCGTAGGTACGTCGCACACATCGGATAGTGCGATAAAGTCGCCGTAGGAGGACATCCTGTCCGCACCTCTTGCCCTTGCGTATGCGCACGCCAGAGGAGAAAGCTCCCCTAAGTCATCCACCCAGTAGATCTTCTTCAGCGTGTCGGAAAGGGGTCTGCCCACAGCCGCACCCGCAGGAGAAACGTGCTTGAATGAAGTTGCCGCAGGAAGTCCAGTAGCCTTCTTCAGTTCGCTGACAAGCTGCCAGCCGTTGAACGCATCGAGCAGGTTTATATATCCGGGCTTTCCGCAGAGCACGGTAAAGGGAAGGTCTGCGCCGTTCTCCATGAATACTCTGGAAGGCTTCTGATTGGGATTGCATCCGTATTTGAGCAAAAGTTCGTTCATTTTATTACCTCCGTCAAGCGGTCATATCTTCTCGTATTTATTTACGATCCTTGTCTGCACCTTGCCGCATTCAAGGCAGATGTATCTGGTGAAAAGCGATACCTTGTTGTCGCTGTCGAGTGCATTCCATACCTTGTCGGTAAATGCGTCTATATCATCATCCGCAAGGGCGATGAGCTCAGGCTCTCCCCTGAATGAGGGCAGAGGTGCGCCGTCTCCCATGTAGGTGTGTATGTAGTGTGCCTGACCTGCTATGGGCGTCCCGTAGGTGAATGTATACCGTCTGATGCTGTCGGGATCGCCGTCTGCCGACTTTATTATGTTCATGGCATAGCCGTAAGCGCCGTCCTTGACGTGCAGGAGGCCGGATATCCTGGGTGTGTAGTTGGGCGCATCGTCCTCATACTCACGGGTCATCAGTGCCTGCTCGAAGGTCTTGCCCTCATTCATCAGATCATACACCGTATCCGTCTGGTCGCCGTTTGTAACTATGGTCATATCACGGAGCACACGGACGGGACTGTATATGATAAGGTGGGGATCGGAGAGCTTGGAAGGGTCGGCAGCCTCGGTGCGTATGCCGTCCTCAGTCTCGGTGAACACACGGTTGCGGGAGTTGACGCTTCTGCCCATGATAAAGTAAGCAGTCACCGCCTTGGTGCCGTCCTTGGACAGCCCTATGACGATGCCCCTGCCGGGGTAGGAAACTGCGGAGATCACTGATGTGATATCGTTATTCATAATATGTTCCTTTCATCTGTAACTTGTCACAGCTAACAGTCTGTATTATCTTCTTCACAGAATATCATCTTATATGCGTCACGCCGTCTATGACCTCTATCCTGTCCTCACAGAGGAGCGACACAGCCTCGGGAAGTATCTTCCACTCTGCCTGCTCCATCACACGGCGCTGGAGAACTTCGGGGGTGTCACCCTCCTCGATATACACCGCACGCTGAAGTATGATAGGGCCGCCGTCGCACACGTCCGTCACGAAATGCACCGTCGCACCCGTCACCTTCACGCCTCGGCGGAGAGCTTCCTCATGCACACGCAGTCCATAGTATCCCTTTCCGCAGAAAGAAGGGATAAGTGCCGGGTGAACATTCACCATCTTATACGGATACGCATCACAGACACACTTGTCAAGTATTGTCATGAAGCCTGCATACACGATGATATCCGCCTTCTCTTCCCCGAGAAGTTTGAGCAGAGCATCAGAATAAGTCTTATTGTCGGGATATTCCTTCCTGGGGAGGGTGATGCCCTTTATGCCGTTTTGTGCGGCACGCTCCAGAGCATATGCTCCCTCTTTCGAGGAGATAACACAGGTGATCCTGCCGCCCTTTATCTCTCCCCTTTTCTGTGCATCTATAAGCGCCTGCAGATTAGTGCCTCCGCCCGATACAAGTACGATAATGTTCTTCATATATCCACCTATTCAAGAAAGCGCCCGTTGTCAGTACAGCTTTTTGCGGCCCTTGCCGAGAGTATCCCCTGTACAGCCATTATAACAGCAGTCACTGCCCAGAAGACAGTGAAAGCCGTCCTGCCGAATACCGCAAATGCAAAGCTGCGCCCCATAACGCCGAAATGACTGAGTACATACAGCTTTATCAGGGAGAGAGCCGCCTCCGCCAGGTACATACCCGCAGACTATCTGAAATAGCGTTTCTTCCCGCCTGATGAGCCTACCCATACCAGCGCATAGCATATCACAGCCAAAAGCGAAACAGATATGACACTAAGGGGCAGAAAGAGGGTCGTGACCGCTTTCAGCACCTTAGTGCTCTTGTTCTTGTCCATTATGCGATGATAACACCCTCGTCGCCGCTCACGAGCTCACCGATGACATATGCCTGCTCACCTGCGGCGGTAAGCACCTCTATCGCCTTGTCAGCATCGTTCTTATCAACACAGGCGATCATGCCCACGCCCATGTTGAAGGTGTTGAACATATCCCTTTCGGGTATCTTTCCTGTTGCTGCGATCAGGTCAAAGACAGGAAGCACATCCACGGAGGCACGGTCTATCTTTGCGGTGATGCCGTCGGGAAGGGATCTGGGGATATTCTCGTAGAAGCCGCCGCCCGTGATATGTGACAGGGACTTCACCTTCACGCTGTCGATAAGGGAAAGCACAGGCTTTA
>JAFUHM010000015.1 GCA_017468865.1 Oscillospiraceae bacterium | reverse complement strand
CATGTTCATAGTCGATGTCAAGCTCGCACTTGTAACCCTTTCGGGACTTCCAATCTTCATGCTGGTCATGTTTGCCATCAAATCCCGTCAGCGCAAGGCATGGCAGGATGTTTCCAACAAATCCAGCAACATGAACGCATACCTTCAGGAGAATATCGTAGGTGCAAGGATAACACAGGTATTCAACCGTGAAGAGGAGAATGCGGAGATATACGACCGTCTCAATGACAAGTACCGCACATCATGGATGAGGGCTGTCAAATACTCAAACCTTGTCTGGCCCACTACTGACAATATCTCCACATGGGTGCGTGCGGCGCTGTTTGTGGTGGGTCTTGTGGTGATGGGACCTGCACAGATCTCACTGGGTACTCTGGCGGCAATGACGGGATATGCTTCACGGTTCTGGCAGCCTATCATGAACCTGTCCAATATAATAAACACATTCATCAACAACATTGCATATCTTGAAAGAATATTCGAGACACTTGATGAGCCTGTCAGCATCTCTGACAAGGACGGTGCCGAGGATATCGGCGAGATAAAGGGCAACGTCGAGTTCAAAGATGTCACCTTCGGCTATGAGAAGGGCATCAACATCCTTGAACACGTTTCCTTTGACGCAAAGGCAGGGCAGTCTGTTGCCCTTGTAGGTCCCACAGGTGCGGGAAAATCAACGATAGTGTCCCTGCTTTCTCGATTTTACGACATTCAGGACGGACATATTGACATAGACGGCAAGGATATCTCACAGGTGAAGCTCGCCTCCCTGCGCAAGCAGATGGGCATAATGCTCCAGGACAGCTTCATATTCTCCGGCACTATCATGGATAATATCCGCTACGGAAGGCTCGATGCCACCGATGAGGAATGTATTGCCGCTGCCAAGGCAGTATGTGCTGATGAGTTCATCCGTGAAATGGAGGACGGCTACTATACTGAGGTAAATGAGAGAGGCTCCAAGCTCTCAGGCGGTGAGAAGCAGCTCATATCCTTTGCCCGCACGCTTCTGTCCGATCCCAAGATACTCGTACTCGATGAAGCCACCTCCTCCATAGATGCACGCACCGAATCCCTTCTTCAGAAGGGTATCGATCACCTGCTCAAGGGGCGCACCTCATTCATCATAGCTCACAGGCTTTCTACTATCCGCTCCTGTGACCGTATAATGTACATTGATGAGAAAGGCATAGCGGAGAGCGGCACTCATGCCGACCTTATGGCACGTCACGGGAAGTATTACGACCTCTGTACGGCTCAGGCTGTATGATAAGTGGGCAGTGCCCACAGCCGTTTTGGGTTCAAATTACTCTTTTCAGTTTTGTAAATCTGACCCATCAGTTTTCCCCCTCATTATATGATATAATCGGGCGGTGCCCACAGCCGTTTCAGGACACATTCATCAGCTTGGGTTCAGTACCTTTTTCGTAGGTCATTCATTGGGATATGATCCGGTAAAAAAAACGTTTATCTGCACGATAAACGCTTTTTTTATAACTCTTTATTTGTATTCACCGGATGTATCCACTGACATGAAAGCTGCACAGTCATCCTTTGAGAATTGTCATCCGTTATTTCATCATCTTATTTCAAGAGCGTCTGTTGATCGCATATGAGATCGCTTGTATGGCGTTTTTGAAGCTCCCTCAGCCGAAATACAT
Organism: Oscillospiraceae bacterium; assembly: GCA_017468865.1. Lineage (GTDB taxonomy): Bacteria > Bacillota > Clostridia > Oscillospirales > Ruminococcaceae > Huintestinicola. The sequence goes on along the minus strand of JAFUHM010000015.1, from coordinate 1,315 downwards.
CCTTCCCGAAAAGGCGAAATGCGGAACTTCGATGAAATTCTTGCCGGGACAAATGTATCTGTACAGCGGGTCTGCGATCACCGTATCAGCATCTGACAGTATCTGCCTGATGGTCTTTTCGTTCGGGGGAGAATACCCGCCGTACTCGACTGTACACAGTGCAGATGCAGGCTTGCCCGTCTCTGAACTATACCGCACAGCAAGAGAGTTTGCGGTGATATACTCACCGACTGCCACGGCTTCACGGCAGGCATCGGTGTCAGCGGCTTTTATCATGCCTTCCCCTTTGTGAAGGAGTGCGCTGACCTGAGCGGAAAGCGCTTTTCCGAGAGGTACACCGCATACGAAAGGTATGCCATATGTGTCACGCAGAAAAGCCGCCGCCGAAAGACCGCCCGATGAGATCACAAGGGATATCTCCGCCGATGACGCCTGCGAGATCTCCGCAAGGTCACTTCCCATAGCTATGCAGGAAATGACATCGTATCCCATTTCCCTTACATTGAGGCAGATCTCATCCGTGACATCCCTGCTGTGAAAATCAAGGGGCGTAGCTCCGATGATATTGACAGTTCCTTTCTTTTTAGGCAGGGGATGGGTATATTCACGGATGATCCTCAGAAGTGCCTTGTCTATACCGCATATGTAGGAATGTGCTCCCGTTGTGGGTATGTCGAATGTAGGTATTCCTGTAGCCTCCTCTATCCTCTTTGCTGCCGTATACATATCGATCCCTGCCATTACGGGAACAGGGGATGCGCATATACATATGAACAGCGGATGCTGTTTATTTGCGGTCCGTACCACACCGTCTATGAACTTATCCGTATCACCCGTCACAATATCTCTTTCCGTAAGGGCTGAAATATATATTTTAGACGGTCGTTCCTCCCATCGTGGTTCGTCGTGGGTGGTGTATGTGGATCGGCAGCCCGAAGCATCGTGTATCACTGCCATTCCTCCGAGCTCATACAGGGCTGAACATACTCCCGACACATCTGCCGCATACACAGGCAGGATACTGTTTACTATACTCATATGACCTCTCTGAAGGGCGTAGGCAAGCCGATCCCTTTTTGCCTGATATAAAGACGGTGATCCTTTTTGTGCAGACAGGCATCCTCTATGAGCGAACACATCTTCATAAGACCGCTGAATCCGAACGATCCGCCGTTTGCTACAATATTTACAAAATTATCCGTCTCAAAATAATAAGCGGCTTTCTGGCCGACCGCTATCACGTCAGGCTCACCTTTAAAGTCTATCATATCCGCATGAACAGCAGATACTATCCTGATATCCGGAGATAGTTTTT
>JAFUHM010000014.1 GCA_017468865.1 Oscillospiraceae bacterium | reverse complement strand
CCCTCTACATAATCCTTCTGCATCCAGAAAGCAAAGTTAATAATATGCGTAAGTGAAGCATTGGTAGTATCATAGTTCAGACTTTCGATGAAGCTGTCATGGAGAAAGTAATCGGCGGCAAATTCTTTTAATGTCATTTGAATAATTACCTCAATAGATCCATATATCATTGTCGGTGAGGGACTGAAGCATATCGAGAACCGTTGTATTGTCTCTCTTAACGTTCAGCAGTTCGGCAGGTGTTTCAACCTCTGTACTTTCTTTATAGAACTCACAAAAAGATATAACACTCCTACCGTTTATCTTGCCATAGGTTATGGAATACATATTGCCATTCCACTTAAATTCTATTTCACGACCTGAATCAAGATAATCAAGAAGTTCTTCTTTGCTCATTTGTTAATACCTCCATCTGGCGGTTCGTCTCTGATCGGTTTTCCATTTTCGTCAAAATGAATTCTATGCTCGTGAGGAACATCGGGGTGTGTTTTAGCATTACCATGATTAGTATAAGGTAATTATTTATATATCTTCTAAGTTAATATCGTTTTGAATGATATACTTGCCGTTATTCTTTTGTATCAGAATATTTATAGCTTTATCAATCAATTGTTTTAACCTTTGCGCTGTTTCTGCGTTCGGACAGCCAATATAAGTGAATTCCTTGGAAGTATCTAAAAAGAAAGAGTCGTATAAATCACTAACTGCCATAAAAGCATTCGTGAGATCTGTATCATCATTCCATTCAGGCGGATTATCATTATCAATGATCTCATCATTTTCATCATACAACCATAGACAGTATGTGTTGTACTCCAAAAGAAGTCGTATTTTCTTGATCATCATCATCACCCTTTCATACTTTTAGGATTAGCACCGACTATATATCCGTTCTCGCTAACCTGCACCGCTATACGTTGAGTTACACCGTTGTATGTGAACTCATATATTGTTCTTGGGTTACGCTTACCTTGTGTACCAACAACATTTCCCTGATACACAGCTTCAAGCACATAGTCAGGAATATCAGCATCAGCTATTCCTTTTCCATGAAATTCTTTTCCGTGTGCGTCAATAATATGTTTTAATCCCGATCTGTCGTTACCCGTCTCAAGCCAAACGACTTTTCCTGTTGGATCACGAGTTATCATAACCACATTTTCAGGACTGATTTTTTCGCCGTTAGCGATAACTTCATCAATTAAAGCCCTGCCAGCACCGCTTGTACCGGAAAAGAGATGTGAACTGCCTTTACTCATTACATTGCCCTCCCCACAATCATTTTCGTCTTGTTTGGAAAGGGAAGAATAGTGGCAGCAGCCGTTCTCATCCATCGGCAAGTATTCAGTTTCATTAAGATACAATACCTCCCTGAAACATCGTCATGGGACAAAATCCCGTGGTTTCGACGTTTCCGAAGTATTGCATATTTGAAGTGTCGAGGTTCAAGTAGCAATACTTAGAAACGTCAGCGAACGAAACTATCACCATTGACTCCAATCAACAGGATAGTAAAAATGCCAACAGAATAGGGAGAGGGCGTGACGGCAGACAAATATGCGAAAAAATTCGCAAATAATTGTGCAAATCACCAAAAAAGCTCCTAATCTATTGACAACCAATCCAAATATATGCTACAATGAACTTGTCGAGGTTCGAGTAGCAATACTTGGATCGGGCTGTGTTGATTGCTCCAACAATCAGCACAGCTTTTTTATTTGTCTATATGCAGTCAAAGGCAACACCCCTCTCTACAATATTCCAAGTTATATTGTACCACAATATATAGTGTTTGTCAAGCGGCTCGATACCATATATTGTGCTTTAATCGTCAACCCACTCAAATTTTGGTATTTCATGAGCGAAAACACTCCAGTCAAGCCACTCATCGCTGTGCAACCTTCCGATAACTATCCAATGAGGAACGCCTTCATACTGAGCGAATCTCTTGATATAGACCAAATCGTGATAGTTGCCTGTTGCAAGCATCTTTTTGTAATGATCAGGATTGATAAGAGCATCACGAGCAAATGAATCGGCATTATCTTCCATTTCAGACCGTACCGTATCAAAATCAACGAACCGTGTGCTTAAATCTCCATTGAGAAGATGACCGACTTCATGAAACAAGCTGAACCAAAATCTATCAGCAGCCTTACCTCGAATCGTAACGCTGAGGATAACCCTGCCGTTATCCGTTTCCTTAATGAACCCCTGAACAGGCGCACCACGAAAGTGACGAACTACATCAAAAGCTACGCCACATTCTGCAAAAATAGTTTTAAGATTGCTAATCATAGCGTTTGGATCAGTTTCAAACATCTGCGCTTTTATTTCGGATATACTGTCAGAGAGCTTCGTACTGTCGAACTGAACAGCGATCTCCGCCTTCTCAGTCTGTATCTCACATAATCTCTGCCAAGCAAAGAGGATATACGGATCGACAGCTGTGCTTGTCTTGACCTGCGCACGATAGGCAGCGTAATAAGTGATTTTCGGGATCACCGTCAGACTGGTCACACACAGAAGTTTGCGGAGCTGAATAATCTTCTCAGGGATTCCGCAGTTATTATACATGATCTTAACACCGAGGAAATAATCAACAATGTCTTTCATCTTCTTGTAGATAGCCGTTTCTTCCTCTGTGATACCATTCTTTTCTTCCATCTCAGCCATATAAGCATCGTATTCAGCCTGATAAGCAGCCCATGTACCACTTTTTTCACCGAGAGCTATATCGAGCTTACGGGCAAAAGACATGGATATTTCCTTTGTTCCATTGATGACAGTGCTGATATGCTTTGCAGTTGCTCCTGTACGAATAGCTAGCTCAGATTGCTTCATACCTCGTTTTGTTATCTCAGAAAGCAAGCGTTCGCCTGGATTTATTACTCTATTTGTATCTGCCATAACCGATCACTATCCTTTCCGAAAAAACAAATCACATATCAGTATTACCCAATAGGTAATACTACTCTTTACTACATTATACCTCTTAAGGGAACACCAAGTCAAGAAAATTATTTCAAATTCTACTTTTTAAACAATTATATCGATGATATATTTATGCGAATCGTGCATATCCAACAGTTTCATTAGGTCTAATTTACCTTTAAACACTGAAAAATTCCAGTATTTACAGCACAGGGCGGTCAGAAAACCGCCCTATTTTTCGTTACCCAATATTCCAGAACCTTTCAAAAAAGGCTTTCAGCTTTTCTATGACGGTCTCTTTCTTCTCCTTGCGGTTTCCTCCGCCGAAGCGTGATACTGCGGGGAGTATCTTGTCTATGTCCGTTCCTGTGGTCTTGATACCGCCGTCACGGAAAGCGCCTTCTATAAACGCCCTTGTTTCGGCATCTTTCAGCTTTTCCTCTGTGATGAGCGCTTCAAGAGCCTTTTCACGCTCCTCGGCGATATAGCTGCGCCATTCGCCTACAATATCCCCTGTATCATCATTTATTCCGTTTATGAAATTCTCAATGAGGTCTTTCTTGCTCCTAAGCTCGGGGCTGGAATCAATGGCTTTCTGAATGGTTATGCGCACTTCCTTGTCAGCAAGGTGCCCTTCCCCCGTATGGGTCAAAGCTGTCCGCCGCTTTATTAGAATAAGGTTAAAAAAAACTCTTTTCCGTTGACACATGGGAGGTGTTGTGGTATAATCAAAACCATCACATCAAACTATCACGGAGATAATAACATGAAAAGACCTTATCTGTTTCTTTGGATATCATTCGCAGCACTGATCCTGTGCAAGCTGCTCTTTACCGGTGATCTGTCTGCATTGGCGGTCTTTATTTGGTCGGCGTTTCTGTCGGTATTTCTGCTTGTCAAAAACCGTATGCCCGGCAAAAAGTCTATCGTGATATCCGTTGCCTTTACACTGCTTGTTGCGGTTTCCGGAGCGCTGGGCAAAAACAATGCCTTTGGTACCGTGCTTTTCAGTGTCTGCACGCTCCTGTCTTCTCTGGCAGTGACTTCCGAAGCAGAGAAGAGCGGCAGGGTAAAGCTTGTGCGATCTGAGGACAAAAAGGGACTTCTCATCTCTCTTGCCATAGGTGCCGCAGCTGCGGTGCTGCTTATAGTGATAAATACCCTTGCCATGGGCTCCTCAAACACCATCGCCCCTACTTTTGAGCCTGTACGGGTATTATGGGCTGTCCAGCCCGGCATAGGCGAGGAAATGGTCATGAGAGCAGTCTTTATGGCGTTCTGTCTCCACCATACCCCAAAGCCGTCAAAGGCGCAAAGCTTTGCCATGTATATGATGATGTCCATGCCTCATGCTTTGGGGCATAACATGGATATGATCGGATGTCTTATTTCCGGAGCGGTGTTCGGGCTGCCGTTTTCTTTCCTCCAGAGAAAGCGGGATATATCTGCCGCTATATTCTCCCATTTCCTTGTCGATACAGCAAGGTTCATAATATTCGGCGTATAAGACGGCTTGCTGATGCGGCTTTCCGGCTTGCAGGAATGGGGTGGAGCGTGTATGATGAATATAGCAGATACGATCGCAGGAGTTGTTTTGTTGGGCGGTATGTTCCTGATATTCACATCTGTTAATATACGGATAATGATACTTATGATCAAAAAAGCGGATCATATACCATCAATGACACCGCTTATCGGCGGCCTGGCAGGTGCTGCCCTGGTCATGGCATTATCAGGGACAGAGTATCCGCTGCTTATCCTTTTGCCGTTATTGATCGATCCCGGAAGTATTCCTTTGATCATCAGACTGATATTCAGCCTTATATTCAGATAACAAAAGAACGGCGGTGATGTGGATTGGGAGCAACAGTATATGTAGATGCCGATGCGTGCCCCGTGACACGCATCGTTGAGCGGATAGCAAGGCAGTATGATATCCCCGTCGTTCTGCTGTGCGATACGAATCATGTGATCTCATCCGAATACAGTACGGTAAAGACCGTAGGTGCAGGGGCTGATGCGGTAGATATCGCACTTATCAACCTTTGTGATAAAGGGGACATCGTTGTGACACAGGATTACGGCGTGGCAGCAATGGCGCTCGGGAAAGGTGCATATGCCATACATCAGAGCGGCAAACGCTTTACCGATGACAATATAGACGGCTTGCTGATGGACAGGCATCTGGCGAAAGTCGCAAGGCGGAAAAAGGCTCATCTCAAAGGCCCGAAAAAGCGCACTGACGAAGATGACAGGCGCTTTGAGGAAAGTTTCAGACGGCTGATAGAAAGTCTGGCAAACAGTTGACCCTATGATCGGGCTTCTGTTTTAAGGTTTTGCAGATGTGCTGCTGCCGTCCCGATATACAGTATTTTGGGCGTATGAACAAAGCGGAGAACATCGGCGTGTTCTCCGCTTATGTCGTTCTGACAGCAGGTCAAACTTCGGGTTCACCCGATCACCGGCCTTTCCGGTTAGATGATACCATATGCGGCGGTTACGGATGGTCTTCCGATACGCTATCCCCGTCGGCAGCAGACTGTTCCGCTTCCTCCGAAGAGTATTTGTCATAATCTATCCCCGTGATACGGGTCCTTTCTTTGTCGGGATAAGAGCCGATAATTATCTGCTTTCGGGAAACGTCCTTATCAAAGTCCTTCTCGCTGTAAAAGGCGTATATCGGTTCATTGTTTCTCACTTCCACAAGACAGTATCCGAAGTCATTGCGCATATTCTCCGTGATATAGCCGACAAGCTCTGTTCCGTCATATTTGTATTCCCTGTCTGCCTTTTCCTTGTCATAGAGGTCGATATAGTACACCCCGTCTTTGAGGCTGTCTCCCTCTGTCTGACACCGTGTCATATAGATGCCGGCATAATTCATGACGTTGAATGCGTTCTTTTCATACTCCGTAAATGTGCGGGCTATTCTTTCTTCATCCTCTTCCGAAAAGCCCTCCTCAGTCCTTTCGGGGATGACTGCCGCACTCCCGTCGGGCTTTCCCCTGCATATGCGGGGATAAGCCCCCAGCATCAGTTTTGCCGATGACGGATCAAAATCTGCGATATCGTCGCTGAAAATATCCGTGGGTGAAAAGAACACCTGTTCAACATCTGTCTGTGCCGTCAGAGTGCTCTGCCTGAAACATATCAGGGCATACCCTCTTGCGGAGATATGGCCGTTTACATACGACGCCAGTTCATTGCCGTCACGCTTGTAATCCGAGTTTTCCTTTGAAGAAGTGAGCATATTGATCTTTATCTTGTATGTACCCTCAGCAAAGTCCGTTCCCTTTGTAAAGCAGAGAATGGAATATGTTTGCGCCGCATCGGATATATCCGCCGCAATGCCGTCCAGAAATTTGTTCTCTGCGGTGTCTATCGTGAACGTATCAACCGTTTCGTGAGTCCATACCTCGCAGGAAGGATCTCCCGGAAGGTCAGTCATTATCCCCAACAACGCAGTTACTGCCGCCGCTGCGGCTATGATCTTCTTTTTCATTATGCCCCCTGCTTTCTGCTGTCATAGCGTGGAAATCTTTTCCTTGTGGAATACAGGCTCTCATTCAGAGCCTGTACGCCGTACAGTTCCGTTAATTCTTCGATATCGATCTGTTCGGAACGTGCTCGGCTGTCGATCACAGCATCTGCTATCGCAACAGTATCATCAAATGAATGGTGCATGATGTTGCCGCTGGCGGATAATTCCAGTCCGCCATGGTTGTAATTTGACAGATTATATATCTTTCCGTCCTTTAATACGGAGATATTCACGTTCGTGCTGTCAACGAGCAAATGATATCTGAGCTCATTAGTATTCTTATCCTTGACGGAGATCATTGAGATCATGTGATCGCCTATATAATCGTGGACATCAGTCCCTTCATCTGCACGCACATTTATCAGACAATTCTTTTGACTGACCCCATATATATTATCATCCAGCAAATACACCTGATAAGAAACCTGATCGCCGTTATCGTCTATCACGCTCTCACTGCCCACGAAACTGGGATCCTTGCATCTGTTAGGTGCGAGCTCTTCCTTATTGTCAGAAAAATTCACGTCTATGTCGCCGAAACTGCCGTTTGAATAATACTCTGAAAAGGTGTTGACAATGATATTGGTAGCTTCGTATCCGGGATCGATCGCATTCATCCTTGCTGTAAAATCATCAGCTAAGTTTCGGCATTTCACGGAAGAATCCTCACGATCCAGATCTATCCTCCACAATCCGTAGATATCATATTTTGGGGTGGTGCCCTCCGCAAGACAGAATCCGTCCTCTACCGATGCCCACATATCATCCAGCACTTTGGCGATGGTATCGATGTCATTGAGTTCCAGTGATCTGATATACTCTGCATACTCCGCCAGGTTCGCATCATATTCGTCCAGATATTCCTTAAAGCGCTCACGGTTGACCTCGGCGACTCTCTGATTGTATAGGAAGACAGCCGTTGCAAAGGGTATATTATAATACACGTTGGTATCGGGCTTGAGCAGATCGGTATCGTAAAGATGCAGTATATCATCGATATCGTCATTATTCTCCAGATAATCTTTTGCATCCAGAAAGAGATTGTAGTTTAGGATCTCGTTCTCGGTCATACTGTCGTCACTTTCAATACGGGATGCGTCCTTTAACACGGGTGCGGCAGTCTCAGCTATTGTCTCGGAAGTGGTCTCGGCAGTTGTTGTCGTTTCGGCGGTCGTTGTCGTTTCGGCAGTTGTCGTCGTTTCGATAGTCGTTGTCGTTTCGGCAGTCGTTGATACAGCAGTAGCTGCCGCAGAAATTTCCGCAGTTTCCGTAACAGAGGCTTTAGCTGTGGCCTCGGCAGTTGTTTGCTCGGATGTATCCGTTTCGGACTCGGTGACTGAAAGGCTCGTTTCATCGGTAGATATATTTTCCCTCTGATAACTGCACGCACCCGAAAGCATCACCAGCAAAGATAGTATTCCTGCCAGCTTTCTGCCGTTTGATATCTTTTTATTCATAACATACCTCGGATCATTGTGCCGACAGGCTCCGTACATTTCTGAAAAGGCGTATGACGCCCCGTTTCGCCGTCAGCCGATGTTGACATCCTGTTCGCCACCTTATCATCTGCAAAGAGTGACTCCAAAGTTATAATATCATATTTTAATAAAATTGTCAATCCTTATTCAAGAATGATTTGCCTGCGGATGTGCTCTGCCAAGGGTCTGTCATTATTTACATAAAAATATGTTTGCTCATATTGACAGCTGATAATATCCGTGTTATAATATTTCAAGTTACATTTAATATCTGCGTAACAAATATCAGAGCCTCATTTCGGAAGAGAATGAAGTGACACGGTGCAGACTTTGGGAGAAGCAACAGAATGAGCATACACAGGATAATCGACCTTATCGAGCCGGATAACGGCTGTGAGGGATTTTTGCCGGGGGAGGAGCCGACGGTGACTCTTGTCCTTGATGACGGCAGACAGGTAAAAGTATATGACCGCCTTGCCTATGAGATGGACTGGGATACAGGCAGGACGATAAGCGATGATGACATACTCGCATACGCCTCGGGCCTTTGACGCCGCCTGAAGGCATAGGAAAGGACAGTGATGAAAATGGATGCACAGGATAATTCAAAGCCTGCTCCTATCAAGCAGGCGGGAGACATGGCCTGCGGCTATATCCCCTTTGACTGGAGTGCGCTCGATGACAAAAGCACATGGCTTGAGCCGTGTGAGGAGAGCTATTATTATGCACAGAAATGGAAAAGGGAGGGGCGCAGGAGCCTTCTTGATCTGGGCTGCGGTCTGGGCAGGCACTCTGTCTTTTTTGCAAGGTGCGGATTCAGGGTGACGGCTGTGGATATCTCCGACTATGCTCTGTCATATCTGAAGAAGCTGTCAAAGGAGGCAGGGACGGACATTGCGTGCCGAAAGGCAGATATGGGTTCGCTGCCCTTTGCGGACAATGCCTTTGACTGCATATTCGCAATGCACTCCGCAGGCCATGCGGATACCGAGGGGATGAAGCGCATTATCTCCGAGATAAGACGTGTCCTGAAGCCGGAGGGGAGCATTTTCCTTACCCTGTGCTCAAAGCAGACATGGACATTTGCGGAATCGGGTCTGCCGAAGTACGATGAGAACACAGTTATCAAAAACGAAGGTGTTGAGCAGGGTGTGCCGCACTTCTTTGCGGACAGCAAGGATATACAGGAGCTCTTTGCGGACTTTGAACTCATAAAGGTGCGCCATATAGATGACTGCTACGATGAGAACAGCCGCAGGGACGGCAGATGGAGAAATCAGAAGCATTACTTTATTGAGGCGGTGCTGCACAAAAGCGTCTGCGCTCCCGATTACTCGGACATCATAGGCAGGGATGCGGACTGCAGGGTGGACAGACCGCTGGGGAGCGCTCACCCGAGGTTCGCAGATCTTGTATATCCCGTCAACTACGGCTATGTCGTTGATGTGATGGGCGGCGACGGTGCCGAACAGGACGTGTATATCCTGGGAGAAGATGAGCCGCTGGAAAGCTTTCAAGGAAAGGTCATTGCCGTCTATCACAGGCTCAACGACAACGAGGATAAGTGGATAGTGGCAAAGGAAGGAAGAACATTCACGGAAAAGGAGATCCTGGAAAGCATCGCTTTCCAGGAGCGCTTCTTTGACGGGGAACTCTATATGTGACCTTGCGGGACAGCAGTTCATCCCGATTCAGCGGAGCGATACCATGAAGAAGACAGGATATACAGTCATAAATAACCCGCTTGATGACTATGATCTCAGCTTTCGCAGATGTCATGCGGCGGAGATAGGGGCATATATTATCGGGCTCACGGTCTTTATTCTGATATATTTTCTTGTAGTCTGCACGGGAGAGGGCGGACACGGTCGGGAATATCTGCGTGAAGATCTGATATATCCCTTATCCTTTTCGCTCCCGCTGTTCCTTCTCGGTCTGAGCATGACCGTCAGGATCGGCCGTGTGAAAAAGATCATGGCAAACGGGAAGGCGACCGAGGGCGAAGTGATCTCCTATCGCAGGGTACACGTCACCCACGGCAGAAGGAGCCGTCTGATACATGAGCCCAACCACACTTTGCTTAATATCCGGTTCAATGACGGCGGTGAGAGGGAATGTACCGTAAGTGTCTGGCGCAGACTGCCCGAACAAGTGCTCGCCTCTCCCCGCTGCACCGTGTATATATTGGATGACAAAGTATTTGTCACGGGATTTACCCTCAGAAAGAAAGGCGACCCTAAGACGGCTTTCACGCTGACTGAATGACCGACAAAGACAACCCCTCGGGAACGTTCAGCGAACGTTCCCGAGGGCTGTATCATCTGACGGATATCCCGTTCTGTTCCTTTGCACAGAGCACGGTATCTTCGGTCACGGCTGTCTGCTGTGCGGCGGTGCTTTCTTTTTGTAGCCGCAGTCACAATATGAGCCGCCCGAAGCAAGGGTGTACTGTCTGACAAACTCCGATGCGCCGCCAAGCTCGCTCATTGTATAGTCCAGGCTGCACATTGCGGGTACAAGATCGTAAAAGCCGTATTCCTTCATCAGAGCGCATATTCCGCAGGTGTAAAATCTCGCCTCATATCCGCTGTTGTCCTCATAGGGGATATAGTCCATATTCCACGAGTAAGGATTGCGGTCGCCTGCACGAAGCGCTGCGGTAGCCTTCTGTCCTGCGATATCCTTGTCTGAGAACTTGCTCTTGCCTGACTTCCGACAGAACATCCTTGTCATAAAGCTGCCCTTCATGGCATTACGGTAGAACACGGTAAGCTCATCGACAGACGGCCTCCTGTTCATGCAAAGGAGGAATGCCGTGAGCATGGCACAGTTGACGATATTGGTCACGAACCTGTCGCCCTTTTCAAATTCGGGTATCTTCCCTATAATCTCCCTGTATCTGGGGGCGGCTCGATTTACGATGTCATTTGCTTCATCCCTTGAAAATCTCAGGTCTGATATAAGGTGCTCCCTGAATGTGTTCCGGTATATCATCCACATAGCAGACGGAAGTCCCGTGTACTTCATAGTGATCTCCCTTTCATATGCCGCAGGTACGGGCTGTTCGGACGGGTAAACTATTGCTAACTCTATTGTACCACATGATGACCTGTTTGTCAATGGGGTCATGAAAGCTATGCCCTGCCCCCTGCCGTCCGCAGAGCCCCGTAAACGCCGCATGAGCGGAAGACAAAATCCGCCCGATCCTGTGTGAGGTCGGGCGGATCTTGTCATATGGAGTTTACCAGATATGCCAGTACGAATACGGCAGGGGAGTTCCAGTAAATCGTTATCTCATTGAGGGAGTAGCTTGCGGTATCGTCCGCATAGCATTTCATGGGAGGTGTGTCCTTCGGGATGACCGCTTTTGCGAAGGGGTCGGAAAGATAACGGTTGGGGCCTCCTGCCACCATCCCGGGTACACATTCCTCGATGCCGTCGGCAAATGCGGGGCGGTAGTGGGGATAGTTGCAGCGGAATTCACCTTCACCCGTGACATAGCTTATGCCGAGGGGATTTGCGCCCAGCAGACAGTGAAGATGACGCAGGGCATACTCACGGCAGCTGTGATCTCCCAGCAGGACATCGCCGAGTGCGAATATCATCGCCTTTGTCATAAGTCCCATGTTGCTGCCCCAGTTGTAGTCGTCCGCAGCCATAGCCGTACCGTAGCCGCTGCTGTCGGATGCCGCTTTCAGCTTCTCCGCCTTTCGGGAAAAGGCAGTCCTGAACCTGTCGGCAAGTTCATCGTCCTGCGGATGCGGACACATCAGATAGGACAAGGCACCAAGTCCGCCCACCTCGCCGTATCCCATGGCAGTCTCAGGGAACTGCTCTTCAAGTGACTTCACCAGTTTGTCGTGATACAGGACAAGCCCTGTAAGGGCGTACATCTCCGCATATGCCCAGAATCGGTTGGAATGGTCGTCTCTCTCGCCGTAGCCGCCCGTATTGCAGCCTTCGGGATTTGTGAAGCCGATGAACTCGGTGTGTCCGTCCATCCAGCGGACAGCACGCTCCGCCGTCTGTTTCAGCCTGTCGGCGAAGTCCCTGTCGTATTCCGCATAGATGCCCGATGCAAGGGCGCACACAGCGGCAAGGTCGGCAGTCGCCATGGATGACACGGGGAATACGAACACCTGTTCCCTGTCATCTTCAGGCATGACAAAGGGGGCATGAAGTGCGGTGGTAGCCTTATGGTATGCGCCGCCCTCACTGTCCTGCATCTTCATCAGCCATTCCAGCTCATACTTTACTTCGGAGAGGATATAGGGCATACCCTCGTGAGGGATGTCTGTCTCCTGCTCATCGAACGCCTTCGGGAAGAGCTTGTACGCATAGAGCAGGTGAGCCGCAGCACAGGCGCCTGCTGTCACATATCTGCCGTAGTCGCCTGCATCGTGCCAGCCGCCCGTAACGTCGAGCTGCGTGTCTCTGTCTTCCCAGAGCCGTGCCGTTTCGGTATGGCACTTGCCGTGATGCCATACCCCTGCATACCGCTCATCAAGGCCGCAGCCGCAGCGAAGGAAATAGTACGCCTTTGTCACCTTGTCAAACACGCTCTTGTACACATTCGGGGAAATGCCGAACACTGCGGATGTCCTTCCGCCTGCCTGTATGTAGTATCTTCCCTCCTTGGAAAGGGGAGTGAAGTCGGCGATGTACACATCGTCACCCGATGTCTCATCATAGCCCTTTCTGACGGTCTTCCCCGAGTAGCATACGCTTCCGCACACGCCCCTGACTTCAAAGGTGTCACATTCAAAGGGGATGACTGCTCTCTTGATGCTCTGTGGTTCATACCCCGACTGATCGGCAAATATGCCGAAAGGGGTCATCCGTGTGGAGGGGGGAGTCCTCTCAAAGTATTTTCTGTTCATACCTTCACCTGCTCATGCTGCGATCTCACGCTTTTTCCGATTTGTCAGCTGTCCGCTCTCTCTTGCGAAAGTTACCTTATATGCGATAAAGTTGAGCAGCAGTGCGCCTGTCCATGCGCAGACCTCCGCAAGCGCCGTCGCACGGAAGCCTATCCTGCCGATCAGGAGGGAAATGGCGCCGATGCGCAGTATCATTTCCGCTATCCCCGAGATCATGGGTACAAGGGGGAAGCCCATTCCCTGAACTGCGTTCCTGTATACAAAGAGCATATCCACCGCAAAGATCATCGCACCGCATATGGGGAGAAACTGTGCCGCATAGGATATCTGTTCTTCGCCCGTCAGCAGGAGAGATGCGAGCTGATGGGGGAATATGACCATGATGGAACCGAGCAGGAGATATGACACGAGAGCGATGCCGAGGCACACCTTCAGCCCCTCGCTTATCCTGTCGAACCGCCTTGCACCGTAGTTCTGCCCCGTATATGCCGACATGGAGATACCTGCGGTTGCGGCGGGCTGCATGAACATATTGATGTACTTGCTGCAAGCCGAATATGCGGAGGTGAATGCCACTCCGAGGCCGTTGACGTAGTACTGTACAGCCATGCATCCGACGGCGGTGATAGAGTTCATGAGCGCCATGGGGACGCCGTTCTTCATGAGCTTTGCATAGAGGGAGGCTGTCGGGGGAGTGTCTGTGTCCTCACTTCTGAGGAAGTCTATCTCCCTCAGCTTGAACAGGCATACCATCCCCGATATTACCTGAGAGAAGATGGTCGATGCCGCAACTCCCCAGACACCTGTCCTGAATACGAATATGAGCAGGCTGTCAAGTACGATGTTGAGGACGGAGGAGATTATTATCGCCTTGAGGGGGGTCTTGCTGTCGCCGAGGGAGCGGAGTATCCCTGCTCCCGTGTTGTAGAATATGGTGGCGCACAGTCCGCCGAAGAGGATGTGACCGTATACAAGGCTGTCCGAGATGATGCTCTCGTCCGTCTGCAACAGTATCAGCACCTTATGAAGGAAGACGGTGCTGATGATGGTGAGGATCGCCGTTATTATCACCGCAAGATGCACCATAGCCCTTAGCGTGCGTCTGAGGGAGGGGAAATTCTTCTCACCGTAGTTTTGCGCCACCAGCACGGAAAATCCGTTGGCAAGTCCCATAGAGAAGCCGATTATCAGGAAGCACAGGGAGCCCATGTTGCCTACTGCGGCAAGTGCGTTGTCTCCGAGGCCTCGTCCGACTATGGCTGTATCCGCAAATGTGTAGAACTGCTGCAGCATCCCTGTGGCGAGCATGGGGAAGAAGAACCTCAGTATCGCACGGGACGGTCTGCCCCGGGTAAAGTCTATTGTCTGTTCCATATGTATCACTCCAATTTCTTTTAGTATTATACATATTTGAAAATGAATTTCTATCAGTTCTCTTGCTTTTTTATCAAAAATATGGTACAGTAATCTGGGGTGATGTTATGGATACCAACAGAGAACTGAATTACCGCCTTTTCATCCAGAGCGAGGAGAATTTTGAAAGGACGGCGATAAAGAGCGAATTTGCCAGGTATGACGATATCAAGATGGGGGATATCGAAAAGGTAAAGCGCAATATAATCGACATCAAGGCGCATTACTACGAGGGCAAGGGGATGCTCTCGGACGATCTGCTGCGCAACAATCAGTATCATTTCGCCATTGGGGTGGGCATCATCGCCAGAGTGTGCATAGACGGCGGGATGAAGCACAACGTTGCCTACACCCTCAGCGACATATATATCCGCCGTGCGGACAAATGCAGGGAACCGCAGGAGATAATCGACCTCACGGAGAACATGATGCTCGACTTCACACGGCGCATGGCGGAGATACGCAAGGAGAGCGGGATGTCCCTCCATGTGCGCAGGACGGTAGACTATATCTACGAGAACCTGAACATCCCCATGACGCTGAAAATGGCGGCAGAGCATGAGCATATCGACCCCGATTACCTTTCAAAGCTGTTCTCGAAGGAGATGGGGATGCCCATAAAGGCATATATCCTGCGGGCGAAGATTACCACCGCCTACAATATCCTCATATTCTCCGATCTCCCGATGGCAGAGATCGCCGACTCCCTCGGATTTTCGTCCCAGAGCGCATTTGCGGCGGCATTCAAGAAGATAACGGGGATGACCCCACGGGAATACAGGAACAGATACAGCGAGGAGTATTCCCTGCGGCTGCAAAAGGAAATATCCGATATGTAGATATTTTATGTACCCGATACTTCCACTGTGTTACCGACATAAAGACAGATCATGGAATAAATGATGACAAATATGTGAATTTCAGTATAGTCTATTTGTTCAAGTATACAAAAATATACAGAATGCCGAAATTAATAAAATACCCCTTGCAAAAAAGGCGGAGAAGAGGTATAATATACATAAGTATACCTGTAAGTATCTGCGGCATCCGCCGCTCCTATATCAGTAGGCAAACGACTGCTCTGAGGCAGTCTGAGCCTTGCTGAAAACCTTTGAACAGATAGAAGTGATAAAATGAAACTGAAGCTTAAACAACGACTGATAAGCGGTATCACCGCACTTTCGATATTTGCGTCATCGCTGTTTCCTGCTGTGACGGTGTTCTCCGAGGAGATCGCCTCCGGGGAAGGGGCTGTGCTCGGCACGTCCGCCGATATCTCTGATGACGCTGCATCTGCGTCTCCCGTGACGGATAACGCAGCTGACGGTGAGGATGCCGCAAATGTACAGGCGGAGACTGCGCCTTCCGAGGAGCAGACCGAAGACGGCGCGGATGAGTTCTCCTGCACGGGCAATACGGATATCTCCGTATCTGTCAGGGATGGGGCCTATTCCCTTGAGGACGGCACGGAGGTCCCTGCTTCCGCTGTGGAGTTCTATGCCTATGAGGTGAATATAGACGATCAGCCCTACACCCTTGACATAGACTGCCGTGTGAATGTGGTGAAGGCATATAACACCGCATGGTCATGTGAAAGCCGGCGTGTTTCCCCTGTGTCGGACGATGCTGTGTTCACATACAGCTTTACCGAGGACGTGCCCGAGGAATATGCGGAGTCTGTCACCGTGTATACGGTGCAGTTCGGCGAATGGACTGCCGTTGAGACGGATGTTCCCTATGTGGACGGCGGTCTGGTGAGGTCTGTGTCCTTCGGGGCATCCCTGCCCGATGCGGATATGTTTGCCGTGTCATGGACGGACCCTGCAAGTGCCACACCCGATGAATCCATACTTTCGGGGGACAGGTACTATGACTTTGCAGTGGATGGCATTACCGCCGAGGCGACTGCCTTCACGGGAGCGGTGTTTACCGCAGATGAGGGCAATGAATACGGCGCAGTTCCCGTAAATGCGAATGACACGACATTCGTCGTGGATATACCCGCTGATGACGATGAGCGCAGGGCTCCCTTTACGACAGAGGGGGACGAGACGGTGCGTGTGTATGCGCCGGGGTTTGACAGCGAGAAATACGATGATGTGGCAGTCTCCGACTTCTCCGTGAAGTTCACCTATGCTCTGACGACCCCTGTCCCCGAGGACAAGGGCTATTCCTGCATGGCGTTTGAAGCGGACGGGGACGGCATAAAGATGATCCCCTGTGAGAAGATCATCGATCACGGCTATATCAAGGCTATCACCTTCACGGCGAAGGACGTGTTCGCCGTGTATGAGAATATCTCGCTCAAGACCCTGACCGCATCTGCAGAGGATGAATACACCATCACCCTCAAATACGACAAGGGCGCAGGCATCCCCGACGGAGCAGAGCTCAGAGCAGTTCCCATGGATGCGGATGAATTCCTTGCGGATATGTCCGAGGCTCTCGGCTGGACGGATGAGGACAGGATACTCTATACAAGGCTCTTTGACATCACCATCGAAAAGGACGGGACGGAGTATGAGCCTCTGACCCCCGTCACCGTTACCGCCGAGCTCCATGATGTGGAGGAAGTGCCCGAGGCTATGCAGATAGTGCATATAGACGATGAGGGCGCAAAGGAAGTGGAGATAGGCACATCGGAAGGGGAGCAGTATACATTCGAGACGGAGTCCTTCTCGGTATACGGCTTCGGTTCCGCTCTGCACACGGTCATCGAGGACAGCACGGACGTTGCGGACATCGCCGTGTACACCCTTAACGGCAGCGAAGTCTCTGCGGACAGCATCGAACTTGACACGCCTGTTGAGGGCGTGGTGATAGACCGTGCCTACGGCCTGACTGCGAATGAAGCAGGGAAGCTGTGGATAAAGGCAGAGGTGAACGGGAACGCCGAACTGGGCGAGCGTGAGAAGGTATCCCTCTACGGTGTGGACAACGGCATCGCTACAAGGCTCATACTTGATGACATCACCGCAGGTGAGGGGCTGTTTGCCGCGCCCGCAGGCGTTACCGCCATTGCGGTGGCAAGGGATACTGGACTTCGCCGTCAGACGCTGGAGAGCCGTCCCGACGGTGAGCAGAGCGGAAAGGCAGTCACTCTTTCCGGTATGATGCCCGTGGGCGCACAGGCGAGTGCATCGGACGTGACGGGCGGCTATATGCAGGCGTATGTGCAGTACGGTCTTGAGGAAAAGCCTCTGGCTGCGTATGACATCAGCATACTGGAGGACACCGAAGACAGCATCCCCGTGAAATATCAGCCCGGGGAAGACAGCCCCGTCAGCGTGGAGATCACCGACCCCAGGATAGACGGGGAGGATATCAGGATATATCACATCACCGGCGACGGAATGAGCGAGGAAATAACGGAGTTTGAGGCATCTGAGGGGAAGCTGCGCTTTGCCGCTGCCGGGTTCAGTGTATATGAGGTGGTGAAGCTGCCCGACAACGAGACCGAATACGAAATAGCGGAGATCACCGATGAAGTATCTGTGACCGACTTTACGGCACATACCGTCACCGGTTCGAGTGAGTTTGAGTATGATGTTGTGACACCTCAGATAGATGATGTG
>JAFUHM010000013.1 GCA_017468865.1 Oscillospiraceae bacterium | reverse complement strand
AAGTAAACACTCCCGCCGGATGCAGATCATGATATGCGATCGCCTGTAAGACGTCGGAAGTATCAATGTTAGAAACCACATATACCGGCAGAGGACTCTTTTCGAAAAACTCCTTCGAATCTTCAAAGATCGGCGGTTTGATCCAATGCGCGAACATCATATTGCTCAGTTCTTTTGCCTCGGCATCCGAGCCGAAGTGCTCCAGTGTATGTACTAAGGATCTTTCCTCCAACACCCTTTGTGTTTCGAATGTTTCACCAAAGGAATTCGTAAACATGGTCTGAAAATCCTTCCACCAGAATGCATCTACCTCCGAAGGATCTTCCACTCTTCCGGTTTTGCATATTATATCTGTAATCTTTTTGATCACTTCACCATCTTCATGCACGATAGTTCCATAAAAGTCTACAAAAAATGCTTTGATACTCATTTGCACAATCCCCCCCTAAATAATGCCATAATGCCTGAGCGCCTGCATAACAGCCTCTTCCTTCTCCGGCGTACACTGAGGCTGTCTGACATCTTCTGACTTGGGCTTGTTGTAGCTTTCTCCGACCTCAAGACCACGCTTTCTCTTTACTTGGGAAATGTACAACGTGGATACCCGGAATCCCGTCTGCTCTCTGACATAATCCTTTATCTGCTCGTATGTCGCTTTGCCCCTGAGTTCCGACAGATCAAGGTTCTCCAAGGAAAAATCTATCTTTACGTTTGTTGTCTCGGGAGCCTTATTTCCTTTTCAGTAACCGCTGATCATTCCAAAATCACCGGCTTTTACAGCGTCACTTTTTCCGGGACTTCCATTGTCGGTATCTCCCTTGGAAAGCTGCACCACACACTCCACATGAGGTGTCCCGGGGTACAGATCCACCGCACACAGGCGGTCAAGGCGGTAGCCCTCATCCGCAAGGATGCGGCAGTCCCTTGCCGCCGTGGAAGGGTCGCATGAGACCATGACTATCCTTTCGGGGCGCATCCGCACCATAGAATCGAGGGTCAGCCTGTCGCAGCCCTTTCTCGGGGGATCGGTGATTATCACGTCGGGAGTGCGCCCCTCCCGTGCAAACCGCTCCGCCGCCTTTGCCGCATCGGCGCAGATGAAGTCCGCATTTGATATGCCGTTGACCTTGGCGTTGTATATGGCATTCTCCACCGCCTGAGGGACGATCTCCGCCCCCGTCACATGACGGGCAAGGTGCGCCATCGACAGCCCGATGGTGCCTGCTCCGCAGTAGAGGTCAAGTACGTCCGCGCCCTCGGGTGATGCGTATTCGCAAGCCTTTGCGTACAGCCTTTCCGCCTGATGTGTGTTCACCTGATAGAACGACTGGGGAGACAGCCGTATCCGCAGACCGCACATGATATCCTCTATCGTGCCGTCCCCGTAAAAGGGGATGAACTTCTTCCCGAGTATCACATTCGTGTTGTCGGGATTTACGGAGAGCACCACCGCCCTTATATCGGGGAACTCCGCCCGAAGAAGTGCGGCAAGCTCCGCAAGATCTGCGTATTCCCGACAGACAAGGCATACCATGATCTGCCCCGTGTGCCGCCCCTGCCTTATGTAGATGTGCCTGAGCGTCCCCCTGCATCCGAGCTCATCGTAGGGGGCGATGCCGTGGGAGTCCGCATAGGACAGCACCCTGCGTGCGATCTCCCCGAACACGGGGGGCTCCAGCAGGCAGTCATCGCACTGTATCACCCGATGAGAGCGGGGCGCATAGAATCCGCACACAGCCCTCCCGCCTGCCTCCGCCACGGGGTACTGTGCCTTGTTGCGGTAGCGGTCAGCCTCCGATGCGGCAATCACAGGCTCGGCGACATCCTCGGCGGAGAATTTCCCTATCCGCCTGAATACGTCTGTTACAGCCTTCTCCTTGAGCCTTGCCTCTTCCTCATAGCTTATGTGACGGAAGGTACATCCGCCGCATTTGCCGTATACTTCACAGCCCCTGTCCGACCTTGCGGACGAGGGGCTGATAACCGTGTCTGCTATGCCGAAGGCGTAGCTTTTGTTCACCTTTACTATCCTGCACCTTATGACATCACCGGGGGCAGTGAACGGCACAAACACCGCCATTCCCTCATGGCGGCCGACGCCGCTGCCCTCCAGGGTGACATCATCTATGGCAAGATCTATAAGATCATTTTTCTTCATTGTTCACTCTGCCAGTCACAAAATGCAGCCTCTGTCTCCGATCTCTTCGGCCTGCCCATAAGGTCATGGAGCGCCTTCTGTGGAGACTTCCCTCTGTAAAGCACCTGATAGCACTGTTCGGTTATGGGCATACATACCCCCAGCTTACGGCTGAGTTCATATGCAGCCTCCGCACAGATGTATCCCTCTACCGTGCCTATCTGCCTTACCGCCTCGGCAGGGTCGGTCCCCTGACCCACCAGTATGCCTGCACGGCGGTTGCGTGAGTGCATGGAAGTGCAGGTCACGATAAGATCGCCTATACCCGTAAGGCCTGCGAAAGTTTCAGCCCTGCCACCCATAGCGATGCCGAGTTTGGAGATCTCCCATATGCCCCTCGTCATGAGTGCGGCTTTGGTATTGTCTCCGAGTCCCATGCCGTCTGCGATGCCCGCACACAGGGCGATGATGTTCTTGAATGCGCCGCCTATCTCACAGCCTACTATATCGTCATTGAGATAGATGCGAAGCGTGGAGCTGCTCATTATATCCTGCACGAATTCCGCATCCGCCTGATTTTCGGCAGCGACCACTATCGTGGTGGGTATCCCCAGTGCCACTTCCTCCGCATGGGAAGGCCCCGTGAGGACTGCGGTAGGCTTGCCGGTCTCCTCCGTGATGACCTCGCTCATCCTCTTGAGGGAGTGAGGTTCGAGCCCCTTGCCCGTGTTGACCACAATGGCATCGTCCTTCAGATAGGGAGCCGCCTTTCTTGCCACTTCCCTCACGAAGTTGACAGGGATGCCGAACACCACAAGGTCCTTGCCCTGCACATCGGCAATATCATCGGTGAGCACAATAGTCTCCGGGATATGTACCCCGGGGAGCTTAGCCTTGTTCTCCCCGTCACGCCTGATATCATCTATCTCACTCTTAAAAGCCGACCATACGGTCACGTCGTTCCCGGTCGAATTGAGGCTGAGCGCCATTGCAAGACCGAAGCCTCCCGACCCTAAAACTATCACCTTAGCCATTGTAACTTTCCTCCTTGCCTTCGGGCTTCTTAGCGAAGAGCTTATTCTCTGTACCGTTCTTCAGCCGCTCGATATTCGTCCTGTGCATATAGATCAGGAGCACTCCCGTTACTGCGGTACAGGCTGTATACAAAAGCACATGGGTCATATCCTTATGTCCTATGAGCAGGTTCACACAGAACGTGATGACAGGATATGCCACCGCCGCAGATATCGACCCCACCGACACATACCGTGTCACAAGGCTCACAATCAGGAAGAAGGGGATCACTATCGCAAATGTGATGGGGTCTATCACGATAAGGATGGAGCTTGCCACAAGTATGCCCTTGCCCCCCTTGAACCCGTAGTACACAGGGAAAATATGTCCGAGTATGGCGAACATCCCTGCGATGTATCCCACGAGCTGAGTGTCTATGCCGCCGTTTGTCAGCTTCCCCACGATAAATATGGAGAGGAGCACAGCCACCACGCCCTTCGCAAGATCCCCGACAAGTGTGATGAGTGCGGCTCTCTTGCCGTAGCAGCGGAGCGTGTTGGTCAGCCCCGCATTCTTGCTCCCGTGTTCACGGATATCCTGATGATACAGCAGCTTTGATACGATTATGGCGGAGTTGCAGCTTCCCAGAAGATAGGATATCACCGCAGTCAGCACCAGCGATAAAGCTACCATAGCTTTCACTTCCAATTCATATAATTTACCGACAGGTGCGCCTACTTGACATCGTTCCTGTCACGCTCTCTCACCACGAAGCGGACAGGCGTCCCCGTCAGCCCGAATGTCTGCCTTATCTGGTTCTCTATATATCTCTGATACGAGAAGTGGAAGAGCTGGGCACGGTTGACAAACACCACGAATGTAGGCGGCTTTGTGGACGCCTGCGTGATGTAGTATATCTTCAGCCTGCGGCCCTTGTCCGAGGGCGGCTGCACACGCTGGGTAGCGTAGGCAAGCACATCGTTGAGCATACCGGTGGTGACACGCTTATTGTTCTGCTCATTGACGTCATTTATCAGAGGGAAGAGCTTGTCGAGCCTCTGACCCGTCTTGGCGGAAATGAATATGAAGGGCACATACGCCATAAAGGAGAACTTGTCCCTGAGTTCGGCGGTGTAGTTGTCCAGGGTATTGGTATCCTTGTCGATAAGATCCCATTTGTTCACCGCCACGATGCACGCCTTGCCCTGCTCATGGGCATAGCCCGCTATCTTGGAGTCCTGCTCGGTAAATCCCTCCGCCGCATCTATCATGATGATCGCCACATCCGCACGATCGACCGCCATATATGAGCGAAGTACGCTGTAATGCTCTATCTTCTCGTTCACCTTCGACTTGCGGCGTATGCCTGCGGTGTCGATGAACACATACTTTCCGTTCTCATTCTCGATGACGGTATCCGTCGCATCACGGGTGGTGCCGGCAATATCCGACACTATCACCCTCTCCTCACCGGCAATGCGGTTGATGAGGGAGGATTTGCCCGAATTGGGCTTTCCTATGACAGCGACCTTGATGTAGTCATCGCCGTAATCCGTGCCGCCCTCCTCGGGAAGCATCGTCATCACTTCATCGAGCAGATCTCCCGTGCCGTGGCCGTGTTCGGCGGACACAGGGAAGGGATCGCCCAGTCCCAGATTGTAGAACTCATATATCTCCGGAGGAGGATCGCCCACACGATCGACCTTATTGACCGCAAGCACGATGGGCTTCCCCGATCTCAGGAGCATGGATGCCACGTCCTGATCGTCAGCCGTCACACCGCTCCTGATGTCCGTCAGGAATACGATCACATCTGCCTTTTCTATGGCAAGCTCGGCCTGTCTCCTCATCTGTGCCAGGATCACATCATCCGTATGCGGCTCTATGCCGCCCGTATCAACGAGCATGAACTCACGCCCGCACCACTCACACGGGGAATATATCCTGTCCCGTGTGACACCGGGGGTGTCCTCCACTATGGAAAGACGCTTGCCCACCAGTTTATTGAATAAAGTGGACTTGCCCACATTAGGTCTCCCGACCACTGCTACTACAGGCAGCATATCTTCACTCCTTTTCCGTATTAAGGGCTCCCTGCCGCTTGAACGGAGGGACAGCCTGCGGTTATAGCAAAAAGCAGAGTGGACGAATGGATGCCGCTCTGCTTTTTACAGGAATGTCGGATGTGCATCCGATCATATATCCATTTTGATGACCTCAACGCCCTTGTAGTAACCGCAGTTCTTGCAAACCTTGTGAGGAGCGGTCAGCTCGCCGCAGTGTGAGCATCTTGAAAAAGCGGGTGCATTGAGCTTCCAAACGGCACTGCGTCTCTTGTCACGTCTTGCCTTGGAAGTTTTTCTCTTAGGTACTGCCATCTTTCATAACCTCCTTATCGGAATTTCATAACAGCAGGAAGTGTGATCCCTCCGCTATTTGGTTGTCATGTTCAAATGTGTTCGCACTTGGTCACGTTAAGATCCGCTCCGCATACCGGACACAGCCCCTTGCAGTCATCACTGCACAGGTTCTTGGTCGGAAGCTCCAGCAGAACATCATCCAGAGCGGCGCTGTCCATATCCAGCATACCGTCCTCGGCAATGATGTATTCATCATTGTCATGCTGTACACTGCGGACGACAACGTGCTCAAAACCGTACTCAAAGTCACGGACAACATCTTTAAGACATCTGTCGCACTGAGTTGTGATGGTGCCTGAGGCGGTATAGCTGAGTGTCACTATGCCCGCACGGTTGGCTACCTTGCCGGAAAGTGAAGCAGGGCGGACAAAGGCAATGCCCTTGAGCCCACGGGTGGATTCAGAGGACATCTCGCAGGAAATATCCATCTGCTCACCGCTGTTTTCAAATATCCTTGAAATATCGAACATCACTTACTCCATACACGATACAAACAAAATATATTATATCATATTCTGATATGATTGTCAAGGGGGTTTTGAAAAATTTTTCAAACCTATGGGAGTGCGCACAGACTGCGTATCCGCATAGGTTTGAATCTCATATCAGTTGAACTCCCCTCAGTTGACAGCGTACTTGCTTACGCTCTCGGGAAGGTCAGCCTTGTCTGCGGATACAGTGAGGACAACGTTTACATCCTCGCCTGTGAGCTTGTCTATCTTAGCCAGCATTGCGCCCAGAGCTTCAAAGTCATTGCCGCCCACCTTGAGGATGGAATCAACGAAGATGTCCTTGATGTCGTAGTTGCCTGCGATAAGACCTGCCACAAGGCCGAAGAAAGCCTCGAAAGAGTAGATGCTGTTGGCATCAGTCTCAACGATCCTTACGCTGTGACCGATGTCGTATCTGAGCTTGTCGTTCTTATCGATGCAGACCACATAGCCGCTGGTGGTCTTGGATGCGCTGTTTATCATATCAATGAGGATCTTGGTCTTGCCGGATCCCTTATTTCCTGTGATTATCTTTACCATAATAACTCCATTCCCGGCGATGGTGAATGTGGCACCGTCCCCGAAGGGCCGGCATAGCGGGCAGACCGTGCTTACAGCCTCGCCGTGTGCTGTGAGCCGTGTATGTCCGCTTCTATGCTTACAGGCTTATCTGCCCAGTTTAGCCTCAAGTGCAGCCTTCTGATCCTCATATCCGGGCTTGCCCAGAAGAGCGAACATATTCTTCTTGTAGCTTTCAACGCCCGGCTGATCGAAGGGGTTGATGCCCAGCATATAGCCGCTGACGGCACAAGCCTTCTCGAAGAAGTATACCATGTAGCCGAAGGATTCCTCGGCAGTATCGTCAAGCTCAAGAACGATGTTGGGGACGCCGCCCTCGGTGTGTGCGAGCACTGTGCCCTCGAATGCACGGCGGTTGACTACGGACATATTCTGTCCCGTAAGGAAATTGAGCCCGTCAAGGTTAGCCGCATCATCTTCAAGGAAGAGATCGGACTTGGGCTTCTTTATATCGACTACTGTCTCAAACATGAGACGGGAGCCGTCCTGGATGTACTGACCCATGCTGTGCAGATCGGTGGAGAATATGCAGGATGCGGGGAAAAGTCCCTTCTTGTCCTTGCCCTCGCTCTCACCGTAGAGCTGCTTGAACCACTCTGCCATCATCGCAAAGGAAGGATCGTAGGAAACGAGTATCTCGGTGCTCTTGCCCTTGCGGTAGAGTATGTTGCGGAGTGCTGCATACTTGTAGCAGTCATTGTCGTCAAATCCTGCGGAAAGCTCCTCTCTTGCCTTCGCAGCGCCTGCCATCACCTTGTCGATGTCGCAGCCTGCAACGGCGATGGGAAGAAGTCCCACGGCAGTCAGAACGGAGAAGCGTCCTCCCACGTCATCGGGGATAACGAATGTCTCGTATCCTTCCTTGTCGGAAAGCTCCTTGAGCGTGCCCCTTGCCTTGTCGGTGGTAGCGTAGATCCTGCTCTTTGCGCCCTCCTTGCCGTACTTCTTCTCGAGCATACTTCTGAAGATGCGGAATGCAAGTGCAGGCTCGGTGGTAGTACCCGACTTGGAGATGACATTCACGGAGAAGTCACGTCCTTCAACGAGGGAGATGACCTCATTGAGGTATGCGGGGGAAATGCTGTTGCCCACATAGTATATCTCGGGAGTATCCTTCTTCAGGTTGTTGTACAGAGGCGAACGCATCAGCTCGATAGCCGCCCTTGCGCCGAGATAGGAGCCGCCTATGCCTATAACGATAAGCACCTCGGAATCCTTCTTTATCCTCTCAGCGGCAGCCTTGATGCAAGCGAACTCATCCTTGTCATAGTCCACGGGAAGGTCTACCCATCCCAGGAAATCATTGCCGGCTCCGCTTCTATCGGCAAGTATCTTGGCGGCAAGCTCCGTCTGGGGCTTGATCTGCTGCATCTCCTTCTCGGAAACAAAGCTTGAAAGATACTTGGTGTTCAGTCTCAAAGACATTTTATACTGACCTCCATTGTGCATACTGTGCACATAAATTGATACACTTATATTTTACTACATTCGCAGGGATTTTTCAAGATATTTTTTTATGTAAAAAGCAATTATCTCAAATTCCGATATTTTCCACAAACTTGTCGGGAAATATTTGTGAAATATTACAGGAGAGGACTGTCCTCATCCGTACCATCCGCCTTCTCCTGCGGTGCTTCGGCAGCTTGGAACGCATCCTGAACAGGTCTGTCCTGCGCAGAGGTGAAGCTGTCCTGTGCAGGTGTCTGACTGCCGAATGTGCCGCCGTCCGAAGATGCATAAGCCGCATCAAAGCCGTCAGCCGCAGGCTTCTTCCCCTTTGTCAGCAGATAGATGGCTATGGCAGCAACAACTATCAGCACGATGACACAGATGCAGATATTCACCACGTTCAGTTCACTCGACTCCACATGATATGTGTTTATCTGATTGGCGATAAGGTTGAAGGACACCTTGTTCCCCTCAAGCGTGCCGCCCGAGTATACAGTGACCTTGCCCGGCATGGTGACGGAGAAGCTTGCCTTGATCATATCCGCCATCATTGCGCTGTAATCCTCATCTCCCTCTTCGGCCTCCGTCTCTTCGCCTGCAAGGTTCTCGGTCACAGCGTCAAACACATAGGTGTTCTTGAAAAGCCCGGTCTTCTTCTCCGCCTTAGCGGAGGAGAACATGGTCGCACCATCCTCGGACACGCTCGTCATATCCTTGGTAAGTTCGTCATAGCTGTTGTACGTTGTGCTGTCGGTGTAGCCGATGTAGTCCGTACCGTCCACATTGAAGTGCTGTATCTCGTGTTCGCCGTCCGCCATATCCTCTTCCGATGCGTATTGGGAGTTGACAGCGTAGGTGAACGCCATGGAAGCGGTGCCGTCCTTGCGCAGCTCCACATCCATGTCAAGCTTCATGCAGCCCGTCATCAGCACAGCCGCAGCAGCGGCCAGAAACAATTTCTTCATATTTACCCTCTCTTTCGGCGGTGTCCGTTTCTTTCCCATGCGGAACCGTCAGTTGTTTTCAACATTATAACATAAAAAGAGGAAATAATCAATAGATATGATAAAATTTTAAAACTGCGTGAGCGCAGTTAAATCCAAACCGGGTGCGGGCACCGCCCGCCCGGTCAGCTGCTTTTCCTGAAATTCGTGTCGGTGAGTATGCGTGCGAAGACAAGGCCGAGAGGGAGCGCCAGAACGATGAGTATCGCCCTTGACAGCCACGACTGCGCCTCGTCGAAGGTGTTCTGCGCCATGAAGTAGATGCCCTTGTACATGAACATCCCGGGCACCATGATAACGATGGAAGGCACCGTTATACATATTCTGGGGTATCCCCTGAACTTAGCCGTAAGGGATGCGAGCAGACCTGCGGTGAGCGCACCCACGAAAGCCGCCACCACCACGGGCATACTGGTAAAGTCGATAAGGGACAGCCTGAGAGTATTGGCTATCATGCCTATGATACCTGCCGCTGCCGCAGTCTTCCGGGGAGTGTTGAACAGGTAGGAGAAGCCGTATACCCCAAGGAACGAGCATACGAGCCGCAGGAGGATGAGCAGGGCAGGAGCGTACTCAGTCTCCTCAAATGTGCCGGGAGCGAAGTGTATGAAGTTTGCCGTAACAAACCCCGTCAGCGTCGCCATGGTTATGATGAGGACAGCGTAGGCAAGGCGTTCAAGCCCTGACCGCACGTCCAGCTTGGCCAGATCGAGAAATCCCGTTATCAGCGGAAATCCGGGTATGACGAACAGCATCGAGCATATGTACCCCATGCGGTGCGTGACGGAAAGGCCGAATATATTCTCGCACAGGAGCGACAGCAGCATATAGGCGATGCAGGCGGAGGCAACGGCTACGGTGACATTGGCAAGGAGCGTTATCTTATTCTCGATGAGCTTCTTCCTCACGAACTGCCCCACTCCCGCCCCGAAGAATGCGAGCATCATCTCGACGGGGCCTCCTCCGAGAAGGAAGGTGAAGGCGCAGCACGCCACAGCCGCCGCAAAGCCCAGCTGTGCCGCATTGTAATTGGGCGGCAGCTCGGCTATCTTGTCAAGGATGCGGTGGAACTGGGTGACAGAGTACCTGTCCACACGCTCCGCAAAGCCGTCGGAGAACTCCTTCAGGTACATCAGCCGATGGGTGTTCACTCCCGTTGTGGGAAGCGCCACAGTACCGCTCTCGGTCTGTTCCCCGTCGATGACCGTGTAGTTGATGCAGGTAAGTCCTATATCCGCACTCAGGCCCACTTCCAGTGCTCTCGCTATCTTGTTCATCGCCGCACGGACACGCCATGCGCTCGTCCCCACCGACAGCATCATCTGCCCCGTTCTGGCAACAAGGGTCGCCTTCTCGTGAAGATCCGCCTTCGAAGCAGGCTCCGTGGAGTCCTCATCTATCATTTCATGCCACTTTATTGGCATATGCTGTATTCTGAACTGGCTCATATCATGATCCTTTCATTAGCTCCGCACTGCGTCGGTAAACCGTTCGATGCGCATATGAAGACGGTACTTGTCACGAAGCGCAGCTATCTCCACCATCATCTCCGACTTGTGATGGATCCTCACAGCCTCCTCATCACGCCATCTGTCGATGAGCAGGACTGTCTCGGGGTCGTCCATGGGGAAGAAATACTCATACCTCTCGTTCCCCTCCTCCGCACGCACACGGGAAACTATCCCCGACGAGACCATTTCCTCGGCAAACTTCCTTGCAGAGCCGTCCCTGCCTGTGTAATAAATATTCACGGTGATGCTCATATCCAGCGGATCCTTTCTCCTGCCGTGCGGCAGACATAAGCCCCTTGCAGGTCTGCGGCCTGCTCCCTCCCTCGTCATCGGCTCATATCAGGTGATAAATATAATAGTAACTGTACAGGTGTACATTGTCCGGGGCTTAACATTCCTTGCAGGATTCGGACCTGCTCATACTGCCCGAGTATGACCACTGCGTGCAGCGCTCCGAGCGGCTGCGGCTCCGATATGCACGCTGATGACTACCTTCTGCCTGTGCTTATCCCATCAGATCGGCTGTCCAGTTGGTCTGCTGGAGCAGGCCGTCAAGACGGCGTATCTCTGCGGATATCTCATCCGCCTTCTTCTGGAGCACCGATGCCTTTACCATGGGGATTATCCTTATTTCCGCACCCCTTGCACGCTGATATGCGCTCCCTGCGGTATACACCATGTCACGGTATGCCGACAGCTGAAGGTGAAGGGCATCCTTTCGGGCTATGATCTGTGTAAGGGTCATACCCTCCGCTTCGGTGCGGCAGTTTGTGATGTTTATGGCGGCGATGAGCTGTCCGAGCCTTGCGGTGCTGTCATCAAGCTCCTTTATGAGCTCCTCGGGCTGTTCGGGCGGCTCCTCTCCCTCCTGTATCAGCAGGCAGTTGCCGAGCCGCCTGCGAAGCTCCTCTATCTTTCGGTTAAGATCCGATCTCTCCTGAAGCGCCTGTGCCAGTTTCATCTTTCTCCCTCTCCTTCATTACCTGTATCACGAACCGTTCGCCGTCCGTGCGTTCGTCAATGACACTGAATCCGTTCTCCTCCGCAAGTCGCTGCTGCTCATCGGACAGGAGCAGACCGTCAAGCCCTACGCTCTTAAGTCCGGGCAGAGAGTACAGGGGCGAGATATCCTCCGCCTTGGTATAGGAAAGGTCTATCTCCTCGAGTGAGGGCATCTCCGCCAGAGGGGAAACGTCACTCACGCCGCAGTACCGCAGGGACACCTTCTTCACGGTGTCAAGCCCTCTCAGAAAGGATATGTCCGTGACTTCGGTGCATTGTCCGTAAAGCTCCTCAGCCTCTTGCCTTAGCTGTGCCTTCTTTTCGTTCTCTATATATCCGTCCTCGTCTATGCCCCGTATGACTTCCGCATAGTAGGGCGTGATGCTTATCTCCGTAAGGCGGTCGAACTCTCCGAGCCTGTCAAGGCCTTCCTCCGTCATCAGCACCAGATCAAGGGAGCGTGTCCCCTTCGGGTAGTCCTTCCCGTCTATCCGGACGGTGTCCTTCTCCATCCCGCTCATCACGGCATTCGTCACCGCAAAGAGCGCCGCCAGCGCAAGGAATATGACAGCTGCCGTGACCGCACGCTTCTTTATATTATCTTCCTTCATATGCCTGTATATCTCATCCCCTGCATCGTCCCCCTTGCGGCAAGGCATTTGTCTATGCCGTTGAGGACAGATCTCTTGTCCCTGCTCCACAGAGGTGCCATAAGGTCATCCTTCGCCCCGTCCCCCGTCAGCCGCTCTATGACAAATTCCGGCGGGAACACCTCCAGCTGGGAACAAACTATGTCTATGTATCCATCCTTGGTGAGGGGAACGTACTCCCCTCGCTCGTATTCCCCTGCAAGCGGCGTCCCCCGAAGGACGTGCAGGAGATGTATCTTTACGCTGTGTACCGGCAGTTTTGCCAGAGCCAGAGCCGTATCCATCATCATCTGCCTGTCCTCTCCGGGCAGACCGTCTATGATGTGGACACAAAAGAGGATCCCCTTTGAATGCAGCCTGTGAGCGGCATCAAGGAAATCCGCATATGTGTGGCAGCGGTTTATCCGCCGTGCCGTGTCGTCATGTATGGTCTGGAGCCCCAGTTCCACGGTAAGGTATGTCCTTTGCGACAGCTCCGCAAGGAAGTCCAGCATATCGGGAGCGATGCAGTCGGGGCGTGTGGAAACAGCGATGCCTACGGTCTTCTCGCAGGACAGGGCTTCATCCGTCAGGCGCTTCAGCTTCGAGACGGGACAGTATGTGTTGGTGTTAGCCTGAAAATAGGGGATGTAAAGGCATTCCCTGCCGCCCCACTTCTTCTCCGTCAGCTTCACGCCTGCTTCAAACTGCTCCCTGACGGAAAGTCTCGGGTCGCCCGCAAAATGTCCGCTCCCCTCGGTGCAGAAAGCACATCCGCCTCTGCCCTTGCTCCCGTCGATATTCGGACAGGTAAAGCCGCCGTTGAGAGAGATCTTCACCGTCTTGCAGCCGAACCTGTGCCGATAGTAGTAATCCTGGGTGTGATACCGCTTGTTGGTATCGGAATACGGAAAACTATGTGATATTGCCATTGTTTCCTGCTTCTGTAAATCATGGTCTATACGGGCATCGCCTGCCGAGCCGTATCGCATATGCCCAATGCAAACGAATGAACGAACCGGGTGCAGGCTCAGCCTGCTTGCTTATCAAATTATAGCACTTTTGTACAAAAAATGCAAGCTAAATTTCACTATGTTAATTAAAATTTTCTAAAAGTTCATAAATTAATGCACATCACCTATTGATTTTTCTCTCGCAATTTGGTACAATAGTAAGTGAAAAGGGAACCTGCTGAAGAAGTGCAGGAGAGAGGGAGAGAAAAGGAGGGCTTCGAATGGGCAACATCGTTGTGACAGGAGCCGCCGGCATCATAGGGCAGGCAGTAGTTGAGGGATTGCTTGCAAAGAGTTATTCAATTACAGCCATCGACAGCAGGCCGAATCCGTTCGGCAGTTCGGGCGGTGTCAGATATATCCAGTGTGAGATCACCGACAAGGAACAGGTAGTCAACGCTATGAGCGGTGCAAGCGCACTTGTGCATCTTGCCTGCTCCGTCGATAATGATATGGCGCCCTATCTTTCATCTGCGGATGAGAAGTTATCCGCCCAGGTGGACAAATTCATATACAAGGCGGCTGAGGCTGCCCATGTTGATGTGATAATGATGCTGTCCACCCACCAGGTCTATGCACAGCCCCACAACCGTGAGCCGGTGCGTGAGACCTTCCCCGAAAAGCCGTCTACCATATACGGCAAGCTCAAGTACTCCAGTGAGAAGGCACTTGAAGCTGCGATCAAGAAGTCTTCCACACGAGGCATCATCATGAGGATATGCCCCGTATACTCAAAACGCTACATCGAAAATCTCAAGGCAAGAGTGCAGGATCCCTCCGACGGCAGTATCTTCGTATACGGCTACGGTGACTACGGATACTCATTCACCTGCCTGTACAATATACCGGACTTCATCTACGGCGTGCTTACCGCCGACCGCCCCGTCAGCGGCGTGTACAATGTGGTGGACACCAAGCCCACCTCCGCAAAGGACATAGTAGAACTTCTGAAGACCGATTACAACGTTACCGTGGTACAGTCGAGGAACTACTCCTCGGATGTTGCAAAGAAGCAGCTCACCGTATTCGGGAGCAAGGCGATGAGGACGGAATACCGCTATAACGACCCTGTCTACGCCTGCACCAACATCAACTACGATAACACCCGTGCTCAGCAGATATCCACCTTCCGCTGGAAGCTGAGCAACACCAAATAACGCTTTCATCTAATTTTTGATACCCCCTTTTTCATCCCCCTTAGTCGGATAGGATTCCCTTCCTTCCGACGACCCCTTTCACGAAAAGTGCAGTTCATCCGGACTGCGCTTTTTGTGATAAACTGCGACCCCCGTGTCGGGAAGCGATGGGGCATACGATAGGGCAGGGAGTTGTGCGAGGGTTTTTGAAATATACATTATGCACAAAGTTTAAGTGCGATTTTTTGAGTTTCTAACGAAAATGTATAGTATACAAAAAAAGTCTTTGACATTTGGGGGATAATTTGGTAAAATATAAATAGATGTTTTTGTCTGTACGGTGATGAGGCTTTCCTTATGCAGCAGGACGGGCATCATCGGCTGTAAACAGGATATCACCGCAGGCCTGCCTGTTTGAGTACCGGGACAAATCAATCATCTGCGGAGAATGGAGACAGATATGTCAAAGATAGTAGCGATAACCTCCGGCAAGGGCGGTACGGGTAAATCCTCCATATGCTCGGAGCTGGGCTTTTCTCTTGCAAAGCAGGGGCTTCGCACCCTTATCATAGAACTGGACTTCGGCTTGAGATGCCTGGACATCATGCTCGGTGTCAAGGACAACGTGAAGTACGATCTGGGTCACGTCCTCAGAGGAGAATGTGACATAACCAAAGCCACCACCAATGTGGAGATAGCACGCAACCTCTTTATAGTATGCGCT
This sequence comes from Oscillospiraceae bacterium, assembly GCA_017468865.1. GTDB lineage: Bacteria > Bacillota > Clostridia > Oscillospirales > Ruminococcaceae > Huintestinicola. The sequence goes on along the minus strand of JAFUHM010000013.1, from coordinate 25,845 downwards.
CCGGAAGATCCCTTCGCCAAGGTGGATGCCGAGACCATAAAGAACATCTGCTCGGAGATGCGCAAATACTACGAATACATCATCGTTGATACGTCGGCAGGCACGAATGCCAGCGTGTTCGACGTAGTTGAGCAGTCCGACCTGATACTTATAAACACTACGCCCGATCCTGTCTGCATCCGTGATGCACGCACCATGTCGGATGAGTTCTACAAGAGAGGCAACCAGAAGCAGCGCCTGATAATCAACAAGGTAAATCCCGAACTGTTCCAGGCGGATCTGGTGGGCGACCTTGATGAGGTCATAGATACCGTGGGCGTACAGCTCATCGGCGTTATCCCCGATGACGATGCGGTGAAGATCGCCACGTCCAAGGGCGAGCCGCTCCCCTCCTCTTCCCTCGCATTCAAGGCATTTGATGCGATATCCAAGCGCATCCAGGGAGAGGATGTTCCCCTGTCATTTAAGGTAATGCTGAAGTAACAAGCCCATTCACGCTTTGCGTGATGCAACGGTAGGATGGTGATCCACTTGAATATAGCACTTATTGCACATGATTCCAAGAAGGAACTGCTCGTTCAGTTCTGCATAGCATACTGCGGGATACTTTCCCGTCACAATCTCTGCGCTACGGGTACCACAGGCAAGGTGGTGTCACAGGCAACAGGGCTTGAGATACAGCGTTATCTCAGCGGTTCCCAGGGCGGCGATCAGCAGATAAGCGCACGCATCTCATGCAATGAGATAGACCTTCTGCTCTTCTTCCGTGACCCTCTCAGGCCCAAGCCCCATGAGCCCAATGAAATGAATCTGCTCCGTCTGTGCGACGTCCACAACATCCCCGTCGCCACCAACATTGCAACCGCCGAGGCTCTCATACACGCCCTTGAGAGGGGCGACCTCGACTGGCGCGCGATCCTCAATCCCGGAGAGACGAGGTAGACTTTCCCCTATATGAAAACGATCCTGAAATGTGAACGCATTTCAGGATCTTATTTTTCTCTCAGGTCGGATATGACGGCTCTTATGTGAGCTGCCTGTATTTCAGTCAGACCCGTTATGTCCACGGTATCCATGCCGTCAAGCCCGAGCAGATAATCCGATGTGACGCTGAATGTCCGTGCTATCCGTATGAGCATATCTATGGACGGCTGGATATATCCGTTCTCCCAGTTGCTCACGCTCTGCTTTGTGATGCCGAGCTTCTTCGCAAATTCCACCTGATTGAGATTCATCGAAGTCCTGAGTTCCTTTATGCGCTCTCCAAACATAGTATACCCCTTTTTGTCAAACATTACAATACTATAATATAAATATTGTAAGATATTTTATTGACAAAAGCAAAATACTATGGTATACTGATATTGGACAATGTGATTATATATTGTTGATTTTATGCTTGTGAGCGTATTGTAAGGAGAGATTTAAAAATGGAAGATTATGTTTGGATCATAGCAGTTATCATTTGGGCGTTGTTATGGGGCGGTGTTTGCAGAGAGATCTTGAACAATAAAGGGTATCCTAAGCCCGATGTAGGATGGGCATGGGGTATATTCTTTGGTTTTCTCGGCGCAATAATATGTGCGACAAAGCCGAATTTGAATGATGAGCTTTTGAAGTATAAACAGCTTTATGATCAGGGTGTGATAACACAGGAAGAATTTGATGTGAAAAAAAGAGAATTGCTTGGAAGATAAACACATAAATTAGGGACTGCCACGATATTATGGCAGTCTCTTTTTATATTGCTATTGCATTTTGGATAAATATATGATATACTGAATATAGGGGGGAATGGATGTGAGAGTATATCTTGATATGTGTTGCTATAACAGACCGTATGACGACCAGTCCCAGATCAAAATTGCACTGGAGGCACAGGCTAAACTTCATATTCAAGATCTGATCAGGAACGGAAAAGCGGACTTGGTCGGCTCATATACATTAGATTATGAAGTCAGCAGAAACCCCTTTGAAATGAGAAAAAGGGCGATCATACGATTCATTGAGAATAATATGAAGGCATATGTCGGTGTCGAGCGTGATGATGTTATTGCGCCGATGGCGAAAGAGATAATGAAGACGGGCGTTAAGGAGAAGGATGCGTTTCATGTAGCGTCTGCGATATATGCAGGATGTGATTATTTCATTTCCACAGACATCCGACTGCTCAAATACAAGAGCGACAGGATAAAACTTGTAACGCCGCTTGAATTCATCGCTGAAACGGAGGGAGAATAATGATAAATACAGTTGATATCCTCAACCGTGGAATGGAATGTCTTACAGAAGGACTTGGAGTGGTAGAGGCAGAACACTTCATTTCCGTTATCATGCGGGAAAAATTTGACTATACCAGATGGCAGAGAGAATACTTTGACGCAATGGCTCCCGGTGAGTTTCATGACAAAGCGGTAGAGTATGCCGACGGTCATCCTTATAGTGGGAATGCTGAGCGGCTGTAAGCAGATGCTTTACTGCGCAAGCTGATAACCGGGATGTGAAAAATGCACAAACACAGGAATGAAATTTCTACATCCGATGCAGGAATTTCATGAAATGAAAAATGAACACGGCTTTTTCGGGCGGTTTTGATGAGTTTTTGCTCATTTTCCGCTGAAAAAGCCGTGTTTTCTTTGTTTTGATGCCGCTTGACATGAGTTGCCCGATATGGTAACATAGGATAGATCAGTTCTCGGTCAGCATCTGCCTTACCGTCTTCTTGTACTCTGTCATCCTGTCGTAGCGGCTTATGTATTCATAGGGGTACTTGTAGTTGAACGATCGGGTTATCTTCCCCGTGCTGTGGTCTATTATCTTGGTGGAGGCACCTGCTCCGCAGGAGATGATGTTCTGTATCTCCTCCATGATGTAGATGTTATACAGTCCTTCGTGCCCCGGCTTTGAGAAGCCTACGTTCTCAAGATTGCCGATGGTGTTCTTCTGTCGGTAGAGGTAATAGGGGGAATAACCCGCATCGGCAAGCGCTTCCCCTGCATAGTCCACCATGCGCATGAGGGTGTCATCCGCCGCAAGGTCGCCCCTTGCCGTTCCCTGAAAGAGGGTCGCCGAGCGCTTGACGGTGAGGGTATGCACCGTGATGTTCTCGGGGGACAGGGCGATAAGCCCGTCGATGGTGGCTCTGAACCCCTCCGCAGTGTCACCCGGAAGGCCTGCTATGGTGTCGGTGTTTACCGAGTCAAAGCCCATCTTCCGTGCAAGGTCAAAGGCATCGTAAAACTGCCGTGCCGAATGGATGCGCCCGATATTGCGCAGCACGCTGTCGGAGAGGGTCTGGGGATTTATGGAGATCCGTGTGGCGTGTTCCTTTATGACGGAGAGCTTGTCCTCAGTGATGGTGTCGGGTCTGCCTGCTTCCACGGTGTATTCCCTGACGGCAGAGAGGTCGAAGCTGTCCGCCGCAGTTCCCATGATGCGGGAAAGCTGATGGGCATCTATGGCGGTGGGTGTGCCGCCGCCTATATACACCGTGTCGCAGTGAAATGGCGTACCACGGAGCATTTCGCCTGTCTCACGCAGTTCCCTGATGAGCATATCCACATACTGCGGTATCAGCTGCTTTGCCCCTTTTGACGTGATGGAATGGGAGACGAAGGAGCAGTAGGAGCAGCGTGAGGGGCAGAAAGGTATGCCTATGTACAGCGAGAAGCTGTGGGGATCGTAGGTATCAAGCGCATGGCGCTGTCCCTGTGCGGTGCGGAAGATGAGGTCGAACTTGCTCCGTGAGATAAGGTACTTGCGGTGCAGATACGAATACATCTGCTCATAGTCCATCCCCCGTGACATGAGAGTGTTTATCTTCTTGACGGGGCGTATCCCCGTAAGGCATCCCCATGCAGGAGTGACCCCCGTAAGCTCCGTCAGGGCGGTAAAAAGCAGTCTGCAAAGGGTGATCTCGTTCTCCGACGGATCCTCGGGGAGAGGAGCGGAGCGTTCTGCTTTCCTGCCGCCTGCGGCAGCGTACACAAAGAGCGTCTCATCCGTCCGTGCGATGATACATCCATCGGTGCGGACAGGGGCATCTTCCTTGAATTCAAATCGTTCGAGAGGGAAGAAGAGCTTTACTACTGCTTCGATCTCGTATTTGGAGCCGTTAATATATATTATCATCGCTAACCTGTCATTACAGTCTGTCGAGATCCTTCAGATAGCCTGCCTTCCTTGCGGCATAGATCATGCACTCGTTGGACAGGCGCTCCTCGAACATGGTAGTTGGCGCACCGTGTCCCGGGAATACCTTGTAGTCCGTCAGGGTGTCAAAATCGTAGAGCATGGCAAGGCTGTCAAGGATGCTGTCCTGATCTCCGTCGGGCATATCGGTGCGCCCCATGGAGCCGTTGAACAGCGTATCTCCCGAAAACATCACTTCATCCACTATGATGCAGCATGAGCCGCTCGTATGACCTGGGGTGTGGAGTATCTCCAGATCAAGATCTCCGCAGGAGATAACATCCCCGTCCTCAAACAATACGGGATCGGTCACGGGATCGACTGGGGGCATACCGAAAAAGCGTGAGAGATTTGTCTCGTTGTTTTGCAGCTTCTTCGCATCGGCTGAATGGATATAGACAGGGACGCCGTATTTGTCGGCAAGTCTCCTGGCGCTCTCTATGTGGTCGCAGTGACCGTGGGTGAGCACTATCATCTTCAGATGCAGCTTTTCCCCGTCGATGACGGAACATATCTTGTCAAAGCCGTCGGGTGCATCTATGAGTGCGGCATTCTTCCCATCGTCCCATACAAGGTAGGCATTGACCGCAAAAGCCCCCATTGCACCTATTGTTTTCATTTTCATAATGACTACCTGTCCTTTGCGGGCTGTGAACCGTGCGCAGAAGGTGCGAGCAGTTCAAGAGTGGATGATGCGTAATATGTATAGCCCCTGTCATCGCAGAAGCCGGCTATCTTCTTTATCAGTGCCTTGTCCGTGGTGTATTCGAGAAGGTACACATCCTTCCCCATCCCCTTGATACGGCTGAGGTAGTCGGTAAAGTAGGCACGCTCCTCATCGGGATTTTTCCCGAATGTGCCGCTGTCAAAGTCGATGGATGACCACACGGTTTCCTGATTGACCGCATCTGTGACGGGGAGCTCGCCGTATCTATCCATATACTCGGAAAGATACACGTCTCCGCCGTTTACGGAGACATATGCGCCCTGCTCCTTGAATCCCGAAAGGATCTCCGTCAGGCCGTCAAATATCTCATCCCTGTGATAGTGGTAATAGACGTCGGTGTTATCGACGAAAAGCCCGTCGCAGCCCTTTCCCAGCAGCTGCTGTGAAAGCTCCGACATAAAGCCCTGCCACTCGGGGGCGGAAACATCCACCCATTTCTCCTCTTCCCAGTTCTCGTACACGTCAAGGGTGAATTTCTCATAACTGCCGTAATAGGGGCGGAAGTTTTCCAGGGCGCCCACATTGATGTAGCTGAGCACCGTATGCCCCGTATCTTTAAGGCTATGTATCTGCTCCTCCGTGAAATACTGCGCATCAAGCACGATGATGCGGTAGTCTTCCATCTTGCCTGTGTCCTCGGAGCCCAGCCCCAGAAAGACGCCGTATTCGTATCGTATCTGCTCGGCACCCACCGATGTGCAGGATGTGAGCATAAGCATAAGTGCGGGGATAAGAATTCTTTTCATTTGACTATCCTGTCTGCGCTGATAACATCGGGGAGCTTTCGCAGCTTGGTTATCAGCAGGTGAAGCTGCTCCGAACCTGCGATGGAGCAGGTAAGGATGATATTGGTATTTCCGTTTTTAAGTATGCGTGAGGTGATGTTCGCCACGGGGACACGCATCTCGGCGGTGACGGTGGCGATGTCGGCTATGAGGGTGATGGAGCCGTATGCCACGATGTCAAGAGTTGCCTTGAATATGGGATTGTCATTGGTGGTGACATTCTCCGCCCAGACCACATCCACCCAGCGGTCCTTGTCCGTGCCCCTGCGCATGGATTCGATATAGTTCGGACAGTCACGCCTGTGGACGGATACGCCGTGTCCCTTGGTGATAAAGCCGATTATGTCCTCTCCGGGAAGTGGGTTGCAGCACTTGGACAGCTTGACGTCTATGTTGCTCTCACCGCCTACCACTATGCCCGTATTCGAGCGCATGGGGATAAACGGCAGCGGCGTGGGCTTGGGAGTGCCGTATCTCTTGGTATAGAGGTCCTTTAGCCTGGGGAGTATCTTGTCAAGGATGATGCCGCCGTAGCCCACCGCTGCATAGTAATCGTCAAGGGTGGCGCAGTTGTGTCTCTTCATGTCGTCCGCAAGGAAGTCGTCAAGCTCATCCTCCGGCACATCTATGCTGTTTCGGGAGAACTCATGCAGAAGCTTGGTGCGTCCTGTTTCGATATTCTCCTCACGGCGCTCCTTCTTGAACCATGACCTTATCTTTGAACGTGCCTCATTGGTGCGTGCGATGTCGAGCCATGCACGGTTGGGACCGTGATTGGGGTCGTTGGATGTGAGTATCTCGACTATCTCACCTGTCTGGAGCTTGTAGTCAAGGCTCACGAGCTTCCCGTCCACCTTGGCGCCCTTCATCTTGTTGCCCACCTCGGAATGGATGGCATAGGCAAAGTCGATGATGGTAGCCCCTGCGGGAAGTGTGATTATATCCCCCTTGGGAGTGAAGGCAAAAGTATCCTCGGGAGAAAGGTCGCTCTTTATGGTGCGCACTATCTCCTCGGCATCGTTCGACTCCTGCTGAGCCTCGATTATCTTGCGTATCCACGCAAGGCGGCTCTCGAGCTTGTCCTTCTTTATGCCCTCCTTGTATTTCCAGTGGGCGGCGATGCCGTATTCTGCGGTGTAGTTCATGTCAACGGTGCGTATCTGCACCTCGAAGGGGATGCCCTCCGAGCCGATGACTGTGGTGTGCAGGGACTGGTACATATTCGCCTTGGGTGTGGCGATGTAGTCCTTGAAGCGGTTGGGCAGCGGGTTGTACATATCGTGGATGATGCCCAGCGCATTATAGCAGTTGACAACGGTATCCACCACGATGCGCACGGCATAGATGTCGTAGATCTCATCTATGCTCTTGCCGTTGACGAATGCCTTCCTGTATATGCCGTAGACAGACTTGACTCTGCCCGAGAGCTGCGGTTCTCCTGCGCCAAGCTCCTTAAACCTTGCCATTATCTGATCCTCGATGGAGCGGATGAATGCCTGACGCTCATCGCTCCGTATCTTCAGCATCTGCTCGATCTCGGAATAGGCATAGGGGTCAAGGTAGCGGAAGGACAGATCCTCTATCTCGTCCTGGATGGCACGGATGCCCAGTCGGTGCGCTATGGGGGCATAGATGTTCATGGTCTCCAGAGCCGTGGCACGCTGCTTCTCTGCGGGGCGGAACTGGAGGGTGCGCATATTGTGGAGCCTGTCCGCCAGCTTGATGATGATGACACGGATGTCCTGGGACATGGCAAGAAGTATCTTGCGGACATTCTCCGCCTGCTGTTCTTCCTTGGTGAACAGGGGTATCTTGCCCAGCTTGGTGACGCCGTCCACCAGCATCGCCACATCCTGTCCGAAGTTCTTCTTTATCTCCTCAAGGGTGGTGTCGGTGTCCTCCACTACATCGTGGAGCATACCCGCACATATGGTGTCGGTATCCATGCCCAGCTCGAGGAGGATATAGGAAACGGCAAGGGGATGTGTTATATACGGCTCTCCGGAGGAACGCACCTGATTGGCATGAGCCTTTGCCGCACACTCATATGCGCTGACTATCTTGGAGAGGTCGTACTGCTTGTTCTCTTCCATGATCTTCTCGATCACGGCATCTATGGTGTAGACTGTTTCTGTATTGTTCATTGCGTCCTCCTTTCAGGGAAGAGTCGGTGTATGCTAATCAAATATGCCCAGGTCGCCGCCGTCACGCATGGAGTATGTGCGTGAGCCGCCTACGATGATGTGATCCATGAGCTTGACATCGACGGCGGAGAGAAGTTCGTTTATGCGGCGTGTTACCGCCACGTCCTCCTTTGAGGGGGAGGCGGAGCCGCCCGGATGGTTATGCGCAAGCGCCGCCATTGCGCACCCGGAATTTAGCACCTCGGAAAGTATCTTGCGCATCTCGATGGATGTATATGCCGATGTGCCCCTGCTTATCTCGGCTATGCTTATCAGGTGGAGCTTGTGATCGAAGCAGGCAAGCAGGAATTTGTTGGTATTCGCCCCGACGAAATAGGGGCGGAACATCGCCGCAAGGGATGTGGTGTCGGAATAGGACGTGCCCTTGCTCTCGTCGGCATAGTAGGCGGTGATGAGGGGCGGTATGAGTTTGAGGAGCACGGCTGCGCTCTCTGTGACATAGGGTATCTTCGTAAGCTCAGATACCTCCGCAGAGAGCACTCCCGAAAGGGAGCCGAACCTGTCGAGCAGCTCATGTGCGGTCTTCTTCGTATCCCTCATGGGGATGGCGTAGAACAGCAGAAGCTCTATCATCTCATGGGGTGCAAAGCCTTCGAGCCCTGTGGCAAGGAAGCGCTCCTTCACACGCTGACGGTGTCCCTTTGCATCCTTGCGGGGCTTGGGCTCACTGACATCCGCCTTCTCCTCGGCGATCTGCTCACCCTTTTCCGCTACCGCACGGGAAAGCTCATCATCGGCAAGTGCGGTGATGTCCTCATCAAAGCCCATAAGATCACCCCTTTGATGTGTCAGCGGAAGCCTCTTTGCACTGTCTGCCGACGTAATACATTATTATACCATTTTTGTGTACATCAGTCAAGTCCCTATATATGTACAAAATGAGAAGAAATGTGACCGCAGGATATTGAGCGGCAGCCGCATGATAAAGCATGAAACAAAATCCTGTGCTGTTGTCTGCGCTCGGTGTATATGCGGTGCATAAGAAAAAGCAAGAGCATCCATAAGGATGCTCTCATGCACCCCGCGGATGCCGCATTAACTGTTGGCGGAGAGGAGGGGATTCGAACCCCTGTGCGGTTGCCCGCAAACTGATTTCGAGTCAGCCCCGTTATGACCACTTCGATACCTCTCCGTATGGATGTGCCGTATGTCACAAACTACATTATAACACAGTCGGAGAAAAAAATCAAGGGGTTTTGAACTTTTTTTTGGATATGGCAAAAAAATCATGTTTTCCTATTGAAATTTCTAAATTTTTGTTATATAATATAGGATGGTGTGTTTTATATTCAAAAAACGGAGGATAAATATGATAAATGATAAGCCCACGGCGGATGCCGCTCTTTCCCTCCTCTTCGACGACAGTGCATATACCGAGCTGTCTGCCGGATTCACCGGCAAAGGCGGCCGCTCCGTCATTACGGCATACGGCTATGCAGGCGGCACTCCCGTATACGCATTCGCACAGGACAGCAGCGTTTCGAGCGGTGCTGTTGACAGCGTTCATGCCGCTAAGATAGCGCAGGTGTTCGACCTTGCCGCACGCAACGGCATACCTGTTGTAGGTATCTATGATTCCCACGGCGCATTTGTCGATGACGGCGTGGAGTCTCTCAACGCATACAGCCTCATGCTCGAAAAGCTGACGGCAATGTCGGGCGTAGTGCCTACCGTTTCCGTCATCACAGGGATATGCTCAGGGTCTATGTCACTCATAGCATCGTCTGCCGATCTGGTGTGCATGACGAATGATGCCGTGATGTACCTTGACTGCGCTGACCCTGCATCCGCAGAGGATGCCGCAGCAAGCGGGACTGTACATCTGACGGGGGATGCAGCCGACGTATTCGACAAGGTGCGCCGCTATCTTTCCCTCATGCCCCAGAACGATCTTTCGCCCCTGCCCGAATATGAATACGATGCGCCTGCGTCTGCGGACTTCTCCGATGCGGCAAAGGCTTGTGCATCGGTTGCGGACGAGGGCAGCATATTTGAGCTCTCTGCCGCCTTCGGCAAGGCTTCATACACGGCTCTGTGTACGGTAAACGGCACTGCCGCAGGATTTGTCGCTACGAACAAGACCTCTGACAAGCTCGCTCCCCACGATCTTCAGAAGATAGCACGGTTCGTCCGTCTCTGCGACGCATACGGCGTTCCCCTCATCACTGCCGTGGACTGCGCAGGCATCGAGAACAAGGGATGCAGCGCAAGGATGCTCGTCAGACTTGCGGGAGCTTATTCCGAGGCTGTATGCCCCAAGGTGACACTTATCACGGGCAAGGCAACAGGTGCGGTATTCACCGCCTTTGCAGGGAAGAACGTCGCTTCCGACATGACCATCGCCCTCGATACGGCTGTCATCACTCCGATAGAGCCTATGACCGCCGCAGAATTCCTTTATCATGACCGCCTGATCGGTGCATCCGATCCTGCCGCAGTGAGAAAGGCTTCCGCCGAGGAATACGCTAAAAACGAGGGTTCGGCTGCGGCTGCCGCTCAGCACGGTGCGGCAGATACGGTAACAGTTCCCGCAGGCGTGCGTGCCGCTGTATCTTCAGCCCTTGAATTTGCGGCAGGCAAGAGACTTCTCAGACGACTTCCCAAGAAACACAGCATTATTTGCTGATCATGAGGTGTAATATGAAAAGATATAATATCACTGTAAACGGCAAGACCTATGATGTAGAGGTAGAGGAGACAGGCTCTGCACCCTCCGCACCCGTACAGTCCTCTCCTGCGGCTGCATCTGCTCCCGCTCCTGCTCCTGCCGCACCTCGGGCTGCCGCTTCGGGTACTCCCGTAAAGGCTCCCATGCCCGGAAATATCCTTGACGTGAAGGTAAAAGTGGGCGATACCGTCAGCAGCGGTCAGGTCATCGTCATCCTTGAGGCGCTGAAGATGGAGAATGACATCGTTGCGAACGCATCGGGCAAGATAACCTCCATCAATGTGAAGAAGGGCGACAGCGTAAATTCGGATGACGTCATCGCCACCATCGGTTAAGGGGTCTGAAGATGAAGAAGATAAATGTGACCGAAACTGTCCTCAGAGATGCCCATCAGTCACTTATAGCGACGAGGATGAGCATCGATGAGATGATACCCATTATGCAGGAACTTGACAAGGTAGGCTACTATTCCGCCGAGGTATGGGGCGGCGCTACATTTGACGCGTGCATCCGCTTCCTCGATGAGGATCCCTGGGAAAGGCTCCGCATAATACGCAAAAATATGCCCAACACCAAGCTGCAGATGCTCTTCAGGGGACAGAATATGCTGGGCTACCGCCACTATGCGGACGATGTGCTGGAATACTTCGTACAGAAGACCGTCGCAAACGGTATGGATATCATCCGTATCTTTGACGCACTCAACGACATACGCAACCTGCATACCGCCATCACAGCCGCAAAGAAGGAAGGCGCTCATGCACAGGTAGCAATGAGCTTCACTCTGGGCGATGTGTTCACGGATGAGTATTACGTCAATTACGCAAAGCAGTGCGAGAATGAGGGCGCTGACTCCATCTGCATCAAGGATATGGCGGCTCTGCTCACTCCCTACCGTGCCGCAAGCCTTACCAAGGCACTCAAGGACAACATCAGCATCCCTGTCGGGATACACACCCACTACACTTCGGGTCTGGCTTCCATGTGCCTGCTCAAGGCGATAGAGAACGGCGTGGACATCGTGGATACCGCCATGTCCCCCCTGGCTCACGGCACGTCCCACACTCCCACGGAGTCTATGGTGGCTGCCCTGAAGGGTACGGAATATGACACGGGACTTGACCTGGTGAAGCTGACGGAGATACGCTCCTACTTCATGGGGCTTCGTCAGAAGTACATCGACAACGGTCTGCTTGACCCGAAGATCCTTGTTACCGATGCAAATGCACTTATCTATCAGGTGCCCGGCGGAATGCTCTCCAACCTCCTCTCCCAGCTCAAGCAGGCGGGCAAGGAGGACAAGTTTGAAGAAGTTCTCCGTGAGGTGCCCAGAGTGCGTGCTGATGCGGGCAACATCCCTCTCGTTACTCCCTCGTCCCAGATCGTGGGCACACAGGCGGTGTTCAACGTCATCAACGGCGAGCGCTACAAGACCTGCACAAAGGAATTCAAGGATGTTATCGCAGGCAGATACGGGCGTACTCCCACTCCCATCGACCCCGAATTCCGCAAGAAGATACTCGGCGACGAACAGGCTATCGAATGCCGTCCCGCTGACCTTCTCGAACCTGAGCTCGACAAGCTCAGAGAGGAATGTGCGGAGTGGACCGAGCAGGAGGAGGATGTCCTCACCTACGCTATGTTCCCCAAGATCGCACCCAAGTTCTTTGAAAAGCGCAGGAACAAAAAATACGGCATTGACCCCAACAGCGATGCCGCAAACAGGATACATTCCATGTGATCTGAAAATGAGGACAGATGCAAGAGCATCTGTCCTTTGTCATATTGACAAGCTGTTAAAAACGGTGTATAATAAGGGCAAACAGAAAAAGAGAGAAGGCTTCATATGGGTGTGTTTATTCTTGCGTGTGCCGCAAGCCTTATCCCTTTCCTGCTGCTGTTTTTGTGGCTGAGGAAGAGGGGGAAAGAGAAGGAAAATGACAAGCTGTTCGGGAAAGCTCTGGTAAAGGGCTTTATCTCCACTGTCCCGATAGTGCTTCTCTCCATGCTGTTCAACATCCTCCTGCGCCTTGCCCGTGTCGAGGAGTTCTCTCCCCTTTTGTTCCAGGGACTGTACACCTTCATCGTGCTGGCACTATCGGAGGAAATCGTCAAGTTTGCGACGGCAAGGAAGCTGATGAAAACTGCGGACAAGCCCCTGTCCGTGACGGACGTCACCGTCATCACGGTCATAGTCGGAATAGGCTTCGGTATGCTTGAAAGCGTCATATATATGATAGGAGCAAATGTGCCTACGGTACTTGTGAGGGGCATATGTATGCCCCATGCGGGATATGGCTTCATTACGGGATACTTCTTCGGCAGAGGCTTACAGAAGGACAGCAGGCCGATGAAGTGGACAGGATTTGTTCTGTCATGGCTGATGCACGGTATGTATGACTTCGCACTGACGGATGAGTTCATGAAGCTGGGCGAAGATCTTGCAATAGTCGCAGTCAGCCTTGCCATAGCAGATATTGCGCTCGTGATCGCCCTCATATCCTTTGTAAAGCGTGCAAAGAAGCGTGAAGATATGAATGTGCCCATCATCAACATACCCGATGATGCCGCCCCCATGCCCGACGATGCCGCAGAGGACTGACTTACTGACTTGCGGATGCAAAAAGCTGCGTGACTGTTCTCACGCAGCTTTGTCATTTCACCCTTGCAGATGCAGTATGTTTATCAGCAGCAGCCAGCAGGTGCTGTAATAGGTGACTGCGGAAACAAGGTCGTTGATGGTGGTGATAAGGGGGCCTGATGCCACCGCAGGGTCTATCTTTATCTTCTTGAAGAAGAGGGGGATAAGCGTGCCTACGGTGCTGGAGATGAGCATCGCAACTATCATGGCTATGCCTATACATGAGGACACGGCAAATGAGAATTCTGGTGCCTTGTCCTTGAATATCATGATGTACAGACCTAAGAAGATAAAGCTGGCAGTCCCCAGAAGCACGCCGTTTGAAAGGCCTACCCTCATTTCCTTGAATACCAGGTGACGCTTGTCCCTGGCGGTGAGGTTCTCATCCATAAGCACCCGCAGAGTGACCGCAAGGGACTGGGTGCCTACGTTACCCGACATACCCAGTATCAGCGACTGGAACGCCATGATGATGGTAAGCTCGGCGATTATGCCCTCAAATATGCCTATCACGGCGGATACCAGCATACCCAAGCCCAAAAGTATCAGCAGCCAGGGCAGGCGCTTTTTCATACTCTCGAAAAGCCCCTCGTTGAGGTCTTCCTCTGCGGTGATACCTGCGAACTTTGCGTAGTCCTCGCCCATCTCGTCATCCACTACTTCGATGACGCTCTGCGCCGTGATAACGCCGATAAGCCTGTTTGAGTTGTCAAGCACGGGTATCAGGTCTTCGGAGTAGCTTTTGAGCTTCTCGATACATTCATCTATGGTCTCATGCGCATACAGATAAGGGAACGAGGTGACGATAAGATCATTGAGGTCGTCCGTGCTGCGTGCGGTTATCAGATCCTTCAGATCTATCGCTCCGCAGTATTCCCCGTCCTCATCGCTGATAAAGAGGGTGGTGATGTTGTCGTTCTTTGCAGCCTGCCGCACAAGCTCCTTCATGGCCTCCTTGATGGTCAGGCCGTTGCCTATCTCGATGAAATTGGTGGTCAGGCGGCTGCCTATCTCATCCTCGTCAAAGGATGCCACCAGCTTTATCTCGTCCCTTATCTCGGGACGGAGCGCATCTATGATAAGCTCTCTGCGGCTGCGCTCGATGGTCTGGAGGAGTGCGGCTGCGGTATCTGTTTCAAGCTCGCCCATGACGGCTGCCGCCTTTTGCAGATCCATCTCGGTGAGGTACTCGCCTGCCGTATCTTCCTCGACATACTCGAACACCTCAGCGACCATCGCCGCCCTGCATATGCGGAACAGCTTGCGCCTGTCCTTTGTGTCAAGGTCTTCCAGCACATTGGCTATATCATTGCCGTGGTAGTCCTCAAGGCGCTGCTGCATTATCTTCGGGGAGTCGTTCCCCGTGATTATCCCGATTATCTCACTTTTGTAATCGGGATGCTCTGTCAGTTCATCGGACTCCTCTCTGGCAGGGCTGTCCGTTTCAAAAATATCTTCTTCCATACCCTACCCTCCTATGCCAGATGAAGTACATTGAGCAGCAGGAGCCAGCTCATGCCGTAGTATGTGACCACTGCCACAAGGTCATTCATGGTGGTGATGAGGGGACCCGATGCCACTGCGGGATCCACCTTTATCTTCTTGAAGAACAGGGGGACAAGCGTGCCGACGGTGCTCGATATGAGCATAGCTATCAGCATCGACAGTCCTATACATCCGGATACGGCAAAGGAAAAGTATATGTCCTGATGCTTGAAAACGACTATATATATCCCCGTTATGATACAGGAGACCGCTCCAAGCAGAAGACCGTTGCACAGACCTACACGGGACTCCTTGAATACAAGGTGCGCCTTCTGCCCGCCTGTCAGGTTCTCATCGGTCAGCACCCTTATGGTGACCGCAAGGGACTGGGTGCCCACATTACCTGCCATGTCAAGGATAAGTGACTGGAACGCCATTATCAGGGTGAGCCGTGAGATGACGTGTTCAAATGCGCCTACCACGCCTGACACCAGCGATCCCAGACACAGGAGTATAAGGAGCCACGGGAGCCTTTTCTTCATGCTCATCAGAAGCGGCTCTCTCAGGTCTTCCTCTGCGGTCAGACCCGCAAACATGGCGTAGTCCTCGCCCATCTCATCATCCACAACTTCGATGACGCTCTGGGATGTGATGACGCCTATGAGCCTGTTGGAGTTGTCCAGTACAGGTATGGAATCCTCGGAATAGTCCTTGAGCTTCTCTATACAGTCGTCTATGGTCTCATTTGCATAAAGATACGGGAATGACGTCACGATCAGGCTCCGCAGATCATCTCCGCTCCGTGCGGTGATAAGGTCCTTGAGATCTATCGCTCCGCAGTACTCCCCCTCCTCATCGCTGACAAAGAGGGTGGAGATATTGTCATTCTCCTTTGCCTGGCGGATAAGCTCGCTCATCGCCTGCTTGACGGAAAGATCGTCCGTGATATTTATGAAATTGGTGGTAAGACGGCTGCCTATCTCGTCCTCATCAAATGATGCGACGAGCTTTATCTCATCCCTGATGTCGGGTTTGAGTGCGTCGATTATGAGGGTGCGCTTCTCCCTTTCCACCGAACGCAGCAGCAGTGCGGCTGTATCCGTTTCAAGCTCCCCCATGACGGCTGCTATCTTCGCTATATCCATTTCCCCGATATAGACCGCCGCCATATCCTCATCGACGTATTCAAGTATTTCGGCGACCATTGCCGCCTTGCATATCCGGAATAACTTCCTGCGGCTCCTTGTGTCAAGTTTCTCAAGGACAGAGGCTATATCGTTGCCGTGATAGTCCTCGAGCCGCTGCTGTACTTTCTTGGGGGCAAGATCCCCCGTGATGATACCGATTATCTCCCCCTCGTAATCGGGGCGTTCTGCGGTATCGGTGGTGAGTATCTCTTCTTCCATTTCCCTTTCCTCCCGATCTGATATGGAGGACAAAAGGGCAAACCTTACCTTATGCGGAAAGGATCAGAAAGGCAGTGAGGAATGCACCGCACAATCGGACATCGCCCTTTTGACCCGTACTTTCGCCAGATGACATTTCCTCAACTCCTTTAAATGGACTGTTTCTCTGCGGAGCCGCTCCCCGCAGCACATAGCGGCGCTGCTTTCATGAAAGCAGCATGATGAGACCCGCCTACGCTCGGGCGGGAAACATCGCTGTCTTAATTATAACACATATAACAGTAAATTTCAAGATGTGAGAGAAATTTTTTATTGACCGCAGGCGGTGCCTGCACCCGACTTGATATTAAATACATTGCTCCGTTTTATAAAAATCAGACTTATCTATTGCATTTGTCTCCGGAATATGATATAATCAAGTCAGTGCTTTGAATGATTTAATATAAGAGGAGTTCTTTATGGTCTATACACTTCTTCCCCCTGTGGTCATGCTGCTGGGGATAATATCAAATAAAAAGACGGGAAAGATAGGCAGGGCGATCTATTGTGCGCTCTTCACGCTCATAATGACGGCAGTCAGCGCACTGCGCTATGACGTGGGTACGGACTATATAGCCTACAAGCGCATCTTCGAGAGCCTGATAGAGCAGGAGCTCGGTGATTTTTCCAAGTCAAGGTTGGAGAAGGGATACCTTGTATCTCTGAACATCTTTGCAAACGATGTGGGTGATTTTCGCATCTACTTTGCACTGACCGCTCTGTTCTTTGCGGCGGCGGTGGGATACTGGATATACAGGTATTCAGCCATGCCCGTGGTCAGCTGCACGGCTTTCGTGATGTACGGTATGCTGTTCTATTCCATGAACTTCCTGCGGCAGTACACCGCAGCCATCGTGGTGCTGTACGCCTATGAGTACATAAAGAAGAACGATCTGCTCAGATATACGGCAATGATCCTGTTTGCTGCCTGCTTCCACTGGTCGGCGCTCATCATGATCCCAATGTTCTTCATCCTGAAGATACGGCTCCAGCCCATCGTGCTGGGACTGTATGCGATAGTATCGAGCCTGCTGTTTGTATACTCCACCGGGATAATCAGTCAGGTGATAGACCTTTTTGACAGGACAGGGATCATGACACGCAATCTCCGGACGCTTATGACAGGGCAGGAGATAAGCTACGGCATATTCCCCTTCTACTTCATCGGATACTTCATACTGTTCATGCTCATGTTCATATTCCGCAAGAGGATATTTGAGTCTGACAAAGCGGCGATAATATACTTATCCTCCATGTTCTTCCTTGTGCTGTTTGAATTCTGGGGGCTCAAGCACGCCATAGTCTCCCGATTCGGTATGTTCTTCGTGATGCCCGCTGTGCTGGGCACGCTCCCCGAAACGGTCAGGGCGGCATTCGGATTCACCGATGACCACTTCAAGCAAAAGAAGATCATGCACGTCTTTGTCATCGCAGTACTGCTTGCGGCGGCATCCTATTTCTACGGAGCATTCATGATATACGGCGGCAACGGCTGCTTCCCGTATCAGACATGGCTGCAATACAAATGATAAAACGTCCTCACCGGCAAGCGGTGAGGACGTTTTCATTATTATCTTTGATCTCAGTCTTTGATAACGGGGAGCAGTTTCCCCTGGATCATATCATCATCGGGGGTATCATGGTCATCCGGGTCATCTGTATCCTCTTCATCGGCATCCTTTTTCTCCTGCTCTTCACAGGCATGAGGATCGTCATCCATTACCTTCGCCGACACCAGCACCGGTGATGACGACAGGACAATATACATACCAATGAGAATTATTGAAACGATGAATTTCATAGGTCCGCCTTCTTTCCTGTAATGTACCACAATTGATTCTTGTACATTTAACCGAACGAAAAGGAAAAAAGGCCAAATCTCATTGTCAGATCTTCATATACAGCGAACCTGCTATGATGACAGCACCGTCCCTGCCTGCGGCGGCAGCTGCCCTGTCATAGGCATGAGCCGCATCGGATGTCTCGCTGTGAGGAAAGAGTGCGGCAAGCTCCTCCTTCGGCACGGTATTCTGCCCTGCCGCAAAGTCATCTATGCAGATGGCAAGATCCGTCACAGGTGCGATGTATTCGGCGGAGGACACATAGTCCTTGCTCATCATCTGCCCGTAGACAAGTACCTTGGGCGAGTTCTTCAGGGTGCCCACGAACTCCGCAAGCCGTCTCATGGCATCGGGATTGTGCGCCCCGTCACGGATGACCAGCGGCGAATGTCCCAGTATCTCCAGGCGGGACGGGACTTTGGCGGAGGCGATGCCCTCGTGTATCGTGCCGTCCGTGATGCGTGTCAGCTTCTTCCGCAGGATCTGCGCCCCTTCTATGACGGCGGCGGCATTGTATATCTGATGCCTGCCCGTCATGGCGGTGCGGTATCCCCTGCCCTTATAGGTGAAGGTGCATCCGTCCTCACTCATGGTTTCATCACTTACTGCGGACAGGTCGGGGATGATGAGACGGGAATGTTTCTTTTCCGCAGCCTTTTTCACCGTCTCCGTCACTTCATCCTCATTGGGGGCATACAGCACGGTGGGTACGCCTTCCTTGATGATGCCCGCCTTCTGCCCTGCTATCTCACGCAGGGTATTCCCAAGCACATTTGTGTGGTCGTAGGACACGGACATTATCACCTGAAGTATGCCCGTGGTGATGATGTTGGTGCAGTCGAGAAGTCCGCCGAGACCTGTCTCGAACACGACCACATCGCACTTCTTCCTGACGTACCACATCAGTGCGATGGCAGTGGTGATCTCAAACTGTGAGTATCCTTCGCCCCCGTCCACATGGGGCATTATCTCTCCGAGGATATCCTCTATGTCCTCATCGGGGATGTACTCACCGTCGATGCAGATGCGGTCATTGTATCTGTTGATATAGGGGGATGTGAACTCACCCGTCCTGTATCCCGAAAGGGTGCATATGCGTGAGAACATCCTCACTGAGCTCCCCTTCCCGTTGGTGCCTGCCACATGAATAAAGGTGAGCCTGTCCTGCGGGTCGCCGAGCTTTCGCATGAGCCCCGCAAAACGGCTCAGATCCGTCACGGGTCTCCCCGATCGGGTAAATCTATCGAGTATGTCACTGTACATTCTGTTTTCCCTGCTTCTCCCTTATGGCCGCCGACAGCCTGTTTGCCTTGTCCAGAAAGAACGGGGAGGGCGTCACCATAGGTCCTGCCTGATCCACCGCCTGCGCCGCCGCTCCATAATCGCCGCACTCATAGAACGCCTCTGCCGTATCAAGGAAGGTCATGCCCCGCAGGAATATCTGCAAAGGCGTCTGACCCTGGGGTATATCCTTTGCGGAACGGTTCTTGAAGTCATTCATCATCAGTCTCAGGTCGAGTGCGTGACGGTGATCCCCTGCGGCTGCATATACACAGATGAGCGAGTCCACCGTTGTCTGGCAGAGTATGTAGTTTCGCTGTGAGCAGTCACGCAGGAACGGCTCTGCATCCCTGTACGCAAGCATCACGCTGTCAAAGTCGCCGATACTCTTGTACAGTCCTAAGATATCCCCGTAGAAGGAGAGCCCTATGGTGGGATATGCTGCAAAGCCGCTCCTGTCAACGGTATTGAGAGCGGCTATCGCCTGATCGATCTCTCCCCTGAACATATGAACTTCCGCAAGATACAGGGTCAGGAGGGTCTTTTCGGGATACTTCCCTGCCTGAGCGAGTTTCGACCTGATTATGTTCAGAGCCCTGTCCGATGTAAAGTCACGGGAGATGGCGTTGGTGGCATCACTCACGAGGGGCGAACTGAACCCCACGGGAATGAGCTTCTTTTTCGCCGCCGCCGTCACGATGAGCGGCAGGACGATGAGCAGCAGGAAAAGGATAAGATTTGTCTTGTCCAGTAACATCAGTATGATATATACTATCACAGAACACACATCAAAGCCGACAGCGGCTTTGATAACAGTCTGCTGTGTCTTGTACAGCCGTTCGAGCTGCTCACGGGTCACGTCGATCATGGCCTGCCCTCCTCATGTTCTGCCGAAAGATATTATTTGCTGAAAGCTGCGATGCTCTGCTCTATCTTCTCCATCTTCTCCATTGCACGGGCGAGTTTTGCCTTCTCAGCCTCCACCTGCTTTTCGGGTGCCTTTGACATAAATCCGGGGTTGTTGAGCTTGCCGGAGGAGAAGTCGATATCCTTCTGCACGGCTGCCTTCTCCTTTGCCAGACGGGCAAGTTCCTTCTCACGGTCCACCAGATCGGAGAGGGGGATGAAGATGCGTGCATCCGTGGTAACGGCAGTCACGCTGTCGGGGATGTCGAAGCTCTCGCCTATCTCCACCGATGATGCGGATGCCAGCTTCTCGAAGAATATCCTGCCCTTCTCAAATGTATCCCTGTACTCGGTCTCGATATACACCTTTGCCTTTACGGAGGGGATGACATTCATCTCCGCACGGCGGTTGCGTATAGCCTTGACAGCCTCGGTTATTCGCTCGAAGTCGTCAGCCTCGTCAGCAAAGTCAAGGGACTTGTCATATACGGGATACTTGGTAAGCATGATAGGCTCTGCCCCGTCTGTGAGCACCTGATATATCTCCTCTGTGATATAGGGCATAAAGGGATGGAGGAGCCTCAGCATACCCTTCATCACCCACACAAGGACAGCCTGTGCGGAGCGTGCGGCATCGCCGCCTGCCTGTATGCGGGGCTTTGTCAGCTCGATATACCAGTCGCAGTATATATCCCAGATAAAGTCATAGATCTTCTGTGAAGCCACGCCGAGCTCAAATGCGTCAAGGTTCGTGCCCACCTCGCCTGCGAGGGTGTTGAACCGTGTGATGACCCATTTGTCCTCGGGTGCAAGGTCTGCGGGGAGTCCTGTATCCTCGAAATCGTCGGGGAGATTCATCATGATGAATCTCGATGCGTTCCACAGCTTGTTCGCAAAGTTTCGTGCCGCAGTCACCTTAGCCTCGATAAAGCGCATATCGTTGCCGGGAGCGTTGCCGTTTGCAAGCATGAAGCGAAGGGCATCGGCGCCGTACTTGTCGATGATCTCCAGGGGATCTATGCCGTTTCCGAGAGATTTCGACATCTTCCTGCCCTGCTCGTCACGGACAAGTCCGTGGATGAGAACGGTGTCAAAAGGCACCTTGCCCGTATTCTCCAGTGCGGAGAACATCATGCGGATGACCCAGAAGAAGATGATGTCATATCCCGTAACGAGGGTGTTGGTGGGATAGAAGTACTTGAAGTCCTCGGCATCCGTATCGGGCCATCCCAGAGTGGAGAAGGGCCACAGTGCGGAGGAGAACCAGGTATCCAGCGTGTCGGGATCCTGACGCATGGGCTTGCCGCAGCATTCGCAGGTGCAGCTCTCCTCGGCGGACACGGTCATCTTTCCGCAGTCGTCGCAGTAGAATGCGGGTATGCGGTGACCCCACCATATCTGACGGGAGATGCACCAGTCACGGATGTTCTCCAGCCAGTTGAAGTATATCTTGTCAAAGCGTGCGGGCACGAACTTGGTGTCGCCGTTTCTTACCGCATCAATGGCAGGCTGAGCCAGCTCCTTCATGCGCACGAACCACTGTGTCGAAACTCTCGGCTCAACGGTGGTGCCGCAGCGGTAACACTCGCCTACGTTATGGGCATAGTCATCCACCTTGACCAGGAAGCCGCCCTTCTCCAGATCCTCGACGATCTTCTTTCTTGCCTCATATCTGTCCATGCCTGCATAGTCGGGATAATCATCGGTGATGCGGGCATCGTCGGTCATCACGTTTATCACGGGTAGGCCGTGGCGCAGTCCCACCTCAAAGTCGTTGGGGTCATGTGCGGGAGTTATCTTCACGCAGCCCGTACCGAAGTCCTTCTCAACGTATTCATCGGCAACGACGGGTATCTCACGGCCTACGAGAGGGAGCGTGAGGGTCTTGCCTACTATGTCCTTGTATCTGTCATCGTCGGGATTTACCGCTACCGCAGTATCGCCCAGCAGCGTCTCGGGACGGGTGGTAGCTATCTCAACATAGCCCGTGCCGTCTGTAAGGGGATAGCGTATATGCCAGAAATGGCCTGCCTGCTCGGAATATACCACTTCCGCATCCGACAGGGATGTACGGCAGTGAGGGCACCAGTTGATGATGCGCTCGCCTCTGTATATGAGCCCCTTGTTATAGTACTTTACAAAGACATCCTTGACTGCCTTTGAGCAGCCCTCGTCCATGGTAAAGCGTTCCCTTGACCAGTCGCAGGAGGATCCCAGCTTCTTCAGCTGCTCCACGATGCGGCCGCCGTACTGCTTCTTCCATGCCCATGCACGTTCCATGAAGGCCTCACGTCCGATGCTCTCCTTCGTGATGCCCTCCTTGCGCATTGCCTCCACGATCTTTGCCTCTGTTGCGATAGCGGCATGATCTGTGCCGGGGAGCCACAATGCAGAATAGCCCGACATCCTCTTCCAGCGGATGAGGATATCCTGAAGCGTCTCATCAAGGGCATGACCCATGTGGAGCTGACCGGTGATGTTCGGAGGAGGGATGACTATGGTATAAGGCTTCTTCTGGGGATCCCTCTCCGCCTTGAAGCAGCCCTTGTCCAGCCAGTATCTGTAGATCCTGTCCTCGAACGCCTTCGGTTCGTAGGTCTTCTGTAATTCGTGCATTGTATTAACCTCCGGAAATATAGTATCCATCATAACAGCGGACTAACCGCTGATCTCTTTTATCTTGCGGCAGAGCACTTCTCCCTGCTCTTCGGCGGTGGACTTGTCAAAAAGCACCTCATTGCAGGCTTCCTGGAAGTACCTTATCACGTCGGTGTTCTCCATGACGGGACGCATCTTGCTAATAAGCGCAGGTTCCTCCATGCGCTCAAAGGCATCGTACTGTATGCCGTCGAGCATCCCGAGTCCCTCAAGAGTATCACGGGCAGGGCTGCTCAGCGGCACGCCCTTTTCAAGCCCCTGAAGCTCCGCCATCTCACTTGAATTTATAAGGAAGTTGAGGAGCATACCCGCTTCAAGAGGGTGCTCCGTATTGTCGCTCACTGCGTACATGGTGGCAGGCTTGACATACCAGCCGTGACCCGGTTCCCCCGACATGGAAGTATAGGGAGCCGTCACTATATCGTATCCGTTCTCTATGGCGGCGGCGCACTCATTCTCCGCATCCGAGAGCCATGCCACCACGCCTGCGGTCTTGCCTGACGAAAGTTCGTAGTCATCGCCGTATTCCATCTGAGGCATGACCTTTTCTTCTACCAGCATGCAGTAGAACTCGATCATCACCTTGAAGTCCTCGGCAGTAAAGGTAAGTCTGCCCTCTTCGTCGAATACGCTGTGCCCCCTCGCCTGTTCTGCGTAGGCGATGCAGAAGAGCCATGCGCTCTTGGGTATCATGGAAACGGGATAGACCTTCCCGTCCATGGCCTTTGCAGCATCCAGGAAATCCGACCATGTCACGGGGACATCGAGCCCGTAGGACTCGTACAGGGTGCGGTTGATGTACACCGTCTGCGCATTCATGGCGATGGGAAGGGCATTGAGGCGGTTCTCCTTCATGCCGTAGTCGAGCATGGAGCTGTCTATGGTGGTAAGATCCACCACATCGGTGAGCTGCTTTATGTCGTAGTATCCCTTGCCGTCGGGGGAATACTGATCTATCCACGCAAAGTTTATCTGCATGACATCACATTCGCTTCCCGAAGCCATGCGCACATTATTGCGCACCTGATAGCCCGACCATTCGGTGTAGCTGCACCGCACGTCTATGCCCGGATACTTCTCTTCAAACCGCCGTATGGCTTCGAGGGTGTATTCGTTCCTGTCGTCATTGCCCCACCATGAAAAGGTGAGCTGTACGGTGTCGTTCCTGGTGTTGACATTTGACACGGATGGGTAGGAAGACGTACACGATGCGAGTATGAGGGCACAGAGGGAAACCGGTATCTTCTTATTAATGCTCTCCCTCCTCCGCTGTATCATCACGGCTGACGGCGGCATCAGCAGGCTTTTCCGCATTATCGGGGACGCTGCTCTTCTCGCCGTAGAGGGAAACGCTGTCCTTGCCGCCCCTCTTTGAACTGTACAGAGCCTTGTCGGCGTTTATGTACAGCTCCTCGAACGTATCCGCATCAAAGGGGAACAGAGCCGCACCGATAGAGCAGCTGAGCCTGTGCGTCTTATTCTCGTCGGCATACATACTGCCGAACTTCTTCCTGACAGTCTCGCACTTTTCAAGAAGGCCCGCCCATGCGTTCTCATAGCTGTCGAGCTTCACAAATGTGCAGAACTCGTCGCCGCCTATGCGCCCCGTCAGATCCTTCTCGCCGAACTGCTCACGCAGGAGCTTTCCCATATCCGCCAGCACCTTGTCGCCCGTTTTGTGGCCGAGGGTGTCGTTTATGGATTTGAAATCGTCAATGTCCACTATCATCATGGCGTGGACGGTCTTCCTTGCGTTGGCTATCCTGTATCTTGCGTTGTCCTCAAAGGAATTCTTGTTGAGGAGCCCTGTGAGCTGGTCGTAGTCCGCCTTCATGCCGAGGGTGGATACAAGGTGATTGATGGGGTTGGCAAAGATAAGGGAAATGGCAACATCTATGATTATGGCGATAAGACCCGCTATCGCCGCTATGGTGATGATGCGCTCCTGTGACTCTGTCTTTGCGTCGAATATATACTGGGTGGGGATGGATGTGACGAGGATCCAGTCGTCTCCGCAGGGATCGGCGGAAACGATGTATTCAGCCTTGTTCGGATCAACGTTATTCCCCTTTATGCGGTCGCAAATCTCACGGGGGAGGATGGAACTGTCCTCGGCAAGGGAGGAATAGATGATATTCATTTCCTTGTCCACAAGGCGCACAGCCATCGAGTTCATGGTATCGGGGGTCTCCACAACGTTCTCAAGCTCCACGGAATACACGGAAACTGCGAGAACGGCGTTATCGTTGAGGCGCTTTACATAGTATATGCGCTTGTAGTCGTTGTTGAAGCCCGAATACCATCCGTCCTGGGTGGAGGAACGGCTTATCATGGCGGAAAGATCATTGTATATCAGATCGCCCATCTTGTCCTTTGTGCCGTGAGATATCTTGCCTACAACATGGTTGTTGGAATAAACGATGCCGAAGTCCACGAAATTCTCCATGATGCACAGATCAAAAAGGTCTTCGGATATGCGTGCTTCGGTGTTGAGTGCCTCATAGGGATCGTTGGAGGGATCGGTGGCATCGTAGGTATAGTTCTCTTCTTCGGCAAACACAAGGGTAGCGGTGGATTCGCATCTGGTGAGGTAGTTCTCCACGTTCATCTTCATCTGCGCATTGAGCTCGGATGAGAGAGTGCCGATGTTCTCACGGATGATATTGTCTGTCTGGGTGATAGTAACTTGCGAGAGAGCGACTGCTATAAGGATGATGACCAGTGCATGGCACACCGTCATAGCGGCACTCAGCTGAAGCATTCGTTTTCTGTCGTCATGCAATTTGGCACACACCCCCATGTTAAAACATACATTGTTATTATAACATATCCTGCGGATATTGTCAAGAGTTTTGTAACTCTCGTGAAGACGTTGTACTTTGCAATATAAAATGTCACCAAAGATTTAGAAATTAACCCCTACAGCGTTGGCTAATTGGAATGATGAAAAGCCACCAAACATTTTTCTTGGGTAATTGTTTATCCAGTGTTCAATATAACGAATGAATTTCTT
>JAFUHM010000012.1 GCA_017468865.1 Oscillospiraceae bacterium | reverse complement strand
CTGTTTTTGACCTCATTTGAGGGCTGTTTTTGACCTCATTTGAGGGCTGTTTTTGACCTCATTTGAGGGCTGTTTTTGACCTCATTTGAGGGCTGTTTTTGACCTCGGATGAGAGCTGTTTTTGTCACTCTGCCTTTCCTGCAAGGCGGGCGGAATACTTCTCTCTGAAGGCATGGAACGTGCCGCTGTCGAGTGCTTCACGGATGCGCTCCATAAGGGTGTTGTAGAAATACAGGTTATGCTGCACCGCAAGTCTGCCGCCGAGCTGTTCGTCCGCCTTGAAAAGGTGACGGATGTATGCCCGTGAGAAATTGCGGCAGGTGGGACAGTCACATTCGGGGTCAAGGGGACGGGGATCGGTCTCATAGCATTTGTTCGTTGCGTGCATTATACCCGACCATGTGAAGATGGTCGCATGGCGTGCGTTTCTTGAGGGCATGACACAGTCGAACAGGTCTATCCCCCTTGCCACCGCCTCTATCAGATTGGAGGGGGTGCCTACCCCCATAAGGTAGCGTATCTTATGTTCGGGCATATAGGGCACTACTGTATCAAGGATGTGATACATCACATCCGTAGGCTCGCCCACCGCAAGGCCGCCCACAGCGTATCCGTCAAGGTCAAGCTCAGCTATCTCCTGCATATGGCGTATGCGAAGATCTTCATATGTGCATCCCTGATTTATGCCGAACAGGAGCTGATGCGGATTTATGGTGTCGGGGAGGGAGTTGAGCCTGTCCATCTCCTGCCTGCACCTGATGAGCCATCGTGTGGTGCGCTCACAGGAGCGTCTGGAATACTCATGCTCCGCAGGGTTCTCCACACATTCATCGAAGGCCATGGCAATGGTCGAGCCGAGATTGGACTGTATCTGCATACTCTCCTCCGGCCCCATGAAAATGCGTCTGCCGTCAACATGGGAGTTGAAGTAGACACCCTCCTCCTTTATCTTGCGCAGCTTGGCAAGGGAAAACACCTGAAATCCTCCGCTGTCCGTAAGGATGGGCTTATCCCAGTTCATGAACTTGTGCAGTCCGCCCATCTGCCTGATGATGTTATCACCGGGGCGGACATGAAGATGATAGGTATTGCAAAGCTCCACCTGTGTCTTGAGCCCCTGAAGATCGACGGAGGATATGCCGCCCTTTATGGCGGCAGCCGTGCCAACATTCATGAAGCAGGGTGTCTGGAAAGTGCCGTGTACGGTGACAAACTCGCCCCGTCTTGCATTGTTTTCCTTTAAGATAAGTTTATACATATTTTTTCCTTTTCTTTGCACGGCTACACGATCAACATGGCATCGCCGAAGGAGAAGAAACGGTATCTCTCATCCACCGCTGTCTTATATGCGAGCATGGTCTTCTCGTAGCCTAAGAATGCAGACACAAGCATTATCAGCGTACTTTCGGGCAGGTGGAAATTGGTGATAAGCCCGTCTATCACCTTGAATTCATACCCCGGATAGATGAATATGGATGTATCCCCCGAATATGACCTGTCCTCGGGGAAGCCTATGCTCTCCAAGGTGCGGCAGGAAGTGGTGCCTACCGCTATCACACGGCCGCCCCTTTCCCTTGTGCGGCGTATCGCCTGCGCCGTTTCACGGGGCATATAATAGCTTTCCGTGTGCATCAGGTGATCCGCAATGCGGTCTTCCTTGACGGGACGGAACGTACCCAGTCCGACGTGCAGGGTGACGAATGCAGTCTCTATGCCCTCTGCCCGAAGCTCATCGAGCTGCTCCTCGGTAAAGTGCAGTCCTGCCGTAGGTGCGGCTGCCGACCCCGTCTCATGGGAATACACGGTCTGATAGCGTTCCTTGTTCTCCAGCTTTTCCGTGATATACGGGGGAAGGGGCATCTGTCCTATCTCATCAAGGACTTCGTAGAAATTCCCCTCGTATTCAAAACGGGCAATGCGGTTGCCGTCATCAACGATGTCGGTTATCTCGGCGGACAGCTTCCCATCACCGAAAACAAAGCGTGAGCCGACCTTCGCCTTCTTGCCGGGGCGGCACAGGATCTCCCATGTATCCATCTCCACCTGACGCAGCAGGAGAAATTCAATGAATGACCCTGTCTCCTCTTTCTTTCCGTACAGCCTTGCAGGAAGGACACGGGAATCATTGAGCACCAGCAGATCTCCCTTGCGCAGGAATTTGCCCAGATCGTAGAAATGGGAATGTACTATATCCCCCGTCTCACGGGAGACAGACAGCAGCCGTGAGGAATTGCGGGGCTCCAGCGGCTTTTGTGCTATAAGCTCCTCGGGCAGGTCATAGTAGAAATCAGACCTTTTCAGATCCGAGGGGTCAAAGCTGTGCCACGTCACATTCTCACAATCCCTGAGCGCCCTTGCCGCCTTTACAGCATGATCTGCCGCCTTGTCCTCATTCTCCGCATATACGTCTATCCGCTCGCTCGTCTCGTCCACGCAGTCGTAAAGAGCATCAGCATTATTCCCGAAATGGTCGGGCAGATGGAGCTGACGCTTTATATGGTCATAGAAAGCCGCCTTGTCAAGCGACATATCAAGTGTTAGTCTCATAATGCACCTCAATAAAGCTGCGTGAAAGTCTCATAGTGGTCATCCGTGTAATAGATGCCCTCATCCGACCAGACGATGCGCTCCGCACCCCGCTTGCCGCCGAAGTAGTTGACATCACATTCCTTATAGTCCCCGTCGGGAAGCTGCCCCTCATAATTTCCGAAGCGGTCGCCGCCTATGCTCTTGCCGTCCGCATAGCGGTACACGTCACCGCCTGTCCAGCCCAGCTTTTTAAGCTGCTTCTTGCTGATGAAGTTGGATGGGAGCGTGCCGAAGGTATGTATATACTCTGCCACATCCTCGGGAGAGGTATATGTCCCGTCCCTGTCCACTCCCGCAGGCGAGGTATCCTCCGTCTCTTCGGCTGTCGTGACCGTCGTCACGGCAGAAGTCACCGCCTGCGTAGTTTTCTCCGTTTTATCTTCCTGCTCGGTATCGGAAGGTTCCTCTGCGGCCGTCGCTTCGGATGTCTCTGTCTGCGATACTTCCTCTGTTTCGACTTTCTCTTCAGTCTCGGAAGGCTCCTCTGCAGCCGTCACCTCGGATGCCTCTGTCTGCGATACTTCCGCTGTTTCCGTTTCCTGCTCGGTATCGGAAGGCTCCTCCGCAGCCGTCGCCTCGGATGTCTCTGTCTGCGCTACTTCCTCTGTTTCGACTTCCTGCTCGGTATCGGAAGGCTCCTCTGCGGCCGTTGCCTCGGATGTCGCTGTCGAGGTCATCACATCCCTCTGCCCGCTCACGGTACAGCCGCTCAGAAGGATCGCCGCTGTCAAAAATACGCCTATCAGCCTTTTCATATCTACTCCTCATCCCTATGGAAAATGCCCCTTGCATAGGTCTAAAATGCCCCTTGCATGGGTCAAAAATGCCCCTTGCATAGGTCTAAAATGCCCCTTGCATGGGTCAAAAATGCCCCTTGCATAGGGGCATTTTGCAAAAATCGGGCATTACACTGCGGGAGCTGCTCTCCAGTTGAGCTTGCCCTCCATCAGACTGTCAAAGTCATCGCCGTCTATCTTCTCATTCTCGATAAGGTATTCAGCAAGTTCGTTGAGCTGGTCACGGTAATCGGTGAGTATCTTCTCACACTCCGCATATGCCTTATCTATAAGGCTCTTGACTTCTTCATCTATAAGTGATGCGGTGGTGTCCGCAAACTGATTTGCGTGGCCGTAGTCACGTCCAAGGAACACTTCCTGACTGCCTGCATAGAGTACGCATCCCAGCTTGTCGGAGAAGCCGTAGCGTGTGACCATATCCTTTGCGGTCTGGGTAGCATCCTGAATATCTCCGGAAGCGCCTGTGGTTATGTCATCAAACACCAGCGACTCTGCCACACGTCCGCCCATCGACCACACAAGCTGCTGATACATCTTCGTCTTGGTGGTAAAGCGGTCATCGGTGGTAGGCCTTACCATAGTAAAGCCGCCTGCGTGTCCTCTGGGTATAGTAGTGACCATATGCACCTTGTCCACCTCGGAAAGATGATAAGCCGCAACTGCGTGTCCTGCCTCATGATATGCCGTGATCCTGCGGTCACGGTCGGTGACAAGGTGAGACTTCTTTTCGGGGCCTGCCACCACCTTGACGGTAGCTTCCTCTATATCAGCCTCTGTGATAGCCTTGCGGTCATGACGTGCCGCAAGGAGCGCCGCCTCATTGAGAAGGTTCTCCAGATCAGCACCTGTGAACATCTGGGTGGTCTTGGCTATTATGTTAAGGTCAACATCAGGTCCCAGGGGCTTGTTCTTCGCATGGACTTTAAGTATCTCCTCACGTCCCTTGACATCGGGGTAATCCACCATGATCTCACGGTCAAATCTGCCGGGACGAAGAAGTGCGGGGTCGAGTATATCACGGCGGTTGGTCGCAGCCATCACGATAACGCCTTCATTGCCCTCAAAGCCGTCCATTTCGACAAGAAGCTGATTGAGGGTCTGTTCACGTTCATCGTGACCGCCGCCCAGACCTGCTCCTCTCTGACGTCCCACCGCATCGATCTCATCGATGAAGATGATGGACGGAGCCGATCTCTTGGCTGTTTCAAACAGATCTCTCACTCTTGACGCACCCACGCCCACGAACATCTCCACGAAGTCTGATCCGGAAATGGAGAAGAAGGGAACGCCTGCCTCACCTGCCACAGCACGGGCAAGCAGTGTCTTACCTGTACCCGGAGGGCCCATGAGAAGCACGCCTCTGGGGACTCTTGCGCCGATGTCGTTGTACTTGCGGGGATTTTTCAGGAAGTCAACTATCTCTGCAAGTTCTTCCTTTTCCTCCTTGGCGCCCGCAACATCCTTGAATGTGGTCTTGTTGTTGTTCTGAGCCTTGACATTGAGCCTGCCGAAGCCGTTGATGCCGCCTCTGCCGCCGCCCATCTGGCGCATGGAGAATATCAGAAGTGCGCCCATCATAATGAACACGAGTATAGAAGGAAGCACGGTAAATACCCATGTGGTATCCTGTATCTTGAAATACTCCTGCTCCAGCGGTTTGTCGGGATGAAGCTTGTTATATGCCTCACGGTAGTTGTCGCCGAATTCGCTCGACTGTATCTCATCAAGGAAGATGCTCACATTGGGTACAGTGTAATCTATCTCCTTCTCTTCTCCGCCCTCGGGTGTTACGGTCATTTGCAGTCTGCCCGTCCCCAGATTGAAGGAATACTTCGATACCTCATAGTTATCGAAATACTTCATTATCTCGGAGTAGGTGTAAGTCTCCGTCGGCTGAGATGACTGCTTCAGCACATACACTATGCCGAATGCTATCACCAGAAAGATCACAACATACACAAGAGCGCCGCTGCCTCTTCTCATCACATCACATCCTCTGTCTTAAATATCTATTTTTCGCTCCAAACAGCGTTCACATCACTGCAATAAAAGGGAGAGCCCTGTATTTCTCGGCATAGTCCAGACCGTACCCCACCACGAACAGATCGGGTATGGTAAAGAGCGACCTGTCAGGCTCAAAGTCTGCCTCACGCCTTGAAGGCTTGTCAAGCAAAGTTATCACCTCAAGGGAGAGAGGACTGCGCCTGCTCAGGCAAGCCGCCAGCCGTGAGAGGGTGTTCCCCGTGTCTATTATGTCCTCAAGCACGATCACATGATATTTTGTCAGATCTCGGTCGAGGTCGAGCTTTATCTTCACATCCCCCGATGAAACATCACTGTTTCCGTAGCTTGAAGCGGACATGAAAGCCACCTCGCAGGGTATCGTCATTTCCCTGCAAAAGTCCGCCGTGAAGACAAACGACCCTGTAAGCACGCCCACGAGCAGAACAGGCTTGTCC
Source organism: Oscillospiraceae bacterium (assembly GCA_017468865.1). Lineage (GTDB taxonomy): Bacteria > Bacillota > Clostridia > Oscillospirales > Ruminococcaceae > Huintestinicola. The sequence continues at coordinate 12,335 of JAFUHM010000012.1, read as the reverse complement.
CTGTACCTCTCGGAAACTTCCCTTGCCGCACGCACCACTGCGTTGTGTATAGTCCTGCTGTCAATAAGTACATTCATATCTCTATCACTAATATCTCTCCCTGTGATGCCTTCGCTCTCTCTGCCGCTCCGCCGTATTCGCTCCATATGATGCCTTCCTCATCCTCTATGACAAGGGCGGCGGCACGGTCATTGACCGAAAGTCCAAGGGAATTGTAAAGTTTCTTCAGTTTCGTCGTATGCTCCCTGCCCGCAAAGCGTATCTTGTCGCCGTCACGCTTGCACCGCAGTATCGGCACACCTTGTATTTTATCACAACTGAGGGCATTATATGTTAATTTTCTGTGAAATTTATCATCAAAAGGGGAAGTGTCACAATAAATTCGGCTTATTTTCACCGTTTTATCATACGGTGTGACTATCTCGCAGCCGTTCACATCTATCTCACATTCAAAGGCGGGGATGCCGCCTATCCGCTCCACAGACATGACACCCTTGCGGAAGACTGCGAACACATCACCCGTCAGACAGATGCGTGTACTTTTCCTCTCCCCCATGATACCCTCAAGCTCGCATATCCGTTCATAGGAAACGGGGATGTCATGCTGTCTCAGCACATCCGCTATATAGCGTCTGCGCACCGCCGTATGCGAAGTTACCGCAGTCTCAGGGTCAATGCCGGTCAGCAGCTCACTAAAGTATCCCTCATCCGTCCTTGCCGTCTCGCAGAGCCTTGACACCGCACCCAGCAGATCGGGAGCAATGCCTTTGAGAACCGGGATGACCTGATGACGTATCTTATTCCGTGTGTAGTCATCGGAAAGGTTGGTGCTGTCGGTAACGTAAGTCTGCCCCTTCGATGAAAGGTACTCCTCTATCTCCTCACGGGTCACATCCAGCAGTGGACGTATCACACGCCCCCGCCTGTACGGTATGCCGCAGAGGCCTCTGAGTCCCGTGCCTCTTGCTATGTTGAACAGCACGGTTTCGGCATTGTCGCCCATATTATGTGCTGTGGCGATCTTGTCGCACTTCACCTGATACAGCGCATCATAGCGGAGCTTGCGGGCAGCCTCCTCCACAGAGAGCCGCATCTTCTCCGCATATGCGGGCACATCTAGCCTCACCGACTCAAACGCCACCCCCATATCAAGGCAGACACGGCGGCAGAACTGCTCGTCCCTGTCGCTCTCCTCTCCCCTGATACAGTGATTGACGTGGAATGCAGACACCGTGAACCCCTTGTCACGGGAAAGCTCCGCCAGCGCCAGAAGCAGTGCCGTACTGTCCGCACCGCCCGAAAGAGCAACCGTCACCCGATCGCCCTTCTCTATCATATCATGGGACACTGCGGTGTCCCAAACCTTATCCGTCATGATCTACCTGCGTGACCCTGTCTTCCGCAAGGAACAGCGTATACTGACCGTTCCACCGCAGATTAATCGAACCCGTCTCACCGTGACGGTTTTTTGCAATGACACATTCGGCAAGGTTGACATCCTCCACCTTGTCTCTGTTGTAGTAACCGTCCCTGTACAGGAAGAGGACTATGTCCGCATCCTGCTCGATAGAACCCGATTCACGAAGGTCGGAGAGCATGGGATGCTTGTCCGTTCTCGACTCCACCGCACGGGACAGCTGGGAAAGCAGTATGACAGGGACGTTGAATTCCTTCGCCATGAGCTTTATCTGACGGGTGATATCCGAGATCTCATTCACTCGGTTATCTATTCTCCTCGTCGAATTCATCAGCTGAAGGTAGTCGATGATGACAAGCCCCACATCCGACAGACGCCTCAGCTTCGCCTTCATCTGTATCACATTGATACCTGCGGTATCATCAAGATACATATTCAGTGCGCTGAGCCTGCGTGAGCCGTCCGCCAGCCTCGGCCATACGTCGTCATCTATCTCGCCCTTGACCAGCTTATCCGAAGCCACACGGCTCTCTGATGCCAGCAGTCTTGTAGCGATCTGATCCTTCGACATCTCCAGCGAGAATATGACCACCGCCTTGTCGGGGCTTTTCTCACATACATTCCTCGCTATATTCATGGCGAAGGAGGTCTTACCCATACCGGGACGGGCTGCAAGCACGATAAGGTCGGACTTGTTAAGACCGCTTATCACACGGTCGAGATCCTTATATCCCGAATCTGCGCCCCTGAACTTGTCCCTGTCCTCGCCCGATATCTCCGACAGATGGCGATAGGTGCTGACCATAACGTCCTCTATCTTGGTAAGGCCGGTTATCTCCTTGCCCCGCCTGATATCGTAGATCATCTGCTCAGCGCTGTCAAGCACGAGCCCCGCATCCTCGCCGCTCTCCATACAGTTGGAGTATATCATCTTGGCGGCTTCCGCCAGACTTCTGAGGTAATATTTCTCCTCGACGATCCTGCAATAACTGTCAATATTTGACAGCGTGGGGACATCCTCCATGATCTGCGCAAGATAAGCCTTTCCCGAAGAGGAGTCCTCAAACACGCCCGAAGTCACCGCCTCATTGAGAACGGTGATAAGGTCTGCGCCCTCTCCCTTTCCGAAGAGCCCCAGCATGATGGAGAAAAGGTGCTTGTGCTTTACCACATAGAAGCTCTCCGGCTTCAGGTATTCAAGCACCACCGGGAACACCGACGGATCCATGAGAAGTGCTCCGAGCACTGTCTGTTCCGCCTCCACGCTGTGAGGCATTTCAAGGGAGAATTCCTCGATGTCGGGCATTATTCTTCTACCACCTTAACAGATACCTTCTCGCTCACGCCGGGATGCAGACGCACCTCTGCGGCATATGTGCCGAATGCCTTTATCTCCGATTCAAGCACGATCTTCTTCTTGTCGGTCTTGATGCCGAGCTGGGAAAGTATCGCATCGGATACGTTTCCTGCCGTCACCGCACCGAACAGCTTGCCTCCCTGTCCTGCCTTGGCCTTGATCTCAACGGTCTTGCCCTTGAGAACGGCTGCATTCTCCTCGGCTGCCTTCTTTGCCATATCAGCCTTATGCTGCTCGGACGACTTCTTTGCGTTGAGCTCCGACATATTCTTTGCGGTAGCCTCAACAGCGAGTCCCTTTCCTATGAGGAAGTTGCGTGCGTATCCGTCGGATACTTCCTTTACCTCGCCCTTCTTGCCGGAGCCCTTGACATCCTGAGTGAATATTACTTTCATATATCCTCCTAATTAACTGTCACAGTAGTCTTTAATACATAATTATCTATCTCTTCAAGCAGGAGCTGCCTTGCACGCCGCACATCCACCCCGGGAAGCTGTGAAGCCGCCATGGTCTGATGTCCGCCGCCCGATGCACCCTCTACTTTTTCCTTGAAGCCTTCCATGATGACCTGTACATTTATCGCACCGTAGGATCTTGCGGATATGTTTGCGCCCGTGTCCGTGGGATACACCACAAATCCCGCATCCACGCCCTCGATATTGAGCATCTCGTCCGCCGCCTGTGAAGCCGCTATCATCACATTTGGAGCCGTCTCCTCCGCAATGGCAACAGAGCACCGCTTATGCACCTGCGCCGTTGTGATGAGCCTTGCACGGAGCACCTCCATATCGTAGGTGGAGGCAAACAGCAGCTTGACCGCCACAGGATCGGCACCTATCTTCCTCAGATAAGCCGCCGCTTCAAAGGTGCGTGCGCCCGTCTTGGTGATGAAGTTCTTGGTATCGAGCATAATGCCCGACAGCAGAGCATCCGCATAATAGTTCTGGATCTGCTCATGGAGAGGGAGATACTGGATGACCTCCGTCACCATCTCCGCCGCCGATGAAGCATAGGGCTCATGCAGGTTTATAACCGCATTGCTTATGCTCGTGGTGGGCGACTGCCTGTGATGATCGATATACACGATATGCGGATTTTTCTCATTTACGGAAGAAGCCTTCTCATAAAGTGCAGTCGAGTCTATCTGGCTTATCTCGTTGGTGTCCACGATGATAAGAAGTGTATTCTCCGTAAAGGAGCGCAGAGCCGCATCCTCACTTATGAAAAGCTCAATGTCATCATCTATGTTGTCACGGAGCCTGTTGATAAGAGGCATCGCATTCGTATCGGAGAAATTGGAGTACACATAGGCATTGTGTCCTATCCCCCTTATCGCCCCGACCAGACCGGCAGCAGAGCCGACCGCATCAAGATCGCCCCTCTTATGCCCCATGACGATCACGTTGTCGCTCTCGTAGATCAGGTTTATAAGTGATGTGGTGAAGATCCTCGTCTTCACCTTGGTGGACTTGCCCACGCCCTGTGATGCACCGCCGAAGAACTTGAAGTCTGCCCCTTCCTTGATGGCTACCTGATCTCCTCCCCTTCCCTGGGTCATCTCAAGCGCCTCACGGGCAAGTTCCTCGCTCTCGGCAATATTTGCGCCGCCCTTGCCTATACCCACCGACAGGGTAACGGGGTAATGCTCGGATATCATTATCTCATGAGCCTTGTCAAGTATGGAGTGGAACTGCTCATCTTCGAGCTTTCTCACTTCCTCATCCGCAAGCATGGCAAAGTATCGGTCCGTCGCATTCTTGCGGACTACGCCGTTATGCTCATCTATGAAATTCTCTATCAGGCGGTCTATCTGCATCGTGATGTGACCCTTGTCCGAATCCTTCGAATTTGACAGCATCTCTTCGAGATTGTCTATCATTATCATGGTCACATACACACGTTCGTCCATGTACCGCCTCGATATCTCCTTCATCTCCGAAATATCCTGGAAATAGAGCATCGTCAGGCGTGAGATGGGCGTGTCATCATCATCGGTCTTTTCCGTCGTGGTGGCGATGATACGGTAATCCCCCGAATCGAACTCCACCGAATCACTGTCGTCCGTCAGCTTATCGAGGTCAATGTCTATCAACTTCGTGATCTTCTGCCCATAGGAATCCTCGGGATGTATCTTCTCCGAGAATGCCTTGTTGAACCAGATTATCGTCCCCTCCTCATCTATGATAAGGGCGGGGGCAGGGAACTTCTCAAGGCTGTCGGATATGGTCATGTCAAGCTGTGCCTCCATTTCGGAAACAAAGCTGTGCAGATTTTTCTCCGACTGCAAAAACAGCGTCAGGTAGGCGATGCTTATCAGCGCCACCACCAGCAGCATTATCCATGCCAGCACCGAGTTATACGTTGACAGCAGATATCCGCAAACGAGTGCAGACACCACCAGCATGACCGATACGACCTTGAACAAACGCCAGCCTTTACCCGTCACAGTAACACCACCTCAAAAGCAACTCATACTTCTTCTATGATCGGCAGGATCATGGGATCACGGCCCGTCTTGCGGTATATGAACTCGCTCAGATCGTCACGCATCCCGGTCTTTATAGTATTCCAGTCACGGCTCGCCTTGAGAAGGCGCTCAAGCGTCTTCTTCATCACCTTGCGTGCCTCATCCATAAGTTCCTCGTTCTCACGGACATATACGAAGCCTCTCGACACTATATCAGGCCCCGACATCAGTGACTTTGTCTGATTGTCAACGACACAAGCCACCACTATAAGTCCGTCTTCCGCCAGATGCTTGCGGTCACGCAGCACCACGCTCCCCACATCGCCCACGCCAAGGCCGTCAACAAGCACCTTGCCTGCCTGCACCTTGCCTGTGATCGCCATATTCACGCCATCTGTCTCTATGACATCGCCTATGGAGCCGACTATCACCCTCTCCGGAGGGATGCCCATCGAATGGGCAAGTGATGCGTTTTTGCGCAGATGCTTGTATTCACCGTGTACAGGTATGAAGAAACGAGGACGGGTAAGCGCCATTATCAGCTTTATCTCTTCCTGGCACGCATGACCCGAAACGTGTACGTCATACATACTTTCGTAGATGACCTCCGCACCCTGTCTGAGCAGTTCGTTCACCACACGGGTGACATACTTCTCATTTCCGGGAATGGGGGTGGCACTGATGATGATGTAGTCCCTGGGGGTGATGGAAACGCTCCTGTGTTCGCCCATAGCCATTCTGGTAAGTGCGGACATAGTCTCGCCCTGACTTCCCGTGGTGATAAGGCACACCTTTTCGGGAGGATACTTGTTCATCATCTCAACATCTATGAATATGTCCTCCGTCACATCAAGATAGCCCAGCTCTGCTGCCGCCGCAACGGTATTCTGCATGGATCTGCCGAATATGGCTACCTTTCTCCCCGTAGCCACGGCATTGTTTATGATCTGCTGCACACGATGCACATTCGAAGCGAATGTGGCAACGATTATGCGCTTTCCGTCCGCACGGGCAAAGAGCCTCTCAAAGGAGTCGCCCACAGTGCGCTCCGATGCGGTATGTCCGGGACGCTCCGCATTGGTGGAGTCCGACATAAGGGCAAGCACGCCCTTCGAGCCGAGTTCGCCGAATCTGGCAAGGTCGATGACCCCGCCGTCGATGGGCGTAAAGTCCACCTTGAAGTCGCCCGTGTGTATTATGATGCCCGCAGGAGTATGTATGGCAAGTCCTACGGAATCGGGAATGGAGTGGTTCACCTTTATGAATTCCACCGTCATGCAGCCCATTTTCACGGTCTCCCTCGGCTGCACCGTCACCAGCTTGACGGAGCCGTCAAGCCCGTGCTCCGCCAGCTTCCCGTTTATGAGGGCGATGGTGAGCTTCGTGGCATAGACAGGCATATTCACCTTCTGGAGCAGATACGCAAGTCCGCCTATGTGATCCTCATGTCCGTGGGTGATGATGATGCCCCTCACCCTGTCACGGTTCTCGACAACATATGTGAAATCGGGGATGACCAGATCCACGCCGGGCATATCGTTGTCGGGGAAGGCAAGGCCGCAGTCCACCATGAATATGTCATTCCCGCACTCAAATGCGGTCATGTTCTTGCCTATCTCATTAAGTCCGCCCAGAGGGATGATCTTCACAGGGGTGCGCTTGACAGCCTTGTGATTTGATGCGGAGAAATTCTCCTCAGCCTTCTTTGTGTTCTTCTTGGGCTTTGATGCCTTTTTCTCGGGCTTCGGCGCCTTCTCCGCCTTTTTCACAGGCTTGTCCGTCTTCTTCTTATGCTTGGAGGGAGCCTCCTCCTGCACCTTCGTGCCGTATATGCTCTCAATGGCATCAAGCTCAAAGGAAGTCTTCTCATATACGGTATTGCCCACAAGGCGAAGTTCCTCGGGTATCTCACGGTTCTTTTTCTTTGCGGGTGCGCTGCGGGTCTTCATCTGCTTCTCAAAGGCTGCCGCAGATACTCCCTTGGGAGGAAGAAGGGGCTTGTTGGGGGCTTTGGCGGATGCTTTCTTAGCCTTGGGCTTATGACTGTTCTGATTATTCTTTTCTGACATTGGTTCTCCTTTCAGGAAAGCCGCACTGTAAGAGGATATCCCGCAGGCGCATCAGCACGCCGTTTAAGACGGCACCCGATACCCCTGTCGGGAAACTTGTGTTGGTGAGATAATGAGAAAGTCAGCACAGTCCCGTTTACAGCACAGTATTCCGCTTTTGGTAATAAACAATCTTATTTATTATACCATACTTCGCCCCGTTTGTCAAGGCGGTTTTAATACATGAACACCGCCGCATATTACGATTTCATATGCAAAATGAACAAATCCCCGCAGAAAAGATCGTCTTTTGACATCCTGTTTATTTTACATAAAATTCACATTTATCCTTCTCTGATAATGCAGAACATCCCCTGTCTTACGACAGGGGATGTGTTTGTCATATTCGATCAGACGGGATTTGTAGCCTTCATGTAGCGCTCGAACTCGGAAATATCCGTGGACTTCTCTCTTGCATGAAGCTCGGTAATGATGCCTGCCTTTACCATGCGGGCAAGCTCCTGGTCGAGGGATACCATTCCGTCCTTCTTGCCGGACTGGATGGTGGAAGGTATCATATGCACCTTGTTATCACGGATCATCGCCTTAACAGGGTCAGTACCGTTGAGTATCTCAAGGGCAGCCACACGTCCCTTTCCGTCAGCGGTGGGAACGAGGGTCTGTGCGCAGATGCCCACGATAACGGTGGCAAGCTGTGTACGGATCTGGTTCTGCTGGTGTGCGGGGAATGCGTCGATGATACGGTTGATGGTATCAGCAGCAGATGTGGTATGGAGCGTGGACATTACAAGGTGTCCTGTTTCTGCGGCGGTGATAGCTGCGGAAATAGTCTCATAGTCACGCATCTCTCCGACGAGTATAACATCGGGGTCTTCACGGAGGGCGGCACGAAGCGACATTGAGAAGGATTCAACGTCATCGCCGACTTCACGCTGGTTCACCATACATCTCTTATGCTCATGCACATACTCGATAGGGTCCTCGATAGTGATGATGTGAGCCGACTTGGAGCAGTTGACATAGTCGATCATCGCTGCAAGGGTGGTGGACTTACCGGAACCTGTGGGTCCTGTGATGAGTATAAGTCCACGGGGACGAAGAGCAAAGTCGCCGAGTATGGGAGGAAGGTCAAGATCTTCAAGTGTAGGTATATCATTTCTCAGCAGACGAATGGAGATAGCTGTATCGCCTCTCTGATGATATACATTGACTCTGTGACGGTAGCCTCTCTTGGTAACATATGAGAAGTCCGTATCGATGCGGTTCTTGATGTTTTCAAGGTTTCTGCCGCCCGTCATCTGCTCGACGATCTTCATTATAGCGCCGTCTGTCATCTCAGGGTATGCCGAGAGCTTCCTGAGTGAGCCGTGAAGACGCACGATAGGTGAGATCTTAGTTGTGAAATGAACGTCGGAACAGCCGAGAACACGAGCCTCATCGAGGATCTTGTCAATGTTCATGACTACCTTCTGTGTAGTCTGGGGCATTGCTTCCGCCGAAGGTTCAGGTATTTTTCTTGCAGGAAAATCGGTATTGAAATCCATATCAAGGCCTCCTGTTATTTTTTATCTCATGCCGATTGGCAAAAAGTACATTAAACTGCGAATGTCAGCTTTACAAGCTCATCCATGGTCGTCCTGCCCATCTGAACAAGTTCGGAAACGTTGTCACGAAGCAGTTTGCATCCCTGCTGACGGGCAAGTGCGGAGATAGCATCCGTCTTTCCGTCTGCGGCGATAAGGGATGCCATTTCCGGAGTACAGAGAAGTATCTCATGGATAGCGGTACGTCCCGTGTAGCCCGTATTGTTGCACTTGGGGCAGCCGCAGGCATCGTATATGGTGATAGACTCCTCTATGCCCATGAGCTTGTTGTCTTCCTCGGTGGAGAGTCTGGGAGTCTTGCACTCTGCACATACCACCTTACACAGACGCTGTGCAACTATGCCGATAAGGGAAGTAGCCACCATGTAAGGCGCAACGCCCATATCCACAAGTCTGGTGATGGTGGAAGCCGCATCATTGGTATGGAGCGTGGAGAGCACCATATGTCCCGTGATAGCCGCTCTGATGGCGATCTCGGCAGTCTCCTGGTCACGCATCTCACCGACCATGACGATATCGGGGTCCTGACGGAGGATGGAGCGTAGAGCCGCCGCAAAGGTCATGCCCGCCTTAACGTTTACCTGGCACTGGTTGATGCCCTCGATATTCTTCTCGACAGGGTCCTCAACGGTGATAACGTTAACGTTTGGCTTTGCAAGTTCGCCGAGGGAAGCGTACAGCGTGGTAGTCTTGCCGGATCCCGTAGGGCCCGTTACCAGCATAACTCCCTGGGGCACCTTGATAAGGCGTGAAAATCTGTCGTAGTTGTAGTCGGTCATACCGAGGTCGGTGATCTTTCTGACACCCACATCACCGGTGGCAAGGATACGGATAACGCACTTCTCGCCGTTTACGGTAGGAAGGTTCGACACACGGACATCAAGGGTGGTGCCGTCCACGACCTGTGTAAAACGTCCGTCCTGAGGTACTCTCTTCTCGGCGATGTTCATGCCGGAGATGATCTTTATACGGGTTATCAGCGAGTTATGCACCACGTTGGAAACGTTCATGAGCTCGATAAGGTCGCCGTTTACACGGATACGGATCCTTGTATATGTAGCGAAGGGCTCGATATGGATATCCGTTGCGTCCGCTCTGAAAGAGTTCTCCACGATGGTGGTACACAGCTTAACGATAGGAGCGTCGTTTACGCGATCCTGAAGTTCCTTCTCCTCCGCATCCGCATCTTCATCATGCTTGAACTGACCCTCGACAGCCTCGATAACGCCGCCCACATTGGCATTGGAATAGATCTTGCCTATGGTCTTGATGATAGCCGCCTTTGTGGCAAGCACAGGCGTAACGTCCATACCTGTCTTGGACTTGATATCCTCGAAGATGTAGAAGTTTACGGGGTCGTAGGATGCGACCGTAAGTCTCTTACCGGATATCTTTATGGCGATGATGGTATGCTTCTTCGCCAGCTGTTCGGGTATCTTCTTGACAGCCTCGATATCAACGGGTGTCTCGGGATCGTCCAGGTCAACAAAGGGGATGCCCTGCTTTCTCGAAAGCACCTGTGCAAACTGTACGTCTGTAACAAAGCCCAGTTCAACTACATAATCGCCGAAGAACTTGCCGGGTGTGTTGTCATTCTTTTTGGCTTCAAGCACCTGATTCAGCTGTTCATCTGTAATGATCCCGTTATTGACCATATATTGACCTATAGGGATATTCTTCATAGATCTGCTCCTCTCGTGGTTTTTTATGGAAAATCTAAGATTATTTGATTATCTACTTGAAAAAATCGCCGCAATGTGGTAAAATATCTATATCAAATCAAAGGAGAATCCATATGAGTACTGAAACACTGGAGCTCACGCTCAATATCATCATCTTTGTATTCGTATTCCTCTTCGGTATCTGCATCGGAAGTTTCCTGAACGTCTGCATCTACCGTCTCCCGAAGGGCGAATCCCTCGTCAAGAGCAACTCCCACTGCATGACCTGCGGCACCGAGATCAAGCGCTACGACCTGATCCCCGTATTCAGCTGGCTCATCCTGCGGGGCAAATGCCGTGCCTGCGGCGCAAAGATCACACCGAGATACATGATCATCGAACTGATGACAGGCCTTTTCTTTCTCGGTGCCTTCGCACGGTATCATATCGAGGATTTCGGTCTGTACCCCGTCATGCTCTCCCTCTTCATTGCAGGACTTATCGTGCTGTGCTTTCAGGATCTGGACAACCGTGAGATGGTCGTGAGCGTACTTGTGTACACATTCATCATCGCACTTCTCACTCAGGCAGGAGCCTACGCATCCGCACACGGAGCGCCCTTCACTCTTATCCTTCCCGAGTCCGGCATCAAAGACGGCATATTCGGTATGCTGTCGGTCAGCATGATACTTCTCATACTGGGCTTTGTCATCACACCGCTGTTCTACAACGCATTTGTGGATGAAGACCGCAGGGAGCTCAGAGTCCTCAGAAAGCAGCTCAGGACTGCATCCGGCGCATCGGAGAAGAAGAAGCTCACCGACAAGATCGCATCCCTTGAACCGAAGATAAAGGGGAAATCCCCTGTATTCGGCTTCGGCATGGGAGACATAATCCTCATGGCAGCAGGCGGGCTCATGCTCGGTCTGAAAGCCACCGTAACGGCAGGCTTCATCGCAGTCATCCTTGCAGCCGCCTACGGTGTCTACAAAAAGACGGTAGATGACGACAACGCCTTTGCCTTCGGTCCCTTCCTCTGCATAGGGCTTGCGACCGCCGCCTTCATCAACGGCACTCTCGTCACCCTCTATCTGCAAATGCTCCAGCTCGCATGACACATAACTTCGCAGCCGCAAGGCTGCGTTTTTTTATGCCCGTTATCACGCCTCATGTGTGTACACGGCACCCGCCGCATACACAGATCAGGGGTGATATCACAGGCGGCGGATGCCGCCTGTGAATGGGTATTTAGCTTAGGGTGATGCCGAACACATCCTTTAAGGCCTGTTCACCTTGGGCATTAATGTCAAATGTCCCCGTGGCCCATGCACCAAGACCAGATTGAACAAATTTATCTATACCATCCCAACTGTCATATGAGATCTGCCATCCGTTTCCAGTATTCGTAAGAGTAAAAGTATATGTTGCACCACTATTATTGCCATAAGCCCAGTTCACTTTTACGCTGCCATTCCCGTTATCAGTCAAGCTGACAACACCTACTTCTGTATATTGACCGCCCGAATTCTGCGTAGCTGTATTTGAAACACTCACACCGCCGGCAGAAGCTGAAGGACCAGTTCTCTTACCATCACCTACAGTAGTAGTTCCTGTTCCGCTGCCAGTACCCTGTCCGGGATCACTCGTGCCGCTTCCCTGTCCGGGATCACTCGTGCCGCTTCCCTGTCCGGGATCACTCGTGCCGCTTCCCTGTCCGGGATCACTCGTACCGCCGCTCGAAGGAGTAGTCGTGCCGCCCG
>JAFUHM010000011.1 GCA_017468865.1 Oscillospiraceae bacterium | reverse complement strand
TGCAATGTCAGCCCCCTTCGGTATGAAACGCCTTATCAGCTTGTTTGCACATTCATTTGAACCCCTTTCCCAGGAACTGTAAGGGTGAGCATAGTATACCTTTGTTCGCTGACCTTTAGTTATCGAAGAGCGCTCCATTCTTTCTTGGTCAAGGTTTTCACAGCCGTTATCACAGGTTATGGTCTTGAAGATCCGTTTGAATCTGCCGCTCCCCAGCTTTCTTTCCAGCTTGTCAAGTTTCTTCACAACACATTCCTGACTTTTGCTCTCCATCTTTTGGACAATTTCAAGGTTTAAAGAACGCTCAGTCATCACCAACAGTACGGCAAGGGTACCCTTGCCGCCGACTACGGTATCAAGCTCCCAATGCCCGAAATCTGCACGGCTTTCAATCTCTTTCGGTCGTTCGCTTATGCTCGTTCCGTTGTGTGTTTGAGCCCTTCTGACATGATCATAATTTCGCTTTTTTTCTTTTTTCTTTACAGGCAGATCTTTATTCGTGATATTCAAAAACAAGCCGTCATCTATGTAGTTATACAGCGTTTTAAGACAGATGTTGACCTCTATACCATTCTGCCTTGCATCTTCAAGCGCAGAATACGGTGAATATTTTTCAATGCCTATTTTCTTCTCGATATGCTCAACAAGCGCAAAATTATTGCCTATTTTGAGCTTAGGACCCTTATGGCTGCCGAGCTCATCGTGCAGCTTCTGAGCTACATCAGCGCTGTATTCTTCTCTTGTAGTGAGGTCGCTGTTGAGAAGTGTGACCGTTCCTCTCTTGACCTCTCGCCTTATCGTTCGCCCGCTTCTCCCGCCGAGAAGCACTCCGATCTCATCATATGAAAGATTCGCCTTGAGCAGCGCTTCAAGTTTTAGTCTTTCTTCATATTTCAGGTGTTGACCTTTTCTGCTTTTTGTAGTATAATCTAAGTGACTCATTGAAAAGAACTCCTTTAATGTTGGTTTGGTCACTTAACATTATACCACGATGTTCTTTTCTTTGGGTCTTTTTTTGTCATTTTATTATACAACTTTCCAAATTCCTTTACCACACAAGCATACGATATCAAGTACCTCCCCGTCCGCCGCCTCAGACATGGTATACATGGCAGCGGAACAGTGCAGTCTGATGATATGAACCTGTAATGGATTTTGTTTTACGATTTATCGTTTGTGCAGTATATTTCTCTGAATAAAAAGATTTTTTCAAAAACCCTTGAAATTATCAGAAGAATGTGCTATAATTAAAACGATTGTATTTGACTATTCATGAAAGGATGTTATCATGACGAAATATATCTTTGTCACAGGAGGCGTTGTGTCGGGTCTCGGCAAGGGCATCACGGCAGCATCTCTGGGAAGGCTCCTCAAACAGCGCGGCTACAAAGTCACCCTTCAGAAATTCGATCCCTATATCAATGTGGATCCGGGTACCATGTCACCCTATCAGCACGGTGAAGTATTCGTTACGGATGACGGCGCTGAGACAGACCTCGATCTGGGACATTACGAGAGATTTGTAGACGAAAATCTGTCCGTCAACTCCAATGTTACCACGGGCAAAGTGTACTGGACAGTTCTCAACAAGGAGCGCAGGGGCGACTACCTCGGCGGCACGGTACAGGTCATCCCTCATATCACCAACGAGATCAAGGACAAGGTATACAGAGTCGCAAAGGAGACAAACACAGATATCGTCATCACCGAGATAGGCGGTACTGTGGGAGATATCGAGTCCACTCCTTTCCTTGAAGCGATCCGTCAGGTGAGCACCGAAGTGGGCAGACAGAATGTACTGTATATCCACGTTACTCTCGTGCCCTATATAGCAGGATCCGAGGAACTCAAGTCCAAGCCCACACAGCACTCCACAAAGGATCTCCTTTCTGTAGGCATCCAGCCTAATATCATCGTCTGCCGCAGCGAGAAGGAGATACCCGAAGATATGCGCAACAAGATCGCCCTCTTCTGCAATATCCGTGCAGAAGACGTGATCCAGAACCTTACCGCTCCTTCGCTCTATGAAGTACCCCTCTGGCTCGAGAAGGAAGGTCTTGCGAAGGCAGTATGTCATCACCTCGGCCTTGAAGACAGGACTCCCGACCTTGAAGAATGGACTGCCATGGTAGAGCGGCAGACAAATGCCAAAAAGTACGTTACCATCGGGCTTGTGGGCAAATATGTCATGCTCCATGATGCGTACCTTTCCGTAGCCGAAGCTCTTCGCCACGGCGGTATAGTGAATGATGCGGAAGTGGATATTGAATGGATCAACTCCGAGGAGATCACCGCAGCAAACGCAGACGAGAAACTCAGGAACTGCGACGGCATCATCGTTCCCGGCGGATTTGGCGACAGAGGCATTGAGGGAATGATCGAGTCCATCCACTGGGCAAGGGTCAATAAGCGTCCCATGTTCGGCATCTGTCTCGGTATGCAGATGTCCGTGATAGAGTTTGCCCGCAATGTTTGCGGATTTGAAGGGGCTAACTCCACCGAGTTCGGTGACACCCCCTATCCTGTTATCGATATAATGGAAGATCAGAAGCACGTCACGGAAAAGGGCGGCACCATGCGTCTTGGACTCTATCCCTGCAAGCTCACGACAGGCAGCATAAGCCACAGCGTATATGATGAAGATCTGATCTATGAGCGTCACAGACACCGCTGGGAATACAATAACGCATACCGCAAGGAAATGACCGACAAGGGTCTTGTCATCGCAGGTATATCCCCCGACGAAAGACTTGTGGAGATAGTAGAACTTCCCCGTGAGGTACACCCCTGGTTCGTGGGAGTACAGTTCCACCCCGAATTCAAGTCACGTCCGAATAAGCCTCACAAGCTGTTTGCGGACTTTATCCGTGCATCACTGGAAAAATAAGAAAAATGCCGACTATACGTCGGCATTTTCTGACATCATACTACCTCGGTGCGGTACGGCTGCGCATCGTCACTTGCTTTCTCTTATGGAGAGATAGCTCACGATAAGCTCCGCCGCCTTTTCGGTAGAGAGATGCTCGGAGTTTATGCAAAGCTCGTAGCTGTCAGCCGAGCCCCACTTGGTGTCCGCATGATAGTTGTGATAGGATGCTCTCGCCTTATCCATTCTGACGAGCTTTGCCTGTGCATCCTTGAGAGGGATGTTCTCACGCTCCGACACTACCTTTGCACGGTATTCGGGGCTTGCCGTGATGAAAATGCTTGCGACATCATATTCATCTTTAAGGATGTAATCCGCACACCTTCCGACAATGACACATTCTCCGCCCTCTGCCGCTGAACGGACCGCATTTATCTGTGCTTCGTATGCCATAAGTTCCACAGGCTTGCCCATGTAGAAGCCGCCGCTCTGGGCATTCATGACGAGAGAATACAGCAGGGAAGATGTGGGCGTCTGCTCAAAGTTCTCTATGAAACTGTCGCAAAGGCCGCTCTCCTTGGCCGCCTTGGTGATAAGATCCCTGTCAAAAAACGGGATGCCCAGCTTTTCCGAAACAGCTTTGCCGATAAGCCTTCCGCCGCTGCCGAACCGTCTGCCTATGGTGATTATCCTTGTTTTCATAATTGCCTCCCTATATGAGAGATTTATATGGACTACATCATAATTATATCATTAAATGACAGATTTGTCAAGGCATTTTAAACAGATGGATAACACGGTCACTCTCTTGACATATATTCGGTTCTCATCAGACCCCTAAGGAACAAATATGGATATTACTGTTTATTACACTGATATAGATACATCCCTCGGCATAGATCACTATATACAACTTTCGGCGCTGGTATCAGACGAGCGCAGAGAAAGGGTAAGAAGGATGATACCCGAAAAGGGCAAGATAATGTGCCTGATGTCCGAGGTCGTCATGAGATCGCATTTGTCACGGCTCACAGGTGTCCCTGTGAAAGACATCATCCTTGGAAAGGGAGAACACGGAAAGCCCTGTATGACGGGGGCAAATATCCCCTTCTCGCTGTCCCACTCGGAAAACAGGATAATATTTGCCCATGCTCGTACACCCATAGGTATAGACATTGAACTGAGGGAAAGCGGACGCAGCGGTATAGCTGAGCGGTTTTTCACCCCCAATGAGTACGAGCGCATTATTTCATCTTCGGATGCCGACAGCACATTTTACGATATCTGGACAGCAAAGGAAGCATATATCAAGATGACAGGTGAAGGGCTGTCACGGAGTTTGTCTTCCTTTGACGTGATATCTCAAATGCAGGGAATGATCGCAACTGTGCATACTGACGGCTATACAGTCAGCGTATGCTGTGAGGGGATAGACAGGATCATAACGGAAAACTATCCGTTGACGCCTGCTGTCCTTGACAAACTGCTCGGATTGTAGTATAATCATGGTAACAGGCAGTCTTACGACGAATGTGAAAGGAGTATCGTTATGAAAAAATGTGATGTATGTGAAAAAAGATGTGCTGACAGGTCTAAGCGACGTTCAAATGCCGTCATCACCGTACTGCTCGTAATGTGCGCATTTATCCTCGGCGTACTCATCGGTATGCATTTGAATGTTATCGGTGCTGCCATCACAGGCGATGATGATTTTGATGTATACGCTCTTGCCAAAAAGTACTGCCCCGCATTCCTGAAATGATGAGTGACATCCCACCCCGAAGCGAAAGGCTTGTCATTGGCTTTTTCGGGAGATGCAACGTAGGCAAGTCAACTCTGATAAACCGCATCACTTCACAGGATGTGTCTGTCGTATCCGACATCCCGGGCACGACGACCGACCCTGTTTCCAAAACGATGGAACTGCATCCTCTCGGAGCGGTCACGCTGATCGACACACCCGGAGCAGATGATGACAGTGAACTCGGCAAGGCTCGTATCGCCCGTGCGGCGGAAGTCCTCCGCCGCACCGACATAGCCGTGCTTGTCACGGACGGACACATCACAGACTGTGAACGCCGGCTTGTGTCCTTATTTGACAGATATGGCATACCTTATTTGACAGCACATAACAAATGTGACCTCTTGAATGATATCCCCGAAGACGGACTGTATGTCTCCGCCGCTCAGGGAATGAATACAGACAAGCTACTCAGTTTAGTCGCCTCACTCCACAAAGGACGGCACAGACAGATAATATCCGATCTGGTGAACAAGGACGATGTGGTGGTGCTGTGCATCCCTGTCGATGATGCCGCTCCGAGAGGAAGGCTTATACTCCCTCAGTCGGCTGTCCTGCGTGAGCTTGTCGAAGCAGAGGTAAATGCTGTCACTGTACGGGACACCATGCTCAAAGGCATATTTGACAAGCTGTCCGTCAAGCCTTCCCTGGTCATTACGGATTCACAGGTATTCGGGACTGCGGCTGAGGCTAGCCCCGAAAACGTGTATCTTACCTCCTTTTCCATTCTTATGGCAAGGTACAAGGGATTTCTTGACATAGCAGCAAATGGCGCATTGACCATAGACAGGCTCCGTGACGGAGACAGGATACTTATATGCGAAGGCTGTACCCACCGCAGACAATGCGCTGATATAGGCACAGTAAAGCTTCCCCGCCTGCTTGAAAAACATACGGGAAAGTCCTTTGACTACACCTTTACATCGGGAGGGACGTTCCCCGAAGAGCTTCACGGCTTTTCTCTCATCATCCACTGCGGCGGATGTATGCTCAATGAGCGTGAAGTGCTTTATCGGATGACCTGTGCAGCGGAGCAGGGCATACCCGTGACGAACTACGGTACGGCACTTGCCCATCTCAACGGCATCCTTCCCCGATCGCTTGAGATATTCCATGAACACTACACTTATTGATAAACTTAGCGTCAGCCATGCTCTCGCCTATGAAGAATGGGTAACGCTCATCTCATCATACGATGAAAATGACAGAGTATATGCGGCGGAGAAGGCACGTTCAGCGGCTACGGACATTTTCGGCGACCTCGTGTATCTTCGGGGAATAGTCGAATTCTCCAACATATGCCGAAACGATTGCTATTACTGCGGCATAAGGCGCTCCAATCAAAGTGTAACACGCTACACATTATCCGACGAAGAAATCCTGTCCTGCTGTGATGCCGCATACAGTGCAGGCATCGCCACTTTCGTGCTCCAGTCAGGAGAGGGTGCTGTGTCAGCACCTCACCTCTCACAGCTTATCAGACGTATCAAAGGAAAGTACCCTGATGCAGCTGTCACTGTATCTGTCGGAGAACTGACATTCGATGGATACAGGATGCTCCGTGATGCGGGAGCAGACCGTTATCTGCTGCGTCATGAGACGGCAGATGCAGCTCATTACGGCAGGCTCCACCCCGATGAAATGAGCCTTTCTCATCGTATGGAGTGCCTGTATCAGCTTCGTACACTTGGTTATCAGACAGGTGCGGGGATGATGGTAGGCTCTCCGTATCAGACCGCAGAGCATCTGGCACGGGATATGATGTTCCTGTGTGAATTTGCCCCCGATATGATAGGGATAGGTCCCTTCATCCCACACAAGGATACGCCCTTTAAGGACGAGAAGCAGTGCTCCGCAAAGCTCACTCTGTTCCTGATAAGCCTCATACGGCTCATGCTTCCCCGTGTGCTGCTGCCTGCGACCACTGCCCTCGGTACTGTCCTTCCTGACGGACGTGAGCAAGGCATCCTGTCGGGGGCAAATGTGATAATGCCGAATATCTCGCCGGTCAGGGTAAGAGACAAGTACACACTTTACAACAATAAGATCTGTATAAATGAAGAAACAGCAATATGCGTGAAGTGCCTTGAACGGCGGCTGAACAAGATAGGCTACAATATCGCATACTTTACACGTTAGGCGGTACGGTCATGGACAATGTCATCCCGATAGGGGAAATCACAGGGGCAAACTTCTTTGACCCCGCACCGGAATTTGATCCCCCTGCAAGAGGTGTCTGGAACATAGTTCACACAGGTATGCTCATACCCGAGGCACATCAGATATTCGTATGTGCTCAGGGATGTCTTCGGGGAGTGGTGCTTACCGCCGCAGAGATGGGCGCACTCGACAGGATGTCGTCTGTCTGCATAACCGACAGGGATATAGCCCTCGGACTTGAAAATGGAGTTGCTCAGGCGGCTGCGGAGATACTCCACAGCCTTTCATATACGCCGAAGGTGATACTTCTGTATTTCTCCTGTATGCACCTTCTGTCGGGATATGATATAAAAGTCATCACAGATCGGGTGAAAAAACAGACAGGCTGCGACACCATGGACTGCTACCTGGCTCCGAGCATG
>JAFUHM010000010.1 GCA_017468865.1 Oscillospiraceae bacterium | reverse complement strand
GACAACCAAAAGGGAAGGGGGAAAAATAAAATCCGACAAAAAATCGGGCTTTCCCCCTTCCCTTATGGTTTTCCCTCTGCACTCTCTTTCCTTTACCTATTCCCTTTCCCGATTTTTTTCTTAACGATTCTCTTTTTGACGCATTATAAAGAACCTTTCCTTCGTTGATTTTATTTTCAATTGGTCGAGCCATATCAAGACAGCCCGATGCAAATAAATCAACGAATTGGGTGCAGGCTCAGCCTGCCGAAATGGGTGTGGGCACAGCCTGCCTGCCGACCCGCTTTGTTCTTGATTTGTAAAAATGGGACGGATGTTGGATGCGCTTCCATGGGAGCAAAGGGACAACCAAAAGGGAAGGGGGAAAAATAAAATCCGACAAAAAATCGGGCTTTCCCCCTTCCCTTATGGTTTTCCCTCTGCACTCTCTTTCTTTTACCTAACCCTCTTCCCGATTTTTTCTCTTAACGATCATCCTTTTGACGCATGATGCGGAA
The DNA here is from genome assembly GCA_017468865.1 of Oscillospiraceae bacterium. Classification (GTDB taxonomy): domain Bacteria; phylum Bacillota; class Clostridia; order Oscillospirales; family Ruminococcaceae; genus Huintestinicola. The sequence continues at coordinate 29,083 of JAFUHM010000010.1, read as the reverse complement.
ACTTTCCTTTGTTGATGTGTTCATTATGTTTTCTCTCCATCTCTAAATGGTCGAGCCGTGTTGAATATGTCCGATGCGAATGAATGAACGAACCGGGCGTGGGCACCGCCCACCTGCCGAGCCTTATAAAGACCGCCCAATCCAAATAAATCAACGAATTGGCTGTCGGCACTGCCGACTTTCACTTAAATTTCACAAAAAATGTGTTGCATCTGCGGCGGATTTGCGGTATAATAATATAATGTATTGACAATTGATCTCGACGATCCAAAGTAAAGGTGATGTAATGGAACAGACCGGAAAAAAGGGCATGGGATATGTCCTGAGAAGACTTCTCTCATGTGTGGGAGAGTATAGGAAATATGTGATACTTACGCCGATAGTGATGATCGGCGAAGTACTCATGGAAGTGCTGATACCCCGTGTGATGGCAAAGATAGTTGACGTGGGGATAGCCAATTCCGACACCTCATATACCATAAGGATGGGGCTGATAATGGTGGGGATGGCGCTGTTCTCGCTGCTGTGCGGCGCACTTGGCGGACGCTTTGCGGCGGTGGCAGGCATGGGATTTGCAAAGAACGTCCGTGCAAAGCTGTTCGGCAAGGTGCAGGACTTCTCCTTTGCAAACGTGGACAAGTTCTCCACCGCATCCCTCATCACAAGGCTCACCACCGACACCACGAATGTGCAGAATACGTTCATGATGCTCATACGCACCGCCGTCAGGTCGCCTTTCATGCTCATCTGTGCGCTGATAATGGCGATCTCACTCAATGCAAAGCTTGCGACGGTGTTTCTGGTGGCGATACCCGTACTCGGCGGCGTGATGGCGTTCATCACGATCACAGCATACCCCAGGTTCGGGAAGATGCTCGAGAAGTACGATGCCCTCAACGAAAGGGTGCAGGAGAACCTTATCGGCATCCGAGTGGTAAAGGCATTTGTCCGTGAGAAGTACGAAGGGGACAAGTTCGTGGCATCTGCGGATGAGGTGCGTGCGGCACAGGTACACGCAGAGAAGATAGTCATCCTCGGTATGCCCGCCATGCAGCTCTCCATGTACGGCTGCATACTGGCTGTGCTGTGGTTCGGCGGCAATATGACCGCAAGAGGGGATATGCTGGTAGGTGAGCTTTCGAGCTTTATCTCCTACATTACCCAGATACTCATGTCGCTGATGATGCTGTCCATGCTCTTTGTCATGACCACCATATCCATCGCATCGGCAAAGCGCATCACGGAAGTCCTCGATGAAGTGCCCGACATAGACGATGAGGGCGCAGACAAGAGCCTTGTCCCTGCTGACGGCTCCATTGTGTTCGACCATGTGTCATTCAGCTATTCCGGGGAGCACGGCAACTACGCCCTCAAGGATATAGACATCTCCATAAAGTCGGGGGAGACTATCGGCATCATAGGCGGCACGGGCTCGGCAAAGACCACCCTTGTGCAGCTCATACCCAGACTTTATGACACGGTGGAGGGCGTCGTGAAGGTAGGCGGCCGTGATGTGCGGGACTACTCACTGGAGAATTTGAGAAATGACGTGGCGATGGTGCTTCAGAAGAACGTCCTGTTCTCGGGCACCATAAAGGAAAATTTGAAGTGGGGCAATGAGAACGCCACCGACGAGGAGATCGAGGAGGCGTGCAGACAGGCACAGGCGCACGACTTCATCATGTCGTTCCCCGACAAGTATGAGACGGATCTCGGACAGGGTGGCGTGAACGTGTCGGGCGGTCAGAAGCAGAGGCTCTGTATCGCAAGGGCGCTGCTCAAAAAGCCGAAGATCATCATCCTCGACGACTCCACATCCGCAGTCGATACGGCTACCGATGCCAAGATCCGTGATGCCTTTGCGGAGCATCTTGCGGACACGACTGCGATCATAATCGCACAGCGCATATCCTCCGTGCAGCACGCAGACCGCATCATCGTCCTTGACGACGGCAGGATAGATGCCTTTGACACGCATGAGAACCTGATAAAGAACAATAAGATCTACCGTGAGGTATATATGTCACAGCAGAAGGGAGATGAGGAATAATGCCGAGAGGACCGTTAAAGCCGGGACAGAAGCCGAAGAACGCATTCGGCACATTTGCACGCATACTCGGCTATGCAAAGGAATACGCAGCTTTCTTCGTGCTGGTAGTCATCCTCATCGTGCTCTCCTCCCTTGCGGGAGTCATAGGCACATCCTTCCTTCAGCGCATCATAGACGACTATATCACTCCGCTCATTGCCGACAGCAGCAATGCGGAGCTTATGAGGGGCTTTGTGTTCACGCTCCTTGAGATGGGGCTGGTGTACCTTATCGGTGCGGCATCCGCCTTTGTGTATCAGCGGATAATGCTGTTCGTGTCCACGAAGATACTCTTCCGCATAAGGACGGATCTGTTCCTTCATATGGAGTCGCTCCCCATACGCTACTTTGACACCCATACCCACGGCGACCTGATGTCACGCTACACCAACGACATCGACACCATAAGGGAACTGCTGTCAAACTCCGTTTCCAGCTTCATTTCCTCGCTTATCACGGTGGTGAGCGTGTTCGCCATGATGGTGTACTTCTCGTGGCAGCTGACCCTCGTGACGGTGTTCATGCTGGTGGTGGTGCTGGGCGTTACGGGATTTATCGCAGGCAACGGCGGACGGTTCTTCTCCAAGCAGCAGGCGGCTCTGGGTGCGGTCAACGGCTACATCGAAGAGATGATCGAGGGACAGAAGGTGGTAAAGGTCTTCGTGCATGAGGAGAAGGCGAAGAAGGAGTTCGCCGAGCTCAACGAAAAGCTCTGCGAAGCGGCTACTTCCGCCAACACCTTTACCAACATCATGGGTCCCGTCACAAACAACATGGGACATATCCAGTACGCCATAACTGCGGTGGCAGGCGGCATACTTGCCATTATGGGCGCAGAGGGTCTGGCAGGCCCCATCACGGTGGGCGTGGTGGTGTCCTTCCTCCAGTATACACGAAACTTCACCATGCCCCTTTCGCAGGTGGCGCAGCTTGCGAACACCGTCATGTCCGCCCTTGCGGGTGCGGAGCGTGTGTTTGCGGTGATAGACGAGAAGCCCGAGACGGACGACGGATATGTTACTCTGGTCAACGCCGTCATAGGCGAGGACGGCACGGTGACGGAGACAGACCGTCACACGGGTCAGTGGGCATGGAAGCATCCCCATAAGGCAGACGGCACCGTTACCTACACTCCCGTGCAGGGGCAGGTGCAGTTTGACGATGTGACCTTCGGATATGATGAGAAGAAGACCGTGCTGCATAACGTGTCACTGTGGGCAAAGCCCGGGCAGAAGATAGCCTTCGTCGGATCGACGGGTGCGGGCAAGACCACCATCACAAACCTTATCAACAGGTTCTACGATGTGCCTGACGGAAAGATACGCTACGACGGCATCAACATCAACAAGATAAAGAAGGACGACCTGCGCAGATCCCTCTCCATGGTGCTCCAGGACACGCACCTGTTCACGGGGACGGTCATGGACAACATACGGTACGGGAACCTCGGTGCCACCGATGAGGAGTGCATCGCAGCGGCAAAGCTTGCCAATGCGGACGGCTTTATCCGACACCTGCCCGAAGGGTATGACACCATGCTCACCGCAGACGGTGCGAACCTGTCCCAGGGACAGAGACAGCTCCTTGCCATTGCAAGAGCCGCAGTCGCAGATCCTCCCGTGCTTATCCTTGATGAGGCCACATCCTCCATCGACACGAGGACGGAGGCACTTATCGAGAAGGGCATGGACAGCCTCATGGAGGGGCGCACCACTTTCGTCATCGCCCACAGGCTCTCCACCGTCCGCAACTCCAACGCCATCATGGTGCTTGAACAGGGGCGGATAATCGAGAGAGGCGACCATGAGAAGCTGATCGCAGACAAGGGCAAATATTATCAGCTCTATACGGGGATGTTCGAGCTGAGCTGATGCAGGATCCACTGCAAAACGGGAGGTATGGCGATATTGCATAAATTGCCGTACCTCCCGAAATTTTCTTTGTGCAACGCTACAAAATCTCCAAAACTTGTAGAATTTGCGATGATAATGTGGTATAATAGATTTTGTTTGTAAACTTGTAAATCACAATGGAGGTTACCATAGATGAGCTTAAAGTCAAAAAATCAGACAGGTGCCAACACCTGGGAACTCGAGATCGAAAGCACAGGTGAGCAGTTTGAGAATGCCATCCAGGCAGTTTATCTCAAGCAGCGCGGCCGTATACAGGTACCCGGCTTCCGCAAGGGCAAGGCTACCAGAAAGATGATAGAGAAACTCTACGGCGAGACTTGCTTCTACGATGATGCCATAAACGGCATGGTACAGCAGGTGGTCACTCCCGTTATCATGGAGGAAGGACTTGACCTGGTGGATGCTCCCGTACTCGATGTCATCTCCATTTCCAAGGAGAGCGGCGTAGTGTACAAGGCTGTCTGCACAGTAAAGCCTGAGATCACCCTCGGCCAGTACAAGGGCATAGAGGTGGAGAAGGCTACCCGTGAAGTTACCGATGAGGACGTGGATGCCGAGCTCAAGCGCCAGCAGGAGAAGAACGGCAGACTCATCACCGTTGATGACAGGGCGGCAGAGAACGGCGACACCGTGAACATCGACTTCAAGGGCTTCATGGACGGCAAGGCATTTGAGGGCGGCGCAGAGGACGGCTTTGACCTCAAGCTCGGCTCCGGTTCCTTTATCCCCGGCTTTGAGGATCAGGTTGTCGGACACAAGACAGGTGAGGAGTTCACCATAAACGTAGTGTTCCCCGAAAACTATCAGATGGAAGAGCTCGCAGGCAAGCCCGCAGAGTTCGAGATAAAGCTCAACGAGATCAAGACCCTTGAGCTCCCCGCACTTGACGATGATTTCGCAATGGACGTTTCCGAGTTCGACACCCTCGACGAATACAAGGCCGATCTCCGCAAGAACCTTGAGGAGAGAGCAGTAAGGAATGCTGAGGTAGTCACCGAGAACCGCATCTATGACAAGCTCGCTGAGATGGTAGAGGGCGAGATCCCCGAAGTTATGTATGAGAAGGAGATAGACCGCCTTGTACAGGACTTCACCATGAGACTCAGCCAGCAGGGACTTGATCTTCCCATGTATCTTTCCTTCACAGGCTCCGATGAGAAGTCCTTCAGGGAGACATACAGAGAGCAGGCTGTGAAGGCTGTCAAGATCAGACTTGCACTTGAAAAGATAGCTAAGGACGAGAACGTTGAAGTTACCGATGATGAGGTAAATGACGAGGCTAAGAGGATCGGCGAGAGATTCGGCCTTACTCCCGAGAGAGTATTCGGCATCGTAAATCCCGCAGACCTGAGACAGGATGTCCTCGTAACAAAGGCAGGCAAGCTCGTTAAGGAAGCTGCCGTACTCAAGTAAGACGATTGTGCCGTGCCCCGGGCACGGCACATTACAGACCTTATAGAGAGGAGCACATAGATGAGTCTTGTACCATATGTCGTAGAACAGACCAGCCGCGGCGAACGCAGCATGGATATATATTCCCGACTCCTCAATGACAGGATCATTATTCTTTCCGAGGATGTGAATCATACCACAGCGAGCCTTGTTGTGGCGCAGATGCTTTTCCTGGAGGGGCAGGATCCCGACAAGGACATCTCCTTCTACATAAACAGCCCCGGCGGCGTCATCACTGACGGCATGGCTATCTATGATACCATGCAGTACATCAAGTGCGACGTTTCCACCATATGCGTGGGCATGGCTGCTTCAATGGGCGCATTCCTGCTCTCCGCAGGCACCAAGGGCAAGAGATTTGCTCTTCCCAATTCCGAGATACTCATACATCAGCCCCTTATCTCTGGCGGCGGTATCTCCGGACAGTGTACGGATATAAAGATACATTCCGATCATATGGTGAGCACCCGTGAAAAGCTCAACCGAATTCTTTCGCAGAATACGGGCAAGCCTATCGATGTCATTGAACGTGACACGGAAAGAGACAATTACATGACGGCTGATGAGGCAGTGGAATACGGCCTTATCGACAAAGTCATCGCTCACAGGTAAGATCAGGGCAGCCGTGTGCTGCCCTTTTGAGAAACATTAGACGGGAGAGATACATATGCCTCCACAGCTGAAGAAATGTAACTTCTGCGGGCGCACCGAGAAGCAGGTGCTCAGGCTCTTCACCAGCGGCACGGGAGCAAATATATGCGATGACTGCATCGTTTACTGCTATGAACTGCTGATGGGCGAGGAGATAGGCGATACTATACGCCCCAAGGAAACCAAGGTCGAGAAGAAGAAGGCTGAGAAGAAGCATACTCTTCTCAAACCCATTGAGATAAAGAAGGTCCTGGATGAATACGTCATCGGTCAGGATCAGGCTAAGACCGCCCTTGCGGTGGCTGTGTACAACCACTACAAGCGCATCAACTCCATGGACGACAACGACAATGAGGTGGAGCTGCAGAAGTCGAACGTGATACTGCTGGGCTCTACGGGCGTGGGCAAGACCCTTCTTGCAAGCACCCTTGCGAAGGTGCTGGAAGTGCCTTTCGCCATTGCCGATGCGACCACCCTTACCGAGGCGGGCTATGTGGGCGATGACGTGGAGAACTGCCTTGTAAGGCTGATACAGGCGGCAGACTACGATATACCTCTTGCCGAGAAAGGCATCATCTACATAGACGAGATAGACAAGATCGCACGCAAGTCGGAGAACGTATCCATTACCCGTGACGTAAGCGGTGAGGGCGTACAGCAGGCACTGCTCAAGATCATCGAGGGAACGGTATCCAACGTGCCTCCCAACGGGGGAAGGAAAAATCCCTATCAGGAGACTTTGCAGATAAATACGAAGAATATCCTCTTCATCTGCGGCGGTGCGTTTGACGGGCTCGAAGCCATAATCAGGAAGAGGCGTGAGTCGAATACCCTGGGCTTCGGGGCGGAGATAAAGTCGAAGTCGGAGCAGGAGAAGAACATATTCAAGGATGTCACACCCGAAGATCTGGTGAAGTTCGGTCTGGTACCCGAGATCGTGGGAAGACTTCCTGTGATCTCCGTGCTGGAGGAACTTGACGAAGAGGCGCTGGTGCGGATACTCACCGAGCCTAAGAATGCGCTCACCAAGCAGTACAAGAAGCTGTTCGAGCTGGACGGCATCGAGCTTGTGTTTGAGGATGAGGCTCTGGTGGAGATCGCTCGCCGTGCGATAAAGCAGAAGACGGGCGCAAGAGGTCTTCGTGCCATAGTTGAGGGGCTTCTCATGGATCAGATGTTCCATTCTCCCTCGGAGGATGTGGAGAAGGTCACCATCACTGCGAAGTGCGTGACGGAAGGGGCAAAGCCCGAAGTCGTCATGGGCTCAAGGAAATGACATTACCCGACATTGCGGATGCGGTCTGCGGTGTCGGGTATTTTTATGCTTTCCCGTCGGTATGTATATCACGGGAGGGGGCACGTTATCCGTAATTGTGCATAATGATGGATGTTTGCCTGTGAGTACAAATGTAGAAAAAAGCTATTGAAATTCACGGGGCGGTATGCTATAATTATAAGATGGACGACCTATATGCCTTAACTGAAAGAGTGATCCGATGCAAGTCAGACAACAGATATTCGAGATACTTATACATATGCTCCTGCTGTTCACTGCGGTGCCTGTGCATGAGTGCGCACACGCCCTGACTGCGGACAGGCTGGGAGATCCCACTCCCCGTGCGCAGGGGAGGATAACCCTCAATCCCTTCGCACACCTTACTCTGTGGGGCTCTCTCCTGCTGATATTTGCGGGCTTCGGATGGGGCAAGCCCGTTTCGGTGAACGCACGCAACTTCAAAAATCCCAAAAGGGACATGGCGCTGACCGCTCTTGCGGGACCTGTGTCGAACCTTATCATGGCGTACCTGTCTATGGTGATATACAAGGTGCTCGCTTCGGGTGCGGTGCTGTCGGGTATGTCGGAGGGCGCCCGTGAGATCACGGGATATGTGGGGATCATATTCCTGATGTCTACCTACATCAATGTGGGGCTTGCGGTGTTCAACTTCCTGCCCGTACCGCCCCTTGACGGCTCGAAGATATTCAATTCCATACTCCCCGACAGGTTCTACTGGAAGATAATGCAGTACGAAAGATACATTATCATTGCGGTGATAATCCTGCTCTACTCGGGACTTCTCAGCCGCCCTCTTGCGGTCTGCCAGAGTGCGGTCATCAGCTGCATGAACTTCCTGACGGGCTGGGTGGATATGATTCTGCCTATCGGATAAGATGGATATAAGTTTCAAACTGGAAAATTTCGAGGGGCCTCTGGATCTGCTTTTGTACCTGATACAGAAGCATAAGCTGGATATCCACGACATCCCCATAATATCCCTTGTGGAGCAGTACCTTGACTGCATAAGCGATATCAGCGATGATATGGAATATGCAGGGGGATTTCTGGAGATGGCGGCAAGGCTCATCTATATAAAGACGGTGTCGCTCCTGCCGAGGAGGGAAGAGGCTGAAAAGCTGAAGGAAGAACTTCAGGGCAGGCTCATAGAATACTCCCTGTGCAAGGAAGCGGCTGCCATGCTTCGGGAGAGATACCTTCCCGCACCGTATACCGTGCGTGCGCCTATGGCGGTAAAGACGGATACGGTGTATGACATGAGGCATGATGTGTCGGAGCTTCTTGAGGCGGCGAAGGCGTTTTCGGAGAAGCCCGCACGGGAAACTCTTACTTCGTCGGTGTTCACGAAGTTCGTGTCAAAGACATTCGTTTCTGTTACGTCGAAGATGCTGTATGTGATAAAGACACTGTATCAGACGGGCAGATGCAGGCTTTCCGCCATGTTCGACGGCATGACGGACAGGTCGGAAAGGGTGGCGGCTTTCCTTGCGGTGCTGGAACTTACAAGGAACGGGCGCATACTTCTGAGCGAGGACAATTCGGAGATCTTCTTCAATGCCGACTATACGGGCGGCGATGAGGTGTCGCAGTTTGACGCACCGGAAAAAGAGGAAACATGAAACTCAGCGAAAAACAGGCAGTCCTGGAGGCTGTGCTCTTTGCGAGCGGCGATCCTGCCGAGCCCGAGAGGATAGCTGCCGCTGCGGATATCGAAAAGGGGGCTCTTGCGGGGCTTGCCGACAGCCTTAACGAGGCATATGCGGAGAACGGCAGTTCTCTGGTGGTGCTTTGTCTGGGCGGATTCTATCAGCTTGCGGTGCGGACGGAGTATTTCGAGGCGGTCAGGGCGATGGCGGACTCGAGGAAATATGCTCCACTGTCTCAGGCGGCGATGGAGGCGCTTACCGTCATCGCCTACAATCAGCCCGTGACCAAGAGCTTCGTGGAACATATAAGAGGCGTGGATTCGAGCGGCGTGGTGAATATGCTGGCGGAAAAGGGGCTTATTGCGGAGGCAGGACGGCTCGAACTTCCCGGACGGCCTATCGCATATGTGACGACGGATGCGTTCCTCAGATGCTTCGGACTGTCATCCCTTGACGATCTGCCGCCCCTGCCCGAACATCACCGCAAAGACGACACGGACGACGAACGCACATATGATGAGGTACAGTGATGACCGTACTCAAGATCATAGGCATCATACTGCTGGTGCTTGTCATACTTCTCGTGATCCTGCTGAATATCCCTGTCAGGGCGAAGGCGGCTTACCTCAGCCGCAGGTTCAGCCTTGAGGTGAGATACCTGTTCCTGAAGGTGTTCAGCCTTGGGGATGATAAGGGCGGAGACGAAAAAGACAAAGATGAGGGCAGCTCCGAAAAGCCCGATGTTCCCGCTGATGAGGAACCGCCGCAGACACCTTCCGGGGAGACATCATCCGCAGAGACTTCCGCAGAGGAAGCTGCTCCGGAGGAGACACCTACCGAGACGGAGGCTGTCAGCACGGAGACTTCCGGACAGGAGACTTCCGAAACCGTGACAAAGCCCGAGCAGGATGCACAGGCGGCTCCACAGGAGGACAGTCAGGCAGAAGAGGAGACTGTCACGGAGAAGCCCTCGGACGGGGAGAATGAGCCCGCAGAGGAGAAAAAGAAGGAAAAGAAGCGGAAGATACACCTTGCGGACAAGATCGCACGGCTCATCGACAACATACAGAGGAAGACCGATGCGGGACTTCTGGCGTTAGACCTGGTGTGGGAGCCGCTGAAGAAGTTCGTCGGGAAGATATACTTCACGGGCGTGGACATAGACCTTGTGTCATGCAGTGAGGATGCGGCGCAGGCGGCGATAGTGTACGGTGCTATGGGCGTCGTGTATAATGTGCTGGGGACGCTGCGAAGCCTGACGAGGGTGGATATAGACAGCGTGAGGATAGACTGCCTGTACGATACGCCGACAGAGCAGTCGAGATACGATGCTCAGATGACCGTAAGACTGAGGCCTGCGAGCCTGGTCAATCTGGTGCTTGCGATAGGATTTAAATTCCTGTTCCATCTGAAAAAATACAGACCGATCATAAAAGAATTTCTCAAATAAATCCGTCAACATAAGGAGGATACTATGAGCGAACAGACTAAGGTAAAGGAGCTTGTCTCTGCGGCTATGGACAAAGTCCATGAGATGGCTGATGCAAATACCATACTGGGCAACCCCGTCAAGGTGGACAAGGGCGTTACCATAATACCCATATGCAAGGTGTCATACGGCTTTGCCAGCGGCGGGAGCGATCTTCCCACCAAGTCCGACAGGGAATTTTTCGGGGGTGCGAGCGGTGCAGGCATCTCCTTCAACCCTCTCGGATTTCTCGTGATATCCGACGGAAAGGTGGAGCTTCTCCAGATGAAGCTCAACTACGGCAAGAACTCCACGGTGGTGGATATGGTGCCTGAGGTGTTCGACAAGGTGGCAGGCCTGTTCAAGAAGGACAAGAACAGCGATGCAATAGAACGCCACAATGAGAAGATAGTTACCGAGGCAGCCGTGGATGCGGTGGCTGAGGCGGAAGAGAACGCATCAGACGGTAATGAATGATGGAAAAGATACGTCTTCAGAAGCTCCTTGCCGATGCGGGATACTGCTCACGGCGGCGGGCTGAGGAATATATAAGGAACGGGCTTGTGTTCGTCAACGGAAAGAAAGCCGTTCTCGGTGACAAGGCAAATGACAGGGATGTGATCATCTTTGCCGGCGAGCGTGTGCGCATAGACAGGCGCAGGCGCAAGATATACCTTATGCTCAACAAGCCCAGGGGATATGTCACCACAAACTCCGATGAGCTGGGCAGGCGCACGGTGATGGATCTGGTGCGTGATGTGGAGGAGCGTGTGTATCCCATAGGCAGGCTTGACCGGAATTCGGAAGGGCTCCTGCTGTTTACAAATGACGGTGAATTTGCGAATATGATAATGCACCCGTCAAAGCATATATCAAAGACATACCGTGTGACGGTGCCTTCCTCCGTGACGGAGGATCAGCTTACCGCACTGTCCGCAGGGGTGACGCTCGATGACGGGGCAAAGACTCTGCCTGCCCAGGTGGAGGTGGAGGTGAACACTGCCGAGCGCAGCGTGATGCGCATCACCATATTCGAGGGCAGGAACCGTCAGATACGCCGTATGTGCGAGGCGGTGGGACTTGAGGTGGCGAGACTTCGCCGCACATCCATAGGCCCTGTCAAGATGGGTATGCTCAAGCCCGGTACTTACCGTGAGCTTACAAAAGAGGAGATAAGGGCGCTGAGGAATGCGGTGAACGTTTGACCGCATCCCATGACCCCTGATAAAAAACTGAAAGGATAATTCCAATGTCAACAAAAGTCGTTAAGTTCGGCGGTTCATCTCTTGCGGATGCCGAACAGTTCAAAAAAGTAGCCGATATCGTTCTTTCCGACCCCACAAGGCGCTATGTTGTGGCAAGCGCACCCGGAAAGAGGTTCTCGGGAGATGTGAAAGTCACCGATATGCTGTACAACTGCTACAGCCTTGCAGTACAGGGGGAGAGCTTTGCTGCTTCCTTCGAGTCCATCGAGCAGCGCTTCAATGACATCATAGCAGGGCTTGGACTCGATCTTTCCCTTGAAAAGGAATTCGAGGGGATAAAGGATGCCTTTGCGCACCGTGCAGGCCGTGACTATGCCGCATCAAGAGGTGAGTACCTCAATTCCATAATACTGGCGAAGTTTTTGAAATTCGATTTTGTTGACCCTGCGGCTTATATCCGCTTTGATGAACAGGGTCAGTTCGACCTGGAGACTACAAGGGAGCTTCTGAGCAAGAAGCTGGCTGAGTCCGAATATGCAGTTATCCCCGGATTCTACGGCTCTATGCCCAACGATACCATCAAGACCTTCTCAAGAGGCGGCTCGGATGTCACGGGGTCTATCGTTGCCAATGCGGTAAATGCGGTGATCTACGAGAACTGGACGGACGTGAGCGGCTTCCTTATCGCAAATCCCATGATAGTGGACGATCCCGAGCCTATCACCACCATCACCTACCGTGAGCTCAGAGAGCTTGCGTACATGGGCGCCACCGTGCTCCATGAGGATGCCATCTTCCCCGTAAGGAAGGCGAACATCCCCATAAATATCCGCAACACCAATGCTCCCGAGGATAAGGGAACGTTCATCGTGTCGGATACCGCAGAGACCGCACGCTACACCATCACGGGCATCGCAGGCAAGAAGGGATTTTCCGTTATCCAGATTGAGAAGGACATGATGAATGCGGAGATAGGCTTCGGCAAGAATGTGCTCCGTGCCCTTGAAAAGAACAATGTATGCTTTGAGCATATGCCCTCCGGAATAGATACCATGAGCGTCATCGTGGCATCGGAGTCCCTTATCGGCAAGGAGAAGGCTGTGCTCGATGAGATAAACTACCGCTGCCGCCCCGACAAGATGGAGATAGAGAACAACCTCGCACTCATCGCCGTGGTGGGACGTGGTATGCGCAAGCAGAGAGGTACTGCGGGCAGGCTCTTCTCAGCCCTTGCACACGCAAGAGTGAACGTGAAGATGATAGATCAGGGTTCATCCGAGCTCAATATCATCATCGGCGTGGAGGAAGAGGACTTTGAGACTGCTACCCGTGCGATATACGATATGTTCGTGATGACCGCACAGGAATGACCGCAGAACTTAATATAGAATCGAGTTGATCAAATTGAGCATTCAGGCAATGTATGATGCCTATAAGAATACATATATAGATCCCAAGCTGTATGAGGGGTACAATGTCAAGAGAGGTCTGCGAAATCCCGACGGTTCGGGCGTGCTGGCAGGCGTGACGAACATATGCAATGTTCACGGATATGTCCTCAATGAGGGCGAGAAGATGGCGGATGAGGGGAAACTCATATTCCGGGGCTATGACGTCAACGATCTGGTGGGCGGCGCTGTCAGGGAGAACCGCTTCGGATACGAGGAAGTGACTTACCTGCTGCTGACGGGAAAGCTCCCCGACAAGAAGGAGCTTGCGGACTTTACGGGGCTGCTGTCGGACAGGCGTGAGCTCCCCGCAGGATTTTTCGAGGACATGATACTCAAGGCACCTTCCAAGAATATCATGAACAAGCTGTCACGTTCGGTGCTGGCTATGTATTCCTACGATGATGATGCGGATGCGCAGACCCCCGAACATGAGGTGGATACCGCACTTTCCGTTATTGCCAAGATGCCTGTCATCATGGTGGATGCCTTCGGAGTGAAGCGCCGCTACTATGACAACGGCTCGATGTATATGCACCCCATCATCCCCGGGCTCTCCACATCGCAGCTGATACTGTCCCTTCTGCGCCCCGACAGGCAGTACACCGATGAAGAGGCAAAGCTCCTGGACATCATGCTCATGCTCCATGCGGAACACGGCGGAGGAAACAACTCCACCTTTACCTGCCGTGTCCTTTCCTCCTCGGGAACAGACCCCTATGCGGCGTACTCTGCGGCTATCGGCTCCCTCAAGGGGCCCCGTCACGGCGGTGCGAACCATAAGGTCATCGAGATGCACAAGGAGATAATGGACAACGTGAGCGACTGGACGGATGAGGATGAGGTAGCTGCATACCTTACCAAGATACTCAAAAAAGAGGCAGGGGACGGCTCGGGCCTTATCTACGGGATGGGTCATGCGGTGTATACCCTTTCCGACCCGAGAGCAGTCATACTCAAGGACAACGCACGCAAGATGGCGGAGAACAGTGAGTATGAGGGAGAGTTCCACCTGCTTGAACTGATAGAAAAGCTGACACCCGAACTTATGCGCACGGTGAAGGGCTCGGGCAAGGATATGTGCGCTAATGTGGATATGTATTCGGGTCTGGTATACAAGATGCTGGGCATCCCCGAAGACCTGTTCACACCTCTGTTTGCGGTGTCGAGAATGGCGGGCTGGTGCGCTCACAGGTTTGAGGAGTGCGTGACGGGCAAGAGGATAATACGCCCCGCATATAAGTCCATCATCAAGGCAGTCCCCTACAAGCCCATCTCAGAGAGATGATAAGGGCAGACAGATTTATTGCGGAGCAGATGAACATCAGCCGTTCGGACGCTGCCGCTGCGGTGCGCAGCGGTCGGGTGACGGTCAACGGCAGGCGCCTTTCCCCGTCGGATAAGATCGATGAGGGAAAGGATGCGGTGATGTTTGACGGCCGTCAGGTCAGGTACCGCAGAAATGTGTACATAATGCTCAACAAGCCCGTCGGTGTCATTTGCGCTGCGAGGGACAGGCTCACGGAAACGGTGGCAGACCTTATCCCCCCCGAACTCAGGCGCAAGGGGCTGTTCCCTGCGGGGAGGCTCGACAAGGACACCACGGGCTTTGTGTTCATCACGGATGACGGGGCGATGGCGCATGATATGCTGTCCCCGAAGAAGCACGTCGAGAAGGAATATGTGGTGACCCTGCGTGACCCGGTGACGGACAGGGAAAGATACGACGGCGTGATATCGGCGGGCATGGAGATAGACGGCGGGGAGATATGCAGGCCTGCGGTCATATCCTTTACGGATGACCCGAGCGTTGTACACCTTGTACTGTGTGAGGGGAAGTATCATCAGGTGAAGCGGATGATGCACGCCCTGGGGAATGAAGTCACGGCGCTCAGGCGCATACGCATAGGCGGTCTGGTGCTGGATGAGAGCCTGGCGGAAGGGCAGTGCAGAGAGCTTTCCGGGGATGAAGTGCGCAAGATTTGCACAATTTCATAAGGCTGTAACAAGTTGCAAATATTGCACAAACGGGCAGGGCGGTACAAAGAGCGTATTGTAGAAATCGCACAGTATAGCCGTTTGTAGAAAAATAACAAAAACAAAGCCGCTTTTTTGTTTCCGTCAAAATCAATAAATAAGTATTTATAACTTTGGGTATAAAGTGACTTGAAATTATTGACAAAAACTGTTATTATATATATTAAGCCAAGTATGTGCATACCGTAAGGGATGCGCTCAGGCAGG
The DNA here is from genome assembly GCA_017468865.1 of Oscillospiraceae bacterium. GTDB lineage: Bacteria > Bacillota > Clostridia > Oscillospirales > Ruminococcaceae > Huintestinicola. Next base: position 13,670 of record JAFUHM010000010.1, on the reverse strand, counting down.
AATATGATTAGGGAGGTCCACTTTAAATGGCAAGTTTATCACTCAGATCGATCTATAAGAAGTATCCCGGCGGTGTTGTAGCCGTTTCAGATGTTAATTTGGAAATAAAGGACAAGGAGTTCATAATCCTCGTTGGTCCTTCCGGATGCGGTAAGTCCACCACACTCCGTATGATCGCAGGTCTTGAAGAGATCTCGGAAGGCGAGCTCTATATAGGCGACCGTCTCGTAAATGACGTTGCTCCCAAGGACAGAGATATTGCGATGGTTTTCCAGAACTACGCTCTGTACCCTCATATGACCGTTTTTGAGAACATGGCATTCGGTCTTAAGCTCAGAAAGGTCCCCAAGGATGAGATCGCCCGCAAGGTAGAAGAGGCTGCCCGCATCCTCGATATATCCCACCTTCTCTCCAGAAAGCCCAAGGCTCTTTCCGGTGGTCAGAGACAGCGTGTTGCTCTCGGCCGTGCTATCGTTCGTGAACCCCAGGTATTCCTTCTTGACGAGCCTCTCTCCAACCTCGATGCAAAGCTCCGTGCGCAGATGAGAACTGAGATCTCCAAGCTCCATCAGAAGCTCGGTACTACATTCATCTACGTTACACATGACCAGACAGAGGCTATGACCATGGGCGACCGTATCGTTGTTATGAAGGACGGTTTCGTTCAGCAGGTGGATACTCCCCAGAACCTCTACACCAACCCTGTTAACCAGTTCGTTGCAGGATTCATGGGTTCACCTCAGATGAACTTCATCGATGCAACTCTCCGTATCATCGACGGCAAGTATACCGTTGAGTTCGGTTCCGAAGATACCAAGACCACCAGAGGCGTTAAGTACTATGTTGAAGTACCCGCTGACAAGGTGGATGACAGCCTGCTCTCTCCCCTCGTTGACAAGGAGATAGTAATGGGTATCCGTCCCGAGGATATCCACGATGAGCAGATGTTCCTCTCCACAGCTACAACAGGCGTTGTTGAGGCTGACGTTGAGATCACGGAAATGATGGGTGCTGAGACTTATCTGTACCTCACTTGTGAAGGTATCCCCCTCACTGCCCGTGTTGACCCCAGATCTACCGCTCGTCCTCAGGACAGGATCAGCGTAGCTCTCGATCCCAACAAGATGCACATCTTCGACAAGGAGACCGAGAAGACCGTCATCAACTGATGACCTCCCATAAAGATATGAGCCCGAAACAAAAGTTTCGGGCTCTGTTGTACAATAAGGGGAGCGAAAGCAGCCGCTTTCGCTCCTTTCTTTACTTCTGTACGGCGGTCTTCATTTCCCTGACGTATTCGCCTATATGGGAGGGGGCATCCTTTCCGTACTTCTCCAGTATCCTGATGATTGCCGAACCGACGATGGCGCCGTCGGATACGGATGCCATTTTCTGTGCCTGTTCGGGGGTGGAGATGCCGAAGCCTACCGCACAGGGGACATCGGTGTTCTCACGGATGACACGGACGATGGAGGGGATGTCGGTGGTGATCTCACTTCTCACGCCTGTGACTCCGAGGGAGGATACGATGTAGATAAATCCCCGGGCAGCCTTGGCTATCATGGCGATGCGGTCGGCTGATGTGGGGGCTATGAGGGGGATGAGGGCAATCCCGTTGTCCTTTGCGGGAGCGGAAAATTCTTCCCTTTCCTCATAGGGGAGGTCGGGGAGAATGATGCCGTTGATGCCTGTCTCCCTGCACCTCTGCATGAATCTGTCTGCACCGTAGGAATATACCACATTGGCATAGGTCATGAAGACAAGGGGGATGGTGACGGTCTGCCTTATCTTTGTGACAAGGTCAAAAACCTTATCCGTGGTGGTGCCTGCGCTCAGGGCACGGATGTTAGCACCCTGTATCACGGGGCCTTCTGCGGTGGGGTCGGAGAAGGGGATGCCCAGTTCGATGATGTCCGCACCGTTCTCTGCCATTTCGAGGACTGCCCTGTATGTGGTGTCAAGGTCGGGGTCGCCGCAGGTGATAAAGGGGATGAATGCCTTACCCCTGAAAGCCTCAGCAAAATTATTCATAGATGTTCTCTCCTCTGTATCGTGCGATGGCGGCGCAGTCCTTGTCTCCTCTGCCCGATATGGTGATGAGGAGGATCTTGTCCCTGCCCATAGCGGGGGCGAGCTTCTTTGCGTAGGCAACGGCGTGCGCTGACTCGATGGCGGGGATTATGCCCTCGGTGCGTGACAGGTATTCAAAGGCATCCACAGCCTCATCATCGGTGACGGGTACATACTGTGCCCTTCCTATGTCGTGAAGGTATGCGTGTTCGGGACCCACACCGGGGTAGTCAAGGCCTGCGGAGATGGAGTAAACGGGGGCTATCTGTCCGTACTCGTCCTGACAGAAGTAGGACTTCATGCCGTGGAATATGCCCTTCCTGCCCGTGTTCACCGTGGCGGCAGTCTCAAATGTGTCGATGCCTCTGCCTGCTGCTTCGCATCCGATGAGCTGTACGCTCTCATCGGGGATGAAGTGGTAGAAGCTGCCTATTGCGTTGGAGCCGCCGCCTACGCAGGCGATGACCGCATCGGGAAGCCGTCCCTCTGCCTTTATGATCTGCTCCCTCGACTCACGGGAGATGACCGCCTGAAAGTCCCTGACCATAGTGGGGAAGGGATGAGGCCCCATGACGGAACCTAAGCAGTAATGTGTGTCGTCAATGCGGGAGACCCATTCCCTCATTGCCTCGGATACAGCATCCTTCAGGGTGGCTGTGCCGGACTTGACGGGAATGACATCCGCACCAAGCAGCTTCATGCGGTAGACATTGAGAGCCTGTCTCTTGGTGTCCTCCTCGCCCATGAATACAACACATTCCATATTGAAAAGGGCGGCGGCGGTGGCGGTGGCTACACCGTGCTGTCCTGCGCCTGTCTCGGCTATAAGGCGGGTCTTGCCCATTTTCTTGGCAAGCAGCGCCTGTCCCAGGACGTTGTTTATCTTGTGGGAGCCTGTGTGGTTGAGATCCTCTCTCTTGAGGTAGATCTTCGCACCGCCCAGATCGCTTGTCATCTTCTGTGCATAGTAGAGCAGGGAAGGTCTTCCCGCATAGCTGTTGAAGAGGTCGGAAAGCTCCCTGTTGAAGCTGTCGTCATTCTTGTAGAAGTCATATGCCTTTTCAAGCTCTATGACTGCATTCATCAGCGTTTCGGGGATATACTGTCCGCCGTGATCGCCGAAACGTCCTTTTGAGTTTGTCATCTTGTCCTCCTGACTATATCCGCAAAAAGCTGCATTTTATCCATATCCTTGGAGCCGTCCGTTTCTATGCCCGAACTTACGTCCACGCCGAAGGGAGAAAGCTCTCTGAGGACGGCACCTATGTTTTCCGTGTCAAGCCCCCCTGCAAGGAAGTAGGGGCGGCTGATGCCCTTGAGCAGGCTGTGATCGAAGAGCCTGCCCGAACCTTCCCCCGAATCGAGAAGGATCATGTCCGCTGAGGACTTCTGCGCCGCCGCTGTGTCGCTCTCGCTGCGTATCTTGTACGCCTTGATGATGGGGAGCGCCGTCAGGCGGCGAAGATGTGAGATATATTCGGCATCTTCCGTTCCGTGGAGCTGTACGGCGCCTATGATGCCGTCCCCTGCGAGCCGTGCTATCAGGCCGATGTCCTCATTGATGAACACCCCTACGGGGGTGATGCTCTTGTCGAGCCTGTCCGTGAATGCCGCCGCCTGTTCGGGGGTGATATACCGCCTGCTTGACGGGGCGAAGATATATCCCACATAGTCGGGGCGGACGGCGTTTGCGTACATTATGTCCTGTTCACGGCACATACCGCACATCTTTATCTTCATATGCCTTTGAGCTCCCTCAGCTTTTCTGTCTTGTCAGCCGCACGCATGAGCGTCTCGCCGATAAGCACGGCATCCACTCCCGAATCACGCAGCTGCTGTATGTCCTTAGCCGTCCTGATACCGCTTTCCGACACGAATGTGACGCTGTCCGGTATCAGATCTCTCATGCGGCGGCTGTTGTCCGTGTCCACGGTGAAGTCCTTCAGGTCACGGTTGTTCACGCCTATCACCCTGGCGCCGCAGTCAAGGGCTGTCCTTACTTCATCCGCATCGTGTGCTTCCACCAGGGCGGAAAGCCCGAGACTGCCGCAGATGTCTATATACTCCCGTATCTTCCGGGGAGGGAGGATGGTGTAGATGAGGAGCACCGCAGATGCACCGAGCACCTTAGCCTCATATATCATGTACTCGTCCACGGTGAAGTCCTTGCGCAGGCAGGGGATGGAGACTGTCTCTGCGATACGGCGCAGATACTCGTCGCTGCCCATGAACCACTTGGGTTCGGTGAGCACGGAGATGCAGTCCGCTCCTGCCTTCTCGTATTCCTCTGCGATGCTAAGATAGTCGAACTCCTCCGCTATGATGCCCTTTGAGGGGGATGCCTTCTTACATTCGCAGATGAAGGCGATGTCCTCCTTGCGCAGAGCTGTCTCGAAGGAGAATTGCCCAGCGGGGAGGGAGAGGGCGAGGGAGCGCATCTCATCGGGGCTTATGCGCTCCTTTGCGGCAAGGACACGCTCTCTTGCGTGGTCGGCGAGTTTGTCAAGTATGGTGCTCATATGTCATTCCCCGACGGTGTTTGAGAGGGCTACGACCTTTTCCATGGTGTCAATGGCTCTGCCGCTGTCGATGATCTCCTCTGCCAGCTTTATGCCGTCTGCAAGGGAATCGGCCTTGCCGCCGATGTATATTGCCGCACCTGCGTTGAGGGCAGCGGCGTTGCGCTTGAAGCCTCTCAGCCTGCCGCTGAGGATGCCCCTTGTGATCTCGGCATTCTCCTCGGGAGTGCCGCCCTCAAGGTCGGACTTCTCGCAGCGGTTGAAGCCGAACTGCTCGGGTGTGATCTCGTAAGTCCTGTACCATGAATCCCTGTATTCGCATACGGTGGTGGAGGAGGAAAGGGAGATCTCGTCGAGCTTGTCGTTGCCGAATACCACCATTCCCGTCTGTGAGCCGAGCTTGCAGAGCACCTGAGCCACGGGTTCCACCAGGGAGCGGTCATATACGCCCAGCAGGTGATGCTTGGGATATGCGGGGTTGGTGAGAGGTCCAAGGATGTTGAATACCGTCCTTATGCCCAGTTCCCTGCGGATGCCGCCCACATACTTCATGGATGTGTGATACTTCTGGGCGAAGAAGAAGCAGAAGCCTGCCTTTTCGAGAAGCTCCCTGCACTTTTCGGGCTCAAGGCTTATGTTCATGCCGAGGGCTTCCAGACAGTCTGCCGTGCCGCAGAGGGAGGATGCCGCCCTGTTGCCGTGCTTTGCCACTTTTATCCCTGCGGTAGCCGCAATGAAGGCGGAGGTGGTGGAGATGTTGAAGGTGTGGGCGTTGTCGCCGCCTGTGCCTACGATCTCCAGCAGATCCATGTCGTTTTCAAATCTGGTGGCGGAGTCACGCATGGCAGCCGCACATCCCGTGATCTCGTCTATTGTCTCGGACTTGGTGCTTTTGGTGGAGAGAGCCGCAAGGAATGCGGAGTTCTGCGTGGGGGTGGTCTGTCCGCTCATTATCTCGGACATTACGGTGTATGCCTCTTCGTAGCTGAGATCCTGCTTGTCTACTATCTTTACTATTGCTTCCTTGATCATTTCTGATGTCCTCCCTTGATGAAGTTGTATATTATGTTCTTGCCCATGGGCGTCATTATGGATTCAGGGTGAAACTGCACCCCGTATATGGGGTATTCCCTGTGCTGCACTGCCATGATCTCGCCGTCGTCGGTGATAGCCGTGACCGTGAGACAGTCGGGGAGAGTGTCGGGGTCTGCCGCAAGTGAGTGATACCTTGCCACGTCTATCCTTTCGGGGAGCCCGTCAAATATGGGGCTGTCGGCGGTGATCCTCACGGATGAAGTCTTGCCGTGCATCAGCTTCCTTGCGTATGTGACGACTGCGCCGTATGCCATGCAGATCGCCTGATGGCCGAGACACACGCCGAGGGTGGGTATCTTCCGGCAGACGGTGACTGCGGCTTCGGTGATGATGCCCGCATCTTCGGGTCTTCCGGGGCCGGGCGATATGATGATCCTGTCGGGGGAAAGCTCCTCTATCTCACGGACGGTCATCTCGTCGTTGCGAATCACCTTTATATCGGGGTCTATCTCCCCCACGAACTGAAAGAGGTTGTAGGAGAAGCTGTCGTAGTTGTCGATAAGAAGTGTCATATGTCCTCCTCTGCGCTCTTGAGCGCATCCATGACGGCGGCTACCTTATTCAGGCATTCGGTGTATTCCTTTTCGGGGTCGGAGTCTGCCACTATGCCTGCGCCGCTGCGTGCAAAGACCTTGCCGCCCTTCTTGTAGGCGATGCGTATGGCGATGCAGGTGTCCATGTTCCCCGTGAAGTCGATGTATCCCACGGCGCCGCCGTAGATACCTCTTTTGTTCTGTTCAAGCTCGGCGATGAGCTCGCAGGCACGGATCTTCGGCGCACCCGAAAGTGTGCCTGCGGGAAGGACGGCACGGATGGCGTCAAGGGCATCGCAGCCGTCATCTATCTCGCCCCTTACGGTGGAGCCTATGTGCATGACGTGGGAATATCTCTCGATGGAGTGGAGCTTTTCCACCTCCACGGAGCCGAACCTGCTGACCCTGCCAAGATCGTTCCTGCCCAGATCCACCAACATATTGTGCTCCGCCAGCTCCTTCTCGTCGGCAAGGAGCTCGGCTTCAAGGGCTTTGTCCTCCTCATCGGTCTTGCCTCTCGGACGTGTGCCCGCAAGGGGGAAGGTGTGGAGGATGCCGTTTTCGAGCTTGACCAGAGTTTCGGGGGATGCGCCTGCGATCTCCACATCCGTCCCGGAGAAGTAGAACATATAGGGGGAGGGGTTTATGGTGCGAAGGACACGGTATGTGTCGAGGAGACTCCCCTCATGCTCGGCGCAGAGCCTGTTGGAGAGGACTATCTGGAAGATGTCGCCCTCCATGATGTGCTGCTTTGCCTTGAGCACCATGTCACAGTAGCGCTGCTTGTCAAAAAGGGCGGTGATCTTGCCTGTCATGCGGCTCTCAGGCTCCTTTGCCTTCTCTCCGTGCCGCAGGAGATCCGCCATCTGCCTGAGTTCGAGCTTTGCCTTGTTATATCCTGCCTCGCCGTCGGCAAGGTTCATATTTGCGATGAGGATCAGTTTCTGCTTCACGTTGTCAAAGGCGATGACCTTGTCGAACAGCATCAGATCCACGTCCTTGAAATCCTCGGGGTCGGGGATGTCATTTCGCAGGGACTTCTCGCTGTAAGAAAGGTAGTCATATGAGAAGTATCCCACAAGTCCTCCCGTGAAGCTGGGGAGGAAGTCGAGGCGGGGACTTCTGTAACGGCCGAGCAGCGCCCTTATCTCGTGGTTCGGGTCATCCGTCTTCATCTTCACATCGCCTATGGTGAGATCGTCTTTGCAGGCGGTGACAAGGAGCTTCGGCTCATATCCGAGGAATGTGTAGCGTCCCCATTTTTCGTTGTTGACCACCGATTCGAGCATGAAGCAGTGGGCTGATACGTTCTTGAGTATCCGCATGGCTTCGATGGGAGTGCAGATGTCGGAAAGTATCTCCGTGCTGATGGGTACGATGTCGTAATCGTCCTTTGAGAATTTCTTAACTGTGTCAAGATCGGGTCGTATAAGCATGATGGCACCTCCGGATGCAACAAAAAAGTCCTCGACAGAATGTTCTGTCAAGGACGAATAGTTATCTATCCGCGGTGCCACCTTGATTCGCAGTATGACCTGCGCACTTAGCGGAGTACCAGCATACTCCCGGCAACTGACGTATGCCATCACGTCATGGAATACTCTGAGATCACAGGATCTCATTTGACCACGCCCTCAGCGGTCCATTTGCCAGACTGGTGTCCGCCCAACTCTCAGCAGCGTGGGCTCTCTGTGGGATCATGACTGACGTTATCTCCGCTTCAACGGTTTCATTGTGTTGTATCATATCACCTTTGCCGTGATTTGTCAAGGGGTTTACAATCAAATCGGCAAATCAGACAAACGGGCGGCGGCACATACGGGGGATGATTGTTGAATCATACAAATCTTGCTCCGAAGCCGTTTTTAATCTAATTTTAATCTTTCTCTAAAGACAATCTCATACTTGTATGATATACTGAAATGCAGTTTTTGAAAAGATCTGCACTGATCGTGAAAGGGGAAAGACAATGAAGAAAAAGAAAAAGGGAATAGCAGGCAAGATAATACTGGTGGTCGTGCTACTGCTGCTTGCAGCGGGCGGCTTTCTTATCTGGCAGAGCGTCAATGCCATGAAGAATATGGCGATGGTGGAGCCTATGGAACTGAAGAAGAAGGATCTGCGCAACACCGTCACCTTCAGCGGCATAGTGGAGTCTAACACCTTTGAGCAGGTGACTTCCGGCATGAACCTTCCCATTGCTACCGTAAACGTCAAGGAAGGCGACATCGTGAAAAAGGGCGACATCCTTGCCACTCTCGATTCAGACACCATAGAGGACGACATCCTCCAGCAGCAGGCAAACCTTGACTCCAAGTCCCTTTCGTCGGGCTATGTGGTCAGCGATGCCGAGCGTCAGTATATGGACACAGCCGCACAGATAGAGAACGGCACCTATGCTGAGATATACAGTGCAAGGGTGAGTCTTGACAATGCAAAGACCAAGCTTGAGCGTGCCCGTGAGGACTACGAAAGACAGCTCAGCACCGCAGGCTCCGACAAGGACAGCAGCTTCGTTTCCGCTTCCGCTTCGGTGGAGAGCGCAAAGACCGAGCTTTCCTATGCGGAAGAGGATCTTGCCCGTGCAAAGCGTGAGCGTGAGAATGAGGACTATGTCAGCATCCGTGCCCAGAAGAAGGCATACGATGAGGCAAAGAAGGAATACGACGAGAGATTTGACAAGAAGAACAGAGATGAGGTTCAGGCCGCAAGGGATGAGTATGAGCAGGCTCAGGAGAATTACTCATACATCATGAACAGCCGTGCCAACGGCGGCTCCAACTTCACCGATGCGGATGCCGAGGCAGCTGCAAAGGAAGTGAAGACTGCCAAGAGCAATCTTGAGGCGGTTGAGAAGAAGTACGATGTCAAGACCAAGGTCGAGACATATGATGATGCACTCATCGCATACACCGATGCGAAGGCAAAGATAGATTCCAATCACGACCTTGCCGTTATAAATGCGGAGAGAGCCGTTGCCCGTGCAAAGACCGCCCTTGACAATGCACAGAACCAGGTGAAGGGCGTTATCACAGGCAATGACACCAAGAACGACACCTACGCACAGGCTGTCACCGATGCGCAGAAAGCGGTAGATCAGGCCGAAGAGGCATATGACCTGGCTGTGAAGCGTGCCAACAACACTCTTTCCGAGCTCAAGGCAGCCGCTGACAAGCAGCGTGTCCTGTCCAACGACAATTCCTCACAGCTCATATCCATAGAGATACTCAAGGAGCGCCTTGACAAGTGCGTCATCACCGCTCTCTGCGACGGCACCATCACACAGAGCAACGCCATAGTCGGCGGCTCTTCACAGGGCATACTCTTCATCATCGAGGATACCTCCGATCTGAAGTTCGTGTCCGCAGTAAAGGAATACTCCGTGGGCAACCTTACCAAGGATGAGGATGTTACCGTAAACATCCCCGCTCTCTACAAGGATTTCCCCGGCAAGATAAGCCATGTATCTGCCGCAGGAACCAAGGGTACCGACGGCAAGAGCGACGGAAATGCCACATTCTCCGTATCCACCGATATAAAGGATACCGATGAGAACGTACTTATAGGCATGACCGCAAAGGGGACTGTCATCACCGACGAGGTGAAGGACGTGTATGCGGTCTCCTATGACTGCGTTGCAGAGACTGACGGCAAGTCCCATATCTGCGAGGCTGTGTACAGCGATGAGACCAAGACCTACACAGTAAAGTTCGTGGAGGTCACCACAGGCTTTGAAGCTAATGCGGAGGTGGAGATAAAGTCCTCCGAACTCCATGACGGTATGCTCATCCTTCCCAATGCGGCAGACTACACCGAGGGTCAGATGGTAATGAATCCCAATGCCATCATGAGCTCCGCAGCAGCCAATAACAGCGCTGCCGAGACCACCGCATCTGCTGAATAAGGTGGCGTGCATGAAGAAACAGAACATCGAGGTCAGGGACAGCGGACTTGTCATAGAGGCAAAGGACATTGTCAAGACCTTCTACATAGGAGAGCCGAACGAACTTGAGATACTGCACGGTATGTCCTTCAACGTCCCGAGGGGACAGTTCGTGTCCATAGTCGGGCAGTCGGGTTCGGGCAAATCCACACTGATGAACATAATCGGGGCGCTTGACCGCCCCACTTCGGGTGAGTATTACCTTGACGGCATAGACATATCCCAGACCAAGGACAAGCAGCTGTCGGAGATACGAAACAACAAGATAGGCTTCGTGTTCCAGACATTCAACCTCGTGGCAAGGACCTCCGCCCTGAAGAACGTGGAGCTTCCCCTCCTCTATGCGGGGTACTCCTCCTCCGAGAGGCGCAGGCGTGCGAAGGAACTGCTTGAAACGGTGGATATGGCGGAGAGAGCGGGGCATATGCCCAATGAGCTTTCCGGCGGTCAGAAACAGCGTGTAGCCATTGCCCGTGCTATGGCAAACGATCCCTCCCTTATCCTTGCGGACGAACCTACGGGCGCACTTGACTCCCGCACGGGCCGCATGGTAATGGACCTTTTCCATAAGCTCCACGAGGAGCAGGGGAAGACCATCGTGCTCATTACCCATAACAACGAGCTTGCGGCGGAGACAGACCGCATAATCACCATATCCGACGGAAATATCATTTCCGATTCGGATATATCTTCCCGTGATGCGGCACCTCCCGAACTCTTCCGCCCCGCTCCCGTCCCTGTGAATACGGAGGGCATCATAGACACATCCGCCAAGGCTCCCGCCGATGGCGGCACGGCACAGACCCAGACGGCAGCGCAGGCGGCTCAGGCTCCGCAGACACCTGCGGAGGATGCCGCTCCCAAAGCTCCCGTGAATGAAAAGGGGGATGAGTGATGGGCATATGGGAAAACATACTCCTCGCCATTGAGGGACTCAAAGCCAACAAGATGCGTGCCCTGCTCACCATGCTCGGCATCATCATCGGAATAAGCTCCGTTATCGCCATTTCTACCCTCGGACAGATCATGGAGGCATCCGTCCTCGGCATATTTGACGAACAGGGCGGTTCCAATCTGGTAGGCTTCGGCATCAGACAGAAAGAAGACGCAGCCCGTGACTATTACTACTATGAGGACTGGATAAACGTGTCCATGATCGAGGACGTGGAGGAACGCTTTTCGGACGAGATCGATGCGGTGGCTATCCAGACCGATATGCTCCAGGGCGATATAAGAGTGCGCAAGGAGGACAAGAAGGCACAGATCTACGGCGTGAATGCAGGTTATGCCAAGCAGTCCATGACTACCGTTAACTGCGGCAGATACATCACTCCCGATGACTGCGCAAAGAACCGTTCCATCTGCGTCATATCCGACAAGCAGGCGGAGGCGATGTTCGGCTCACAGAGAGGTGCCATCGGACAGACCGTCAGCATAAAGGCAAACTACGGACGGCACGGGACGGGACTTCTCACGGACTTCACCGTGGTGGGCGTATATCAGTACAAGCTCCCCTCCTTCCTTTCCTCTATGGTGAATGTTGAAGACTGGAACAGTGAGGTCTATGTCCCCTACACCACCCTTATACGCATCATGGGCGGCGATGAGACGTTCTGGTCATTCAATGTGAATATGAAGACGGGTGTGGAGCCCGAGGAGTTCTGCACGAAGGTCGCAGACTACATGAACAATTCCTACTACCGTGACAACGACTCCTACGAGATCTACTACCAGACAGCGGCATCACAGATGGACATGATAAGCTCCATACTGGGAACGGTGTCTCTGGTCATTTCCATAATAGCAGCCATATCCCTGCTGGTAGGCGGTATCGGCGTAATGAACATAATGCTGGTGTCGGTAACGGAGCGTACCCGTGAGATAGGCGTGCGCAAGGCGCTCGGTGCGCCGAACTCTGCGATACGCACACAGTTTATAGTGGAGAGTATCGTCATCTGCCTTATCGGCGGCCTTATCGGCATCGCACTGGGCTTCGGCCTTGGCAACATAGCAGGTGCTGTCGTGGGGACATATGCGGCTCCCAAGGTATCAACCGTGGCTATCGCCGTGGGCTTCTCCCTTGCAGTCGGCGTGTTCTTCGGGTTCTATCCCGCAAACCGTGCAGCAAAGCTCGATCCTATCGAGGCTCTGAGATACGAATGATGCGGCAGCGGAAGCATGGGGCGGTACACGCCCTGTGCTCCCTGCTGTTTCTTTTCGGTGAGGAAACAGTACAATTTGTTTATATTATCAGAAGCGGCAAATATCAAATTGGTCATATATACAAAAATTTAAAAAAATCTTCGGATGCTCTTGCAATTTTTTTTCGGATGTGGTATAATTGTCTTGGAAAAATTAGAGGGGTATCTATCGGTATTTGATGCCTATTTATCAACTTTATCAACCGTCGTCATTCAGGCGTCGGATATTGGAGGAATGTTTCATGAAGGCAAAAAGAATTACTGCGGTAGTTGCTGCTGCTGTCATCACAGTTTCGGCTTTTTCCGCTTCGGCTTTTGCATTTGACTATAACTCACATAAGTATGACAAGACAGGAGTGCCTCACAGCGGCGGTCCCAGCACTCCGCTCGTGGACAACTCCACATTCTCTACTCCCATAGTAGCAGATCCCGATGTTGACCGCATCGTTGATGCCAAGAAGGTCAGAGAGTCTGTAGAGAACGACACTCCCATCCGCATCCCTTACGATGGCGTTACCATCACAAAGGGCGGTGTGGCTGAGATAGCTAAGTCCGACAAGCCCGTTGTATTCACTGTTGACGGCGCAGTTATCACTATCGATCCTGCTTCCGTTCGTGAGGTGAAGTCCGAGGAACTCAAGTTCAGGATCGTAGCTGTTCCCGAGGAGGGCGCAACTTACATCTATCCCTCCGGCGGCGGAGCATATGTATTCGATGTGGAGATCAAGGTTCCCAAGCTGAAGATCCCCGACACCATGGACAAGGCTAACGCTCGTCTTTATCACATCACTGATACCGCAGTTGAGGATCAGGGTGCTGTCACCTTCGCTGATGACGGTTCCTGCACAGTCGTTCTCAACAGCAGATCTTACTTCAAGATCACAGGCAGCAGTGCTGAAGACGTTTCCGCAGCAGCTCCCGCATACGCAGACGATACAGAAGTCTGAATCCAAGTGGGCGGTGCCCACACCCAATTCGTATATTTATAATGCCGAGCCTTTTCTGACGGGCTCGGCATATTTTATTAGTGAACTCGCTCTGTCTTGTTGGCTGAGCCCACACCTATTTCGCATATTTATTCTGCCGAGCAGGCGGTGCCTGCACCCTATTCGTATATTTATTATGCTGAGCCTTCTCTGACGGGCTCGGCATATTTTATTAGTGAACTCGCTCCGGGTCGTACCCGGCAGGCACCGCCTGCTCGGCGAACTCGCTCCGGGGCGTACCCGGTCATTATGCGAAGATGGATTTTGTCATAGCTATTGCATTTTCGGGGCAAATGTGGTATACTGAAAAGAGTGACGTTTAT
>JAFUHM010000095.1 GCA_017468865.1 Oscillospiraceae bacterium | reverse complement strand
ATCGCAGATGCGGTCAAGGGCATATCTTACAAGATCAAGTCCCTTCTGATCGGTCAGGCGGGAAATGATGGATATGACGAATTTGTTGTCATCCTGGGGAAGTCCCAGTTCAGCCTGCAAAGCCTTCTTGTTGGCTGCCTTGCCCTTCTTGTAGGAGCGTGAGGAATATGTCTTTGCTATGTTGGTATCCGTTTCGGGATCGTATTCCTTGTAGTCGATGCCGTTGACTATGCCGCAGAGTGACTGATTTCTTGCCCTGAGCAGGCCGTCAAGGCCCTCACCGAAGTAAGCAGACTGTATCTCTCCTGCGTATGTGTTGCTGACGGTGGTGATGTAGTCAGCGTAAACAAGTCCGCCTTTGAGCATATTGGCATCTTCGTGGTATTCCAGCTTGTCGGGAGTGAATACCCAGTCGGGAAGACCCGAAAGCGCCTTGATGGTCTTGATGTCCCATATGCCCTGGAAACGCAGGTTGTGTATGGTGAATATGGTCTTGGTGCCCCAGAAGAAGGGATTGTCCTTGTAAAGGGTGTGCAGATATACAGGGACAAGTCCTGCCTGCCAGTCATGGCAGTGGATCACATCGGGCTTGAAATTGATGACGGGGAGTATCGCCATTACAGCTTTGGAGAAGTAGATGAACTTCTCGATATCGTAGCGTGTGTCGGCATAGGGCTTGTCTCCGCCGAAGTAGAAGAGATTATCCACAAAGTAGAAGGTGATGCCGTCAAGCTCATATTCCATTATGCCTACATGGACGCTGCTGAAACGCTGTCCCATATCCATGTAGAAATGATGAACATACTTGAAGTTGTCACGGTATTTATCGGGAATGCAGCGATAATTGGGGATTATCACTCTGCAGTCATATTCGTTCTTGTCGAACTTTTTGGGAAGGGTGCCTACTACATCGGCAAGACCGCCTGTTTTGATAAAAGGCACACACTCTGATGCAACGAACAGTATATTCTTCATATTACCCTCCTGTACGGTCGAGTTCATGATAACACGGCACCGTATTACCGTCCCGTGATGATAATATTATAACATATATTTACGATAAATGCAACAGTTTTTTGAAAAAACTAAAGATTAAAAAAGTACAATAAGAACTTTTGGTCATATTTACCTGTCATATTGTGCAAAATACCAAAATTATGATACTTTGAAATGCACTATTGACTGTAACTTTAATATGTGATATACTTATATCAGAACAGGCTCATCTGCACCGACCTGGGGATGTTGCCGGTGGCGCCTATGGCTTCAAGACGCTCCATAACTGCCTTGCCGACACCGCCTATCTCAGAGAGATCCTCGATGGACATATAGTCTCCCTTCTGCACCGCATCATAGAGAGCCTTGGCAGCAACTTCGCCTACGCCTGATACTTTGCATAAGGGTATGCGTATTTTCCCGTCCTCCACGACGAACTTGCTGTAATGCGACTTGAGCACGTCCACAGGGAGAAACTCTATCCCTCTTGCCATCATCTCGTTTACGATGAGGAGCATATCAAGGGTCTTGTCGTCCTTGGTGGTGCGCTTGGTATCGGGGTCGGACAGTTCCTTCATCTTCATCCTGATGCCTTCACGTCCCGTCATGGCTATCTCTGCGTCAAAGGCATCTCCCTTGACGGTGAAGGTGGTGGCATAGAATTCGAGGGGATAGTATACCTTGAACCATGCGAGCTTGTTGGCGGCGATGACGTATGCCGCTGCGTGCGCCTTGGGGAACATATACTTGATCTTCAGGCAGCTCTCGATGTACCATTCGGGGACATCGTGATCACGCATGGTCTGCTTCATTTCTTCGGTAAGCAGCTTCGGAGCCTTGCCCTTTCGGGTGATCTCCATTATCTTGAAGGAGAGGTTGGGGTCAACACCGTGATAGATAAGATATGTCATGATGCCGTCACGGCATCCGATGACCTCGGATATGGTGCAGGTGCCGTTCTTGATAAGGTTCTGCGCATTGCCGAGCCATACGTCCGTACCGTGGGAAAGTCCCGATATCTGAAGAAGATCGGAGAACTTCGTGGGCTTTGCGTCAAGAAGCATCTGCATGGCAAAGCCCGTACCCATTTCGGGAATGGCAAGGGTGCCTGTTTTCCAGTTGATCTCCTCGGGAGTTACGCCGAGAGCCTCGGGTGAAAGGTACAGGCTCATCACCTTTTCGTCCGCAGGGAATATATTGTGGGTATCCACTCCCGTCATGTCTTCAAGGTGCTTGTAGAGCGTGGGAACATCGTGACCGAGTTCGTCGAGCTTGAGTATGGTGTCATGGAGGGAGTTGAAGTCAAAGTGGGTGGTGATGAATTCCGATTTTGGATCTTCTGCGGGGTGCTGCACCGCAGTGAAGTCGTACACCTCGTAATCCGAAGGGATGACTACCATTCCGCCGGGATGCTGTCCTGTGGTGCGCTTTACACCTGTACAGCCCAGCGTGAGCCTGTTTTCCTCGGCACGGGTGACGTGTCTGCCCGTCTCTTCAAGGTAATGCTTGACAAAGCCGTATGCCGTCTTTTCCGCAACGGTGCCGACTGTTCCTGCCTTGAACACGTTCTCCAGGCCGAAAAGCTGTTCGGTGTATTTATGTGCGTGAGTCTGGTATTCACCGGAGAAGTTAAGGTCGATATCGGGGGCTTTATCGCCGTTGAAGCCGAGGAAGGTCTCAAAGGGGATGTCATGCCCCTCTCTGATGTAGTCCGCACCGCATTTGGGACACTTCTTCGGCGGAAGGTCATAGCCCGAACCGTAGGTGCCGTCAAGAAAGAACTCGCTGTTCTTGCAGTTGGGGCAGAGATAATGGGGAGGAAGAGCGTTCACCTCGGATATGCCCGACATATTTGCAACGAAGGATGAGCCGACCGATCCTCTGGAACCTACCTGATACCCGTTCTCGTTGGAGTTCGCCACCAGCTTTTGTGCGATCATGTACAGCACGGCGAAGCCGTTCTTGACGATGGAGGTAAGTTCCTTGTCGAGCCTTTTCTCCACTATCTCGGGGAGAGGGTCGCCGTAGATCGCCTTTGCCCGTTCCCATGTGATGCGGGGGAGTTCTTCTTCCGCATTGTCAAGGGATGGGGTGTATGTTCCGGGAGGGATGGGATGGATGTCGGGGTCTACCATATCCGCTATGAGATTGGGATTGGTGACTACCACCTCAAATGCCTTCTCTTCTCCGAGATAGGAGAATTCCTCGAGCATCTCATCGGTGGTATGGAGATACAGGGGAGGCTGGTGCTCCGCTCCTGGCAGCTTGCCGTATGTAAGTATCTTGCGGAAAACGCTGTCCCCTGGATCGAGAAAATGCACGTCACAGGTGGCGCATACGGGTATCCCCAGTGCATCGCCGAGCTGTACTATGGTGCGGTTGAATCCCTGGAGATCCTCCTTGGTGCGGATGTTGTCGTGGTCTTCGTCATTGATGAGGAACTCGTTGTTCTGCCACGGCTGTATCTCGAGATAGTCATAGAAGGAGGCGATGTCAAGAAGTACGTCCCAGGGTCTGCCGTCACGGACGGCGGTGTAGAGCTCTCCCGATTCACAGGCGCTGCCTATGATAAGTCCTTCCCTGTGCTTTGCGACCTCCGACATGGGGATGCGGGGGACACGGGAATAGTATTTGATATGGCCGAAGGAGACGAGCTTGTAGAGGTTCTTCAGGCCTGCGTTGTTCCTTGCGAGTATGATCTGATGATTGGGGCGCAGTTTCCTCGGGTCAACATCGCCCATCATTTCGTCGATGCGGCTTATGGATGTGCAGTTCTTTTCCTCGGCAAGGCGGGCAGCGAGCTTGACATATATGCGTGCAAGCATCTTTGCATCCTCGAATGCCCTGTGGTGGTCAAATTCGCCCAGTCCGAGGTGCTTGGCAACGATGTTGAGCTTGTGCTTGTTGAGCTCGGGGAGCATACTGCGGCACATCACCACGGTGTCTATGACGGAGAATTTGAAATCAATGCCCTGTCTGAGGCAGGCTGCCTTTATGAATGCCGTGTCGAAGCCTGCATTATGTGCGATAAGGACAGGAGCTTCTCCGCAGTATTCGATGAAGTTAAGGAGGGCTTCACGTTCCTTCGGAGCGCCTGTCACCATTTCCTGTGTGATGCCTGTGAGCTTGGTTATCCTGGGAGGTATCTCCCTTTCGGGATCGCAGTAGGAGGAGAAGGTTTCACCAAGTTCAAGGTCTTCCACCTTGACTGCGCCGAACTCTATTATCTTATCGTCGTTTGCGGAAAAGCCCGTGGTCTCAAGGTCAAATACTATCATCTGTCCCTTGAGGGGCTTGTCCTTATATACCTTGACGGCCTTGACCATGTCGTTGACACTGTATGCCTCGCAGCCGTAGATGATCTTGAAATCTCCGCCGTTCCTGCGGATGTCATTACAGGCGGCAGATGCTTCGGGGAATGCCTGGAGTCCGCCGTGATCGGTGACGGCTATCGCCTTGTGTCCCCATGAGAAGGCACGGTTTATAAGATCCTTAGCGGATGTGATGCCGTCCATGGTGGAGTAATTGGTGTGAAGATGCAGCTCTACTCTCTTCTGCTCCGCAGTATCCCTGCGCTTTATCCTCTTTACCTCCATGATGTCATATGCCATGAAGGTGACTTCATTGTCGAACTTGTCGAAGACAACTTTGCCGCGGCAGATCACGGAAGAGCCCTTCTTCAGGGCGGAAAGTGGATTGTCCGCCTTCTGTTCCTGGATATCCTTTATGTTGACGGAGCCGGTGTAGTCGGTTATGCTGAGGGTGACGATGCGCATATCCTCATTCTTTCGGGTGTGGATATCCTTCTCGGCATAGTCGAACACGTCGGCAAATATGGTGACAACGCTGCCGTCTTCCGCCAGCTCGGATATCCCGGTGATCTTGTCGGAGTGGATGTATTTGCCCTTTATCACCTGAGCGCCTGTCTCCTCGATGGGGAGATCCCTGAAATCCACGGTGACAAAGTTATCCTCGGATATGCCCATTTTCATGGGTATCTCAGGAGGTGCGTCCTCGGCAGGCTTCACGAAAGTCTCCTCGTAGCTGAGACGGTCACGCTCTTCCTTGGTCTGTTCCTCCGATGCCTTTCGGATAAGTCTGAGGGAGTATCGGGAGGAGAACTGGCTGTTTATCTGCTGTGTCAGCTTCTGCTCGAAATTCTCATGAGTGAGCATTTCGGTGCTGCCGTGGCGTATCTCGATGACTACCGTATCATCTTCAAGCCAGTAAAGCGCCTTGTCAAAGTGACCGTTGATGACGGGAAGATCCTTCTTCATGCGCTTGATTATCTCGGCGGTGTATCTGACATCGAACATATCGGGAGTATATCTGCATTCAAGGACAACGCTGTCAAGGGAAAGAGCGTCCCTTGCGTTGATCTCGAACTCGTGAGCATTCTCACAGGATATGAGCTGGGGAAATCTGGCATATACGCAGAGGTGCTTATGTTCTTTATCGATCTGTATCTTCAGGAGCTCGCCCCTTCCGACGGGGTTAGCCATGTTTACATCGGTAAAAAGCTGCTTTATATTCATATCATTTACCCGCTATACGATATACTTCTTTCATGAGTGTGTCAAGTGCGTCCTTTTCATCGACGGTGCAGAGCTTTCTGCCCTTTTCAAAGATGACTGCCTTTCCGTCACCGCCTGCGATGCCTATATCTGCTTCCCTTGCTTCACCCGGGCCGTTAACGATACAGCCCATGACAGCTACGGTGATATTGGCGTCAATGTCCCTGATAAGGGCTTCCACCTTATTGGCAAGACCTATGAGGTCTATCTGTGTGCGTCCGCAGGTGGGGCATGAAACGAGCCTTGCTCCGTCGTACATACCTATGGAGCGCAGGATGTCCTTGGCGGCGGCTATCTCCTTTACGGGGTCGTCAGTGAGGGAGACTCTGATAGTCTCACCTATGCCGTCGCACAGGAGAGAACCTATGCCTATGGCGGACTTGATAAGTCCCATTCTTTCCGTCCCTGCTTCTGTGACGCCGAGATGCAGGGGATATGGGGTGCGTTCTCTGGCAAGGCGGTATGCCTTTATCATAGTGGGTACATCGGATGATTTGATGGAAATGACGATATCATCAAAATCAAACTTCTCCAGCAGGGAGGCATGGTACATGGCGCTCTCTGTCAGTGCCTCGGCGGTGGGAGCACCGTATCTCTCCAGAAGATGCTTTTCGAGTGAGCCTGAGTTCACGCCGATGCGGATGGGGATGTGCCGTTTTCTGCACTCATCCGCAACTGCCTTCACCCGGTCTTCACCGCCGATGTTGCCGGGGTTGATGCGTATCTTGTCAACTCCCTTTGCGGCACATTCCAGGGCGATGCGGTAGTCAAAATGGATGTCTGCCACAACAGGGATATCCACTGCTTTTTTTAGGGCGGCAATAAGCTCCGCATTGCGGATGTGAGGTACTGCGGCACGGATGATCTCACAGCCTGCCTTTTCAAGTTCCTTTGCCTGACGGACATTTCCGTCAATGTCATCGGCGGGGATATTGAGCATGGACTGGATGAATATTTTGCCGCTGCCGAATTCACAGCCGCCGACTTTTACCCTTTTAACGTTCATTTTATCACCATGATATGAGAAGTCTGTTCGGGGACGATAAGACGCTTGATGTCATTGAAGGTGACTGCGAGCATGAGGAGCATGAGCAGTGCAAAGCCTATGAAATGTACCATTCCTTCCTTTTCGGCACTGATGGGCTTGCGGCGTATGGCTTCGATAACGAGGAAGAGGAAACGGCCGCCGTCAAGTGCGGGAAGGGGGAGGAGATTGAAGATGCCCACATTTATGGAGATGAGCATGGCAAGTTCGAGAAGATAGGTAAAGTCAAATCCCGGAGCGGATACGGTCTGGGAAATGGTGGTAACTATGCCGACAGGTCCGGAAAGCTGGTTAAGGCCGTACTTACCGAAAAGCAGATCCTTGAGGGACATGAAGATGAGCCTGCCGTAGTAGAGGAATTTGCATCCTGCCTGCGGCAGAAGAGCGGCGGCGGTAAGGGGCTTGCGGTAGACCTTGAAATCGTAGCTGAGCACACGGTTCCCGCTGCCGTCATCGGTGAGGGTGAACTGCACCCCGTCGGCACGGACAGTCTGACCGTCACGCCTGATGACAAAGTCGATCTTTCCGTCTTCGTCGCTCTGAAGCACATATACTATGTCGTTGGCGGTGAACAAACGCATACCGTTCATGCTGATGATCTCATCATTCACGGAAAGGTACTTTGCACATTCCGAACCTTCCTCCACATGGGCTACCGTGGCGGAGGTGTATTCTCCGTCGGCAAGGAGGATGACGATGCCTATGAGAAAGCCCATGATAAGGTTCATGGTAGCACCTGCAAGTATGACTGCCATTCTTCTGCCGACGGATTTATTGCGGAAGTTGTTCACATCGTCTGCCTTGGCTTCATCATCCTCGCCCATTGCACAGTATCCTCCGAGGGGGAGGATACGCAGGGTGAAGAGGGTATTCTTTCCCTGCTTCTTGTATATGGCGGGCCCCATTCCTATGGCAAATTCATGGACATCAATGCCGCACTTGCGTGCAACGATGAAGTGTCCGAATTCATGGACAGTAACTATGATACCGAAAATCACAAGTGCGCAAATTATGCCTATGATACCGCTCATCTGACACCAGATCTTTCATATGCAAATTCTCTTGCAGCCTTGTCAGCTTTAAGTATGTTCTCAAGGCTGAAGGAGTGCATGAGGGAGATGTTGTTCAGTGCTTCGTTCACGCCGTCCTGTATGTCCGTGAAGCCTATCTTGCCTTCGAGGAAGAGATGCACAAGGACTTCGTTGGCACCGTTTATGACTGCCCCTGCCGTGGTCTGGGGGATGTCGGCGGCACGCCTTGCGGCTTTAAGACAGGAGAATGTGCTTTCGTCAGCCTGCTCGAACGTAAGTGAGCCTATCTGTCTGAGGGAGAGGGGAGCGGCAGAGGAGGGATATCTTTCGGGGAAGGTGAGGGCATACTGGATGGGCACCGTCATGTCAGGCACTCCCATCTGTGCGATCACTGCGTTATCTGCGGTGACTATGGCAGAATGGATGATGCTCTGTCTGTGTACAGTGATATCCACCTTGTCGGGGGTCATGTCAAAGAGGTGACACGCCTCGATGAGTTCAAAGCCCTTGGTCATCATGGTGGCGCTGTCTATGGTTATCTTGCTGCCCATAGTCCAGTTGGGGTGGCGAAGGGCATCAGCAGGGGTCACGTCCTTCAATTCGGCGAGCGTCTTCCCGAAGAAGGGACCTCCCGATGCGGTGAGGATGAGGCTCTTCACCTGTGAGCGGACATCGCCCGAAATGCCTTGCAGACACTGGAAGACGGCGGAATGTTCGCTGTCGATGGGGATGATGTCCACTCCGTTGTCACGGGCAAGGGTCATCACCAGAGAACCGCCTGCTACAAGTGTCTCCTTGTTGGCAAGGGCGATGCGGCGGTGAGCCCTGATGGCGGCTATGGTCGGGGTAAGGCCTGAGGCGCCTACCACGGCATTTACCGTACATTCCGCATCCTCATCGGCAGCACACTCGCACAGCCCCTCTTCGCCGCACAGCACCTTTATGTCTGTGCCTGAGAGCGCTTCTTTGAGGGCAATGTATCTGTCCTTGTCATATATGCTGACCTTCTTTGCGCTAAACTCCTTTGCGGCTGAGGCAAGCCCTATATAGTCTGACTTTGCAGCCAGTGTATTTATCCTTATCTGCGGATACTTGCGGCAGACATCCATCGTCTGCTTTCCTATGGAGCCTGTTGCTCCGAGAAGATTTATCGAACCTGTCATATTAACTCCGTTTGGCTTTCGGTAGATTTCCCGTGTGGGGTCGCTTCTGATAATATTCACCGTACAGGAATTCCGTACGGTGATGAGATCATGCTATTGATGATACAAATATCTTCCCGCCGAATGCTGTGAATGCAAAGAGTATAAAGGGAAGAACGAAATATACGCTGTCGAACCTGTCTGCAAATCCGCCGTGGCCGGGGAAGATAGAACCATAGTCCTTCATGCCGTACTCACGCTTGATAAGGGAAGCGGAGAGATCGCCGAATATGCTGATGACCGCTGCGATCATCACCATGACGGTGAGCAGGAAATAGTTGATGGTGAAGTCATATCCTCTCGATGCCTGTACCATGCGGTAGACAGTGCAGTAGATGATGAATACCACTGCCGTGATGATGACGCCGCCCACAGCACCCTCCCATGTCTTCTTGGGGGATATTTCGGGACACATCTTATGCTTGCCGAGGGCAGAGCCTACGAAGTATGCGCCTCCGTCGGGAACCCATGCCGCCATAAGGGACATGACCACATAGCACACGCCGTGAACGGGATCGAGCTTTATGAGGGAGATAAGGCAGTTTGTGGAAAGGGTCACCAGACAGGTGACAGTCACCATGATGGACAGCTTGGAGAAAGACAGCTTCTTGTTGTCTGCCACAAATCCCGCAAACAGCAGGAACACTATCACGCACGCAGCGAACAGCTTCCATGCATAGCTTATCTGATCGAACCAGCTCATCATGGGAATGAGTGCGGCAAATATCTGGCACCATATGTAGTGTACGGGGAATTTCTTGAAACCCGCATCGCAGGCGGTGAGTATCTCATGCACGCTTCCCATGGCGATGGCCGCAACCACTATGGGATACACTAAGGTGTGATTGAGAAAGAATACGATGATAACACCGATCGCTATACCTACAACAGCGGTCAAAATTCGCTTACCCATTAAATACCTCCGAAACGCCGCTTCCTGTGCGTATATTCATCGAGCGCCTCATGCAGCTGCTTAACACCGAAGTCAGGCCACATCACATCGGTAAAATAAAACTCCGAATACGCCGACTGCCACATAAGGAAGTTGGACAGCCTCTGCTCTCCGCTGGTGCGGATGATATAGTCACACTCCACTGCGGGATAGGTGTAAAGCTCACGGGCGATGGTGTCCTCGCTGATCTCGTCAGGGGAGATATCCCCTCTGACTGCCTTGGCGGCTATTGCCCTTGCCGCACGGACGAGCTCATCCCTGCCGCCGTAGTTCATGGCGAGCATGATCGTGAAATCGTCGATGTCCCTGCTGTCAAGTTCAAGCTGTTCCATCTTGCTGCGAAGTCTGTCGGGGAAGGCCGACTTGTCGCCGAGAAAGACGATCCTTGACTTGTCGAGCCTTGCAGCCGCTTCATCAAGGTATCTGTCGAACAGATCCATGAGGACAGATACCTCTTCCGCAGGCCTTTTCCAGTTCTCCGTGGAAAATGCGTAGAGCGTGACGTACCGTATGCCCAGCCTGCGGCACTCATCGACGACGCTGCGAAGGGCCTCCGCACCTGCCTTATGGCCGAAGGTGCGGGGCATACCGCGCTTTTTCGCCCATCGGCCGTTGCCGTCCATGATTATGCCCAGATGGAGCGGGAGATTATTCTGATTATCCATATACTAAACCGGGGTATGTTATGACCGCTGTCAGGAGTATTATGACAAGGTCATACAGTCATTATTTCCTTTTCCTTGTTTGCTACTTCGGCGTCAACATTCTCGATCGCCTTGTCAGTGACTTTCTGGAGTTCCTTTTCCAGATCCTTCACGTCAGCCTCGGTGATCTCGTTTGCCTT
>JAFUHM010000094.1 GCA_017468865.1 Oscillospiraceae bacterium | reverse complement strand
TTGATATTTCCGGAGAGTATATGTGCTTCGCCTTCAGCTATGATATCACATGGGGCACCGACTTCCCCTACAGCGGAGTCTTTTTGGATCAGAATTCAAAGTACTTTGCGAAGGACTGGAATGAGATCGAAATTTCGATGTGGGGTGCAGTCAGGACCGGGTGCATAACTATTGATCTGGATGACCGCACCATAGTACATGAGACCAACTGCTCATCCCACAAGGAATGGAAGCCCTGATCGGGCAGTGCCCGTAGCCGCCCGTTGTTATATCTTTCCGGAACCTTTGAAAATGGCACGGGTCGGCTGAGCCGACAGGCATGACGCTTTTGTATCACAGATAAGACTTCACTTACCGTCCGAAAGCAAGGCAACTGCTTTCGGGCGGTTTTCTGCGGAAGGGCGTGGGCTTCCTGCATTTGATAGGCACTTATATAGCATTACACAATACTTTTTGAAAAACGATGCGATCTCAAAATTAACAAATTGTTAACGTTTTTTTTTTTTTTGCAAAGTCTTTATGATATAATTGAATGAAATAATGTGTGCATTCTCACGCAATGATACAGGAGGGGCATATGAAGAAGTTTGCTTGTGAAATGTGCGGAAGCGGTGATCTTGTAAAACAAGGCGCATATTTTGTGTGCCAGAGCTGCGGCACTAAATATACGCCGGAAGACGCAAAGAAATTGATGATCGAGGGAACGGTGCAGGTTGACAAGTCAAATGAACTGAATAACCTTTATGAACTGGCAAGAAGAGCGAGAAATGACAATAACAGCGAAAAAGCACAGAAGTATTACGAACAGATCCTGCTTATGGATCCTTCCGGTTGGGAAGCAAACTTCTACTCCACTTATTACCAGTCTATGAATTGTACCATCGGTGAGATTCAAAGTGCGGCGGTCAGGATCTGCAATTGTGAAGACACTGTCCTAAAGCTGATAAAACACAATGTATTAAATCCGATAAAGCGAAAGGAAGCAGTCGACGAAATTGCAGCCAGACTGATAGAGATCTCTGATATGCTTTACAATGCTGCTATAAACCATTATAAAGGGATAGGCGATTCTATCAGAAGTAATTATACTCAGGAAATGATCAATAACTGCTGTAGGGCAAGGGATATTTGTTACTATTTCGGCGACTATGTTATCGACATTTTTGGAGATGCTTATGGTAAGGACATTGCTGTTCCTTGCTGGAAAAAAGGTATCACAGAACATAACGGTATGATCCAATATTTTAGACATAAAGAATCCAACGTGAATATCATAATGGATTATGTTTCAAAAATACAGAAATATGAGCCTCAATACAGCAACGACGCAGCAATAAAGCAACTGCAAAGAGAAAAAATTTCAAATTATATATTAATTGCGAGCCTCATTTTTATTCCTATCTTTTATATCATCTTTGTTTCCCTCTTATAAAATTGATTTATACAGCAATATAATAACTTTCCGTCAGCGACAGAGAAATGTCTGCCATTAAAAGGATCCTGTCAGGTGCATTCGAAGACGGAATGAACAGAACAAAAAACGGAGAACACATTTACGTTCTCCGTTTTTTTGTAAACAAGCACGAAGATCTCCATAATTATTTGTCTGATATGACGGTATCTACTGCAAATATGTTGCAAAGATGGGTATGATATAATAAGGTCACAACAAAGGGAAACACCCCTACATAAACAAACAAATGTCTTTAAGGAGGACAACAAAATGGAAAAGAACAACAGAACAATAGCAGCTATCGCATCCGCACTGCTTACAATGGCTTGCATGGCATCCGCCTGCGCAGCAGTATCCGCAAATGAATTCATACCGCCTGCAAAGGCTGCCGCATCAGCTTCCGATATGAACGACGGGTGTCAGACGCACACTCGTGAATACGACCTGACAATAGAGAGGCTCAACATCATGTGCAGCCGTTCGATAGATGTGAAGATCACTCACAATGGCTTTTACAGGCAAAAGTCCATTAAGCTTTACGGAAGAAAGGCCATCGGTGCAAAGGAGGACGGCTCATACATACTGGGCAGCTGGGAACTCATTGACAGCCGTAAGGACAATGCGAAGGGCATCAGCAAAAATATAGATCTTCATATCGACGGTGACTATGTGATGCTGGCATACAGCTTCGATATAGTCTGGGGAACGGATTTCCCGTACAGCGGCATATTCTGGGATGCGACCCGGGGTGACAAGAGAGGCGCAGAGCTGAAGAGCGTGGAGATCACCACGGACGGCACCATAAGAAATGCCGATATAGAATTTGGGGTAGAATACTACAAGTCCGACAATAACTATAATCATCCTTATATCTTCGGGCAGAAGTTTGTCAACTGCGACTCTCACACCGAGTGGAAGCCCAACTAAGGGCTGGGGATCAGGGTGCTTGTTTTCCTCTTCCGATACTCAGGACTTTTGCAAAGGTAACATCTTTGCAGAGATATGTTACCGAAAAAAATTTTTGAAAAAAAGATTTTTCTTTGGAAAATGCAAATATCTTGCAAAGATGGGTATGGTAGAATGTAATCACAGCAAGGGGAAAGCCCCTGAAAGTAAATCAAAAAACAAAATCTGAAACAATATCTAAAACAATTGTCTAAGGAGGACAACAAAATGAAAAACGCAAAGAGAACCATAACAAGCATAGCAGCATTATTCCTTACAGCAGTTACCATGGCATCCACAGCCGCACCGGTATCGGCAGTGACAGTTCCCGAAGCAAATAATAAGGGAGGCATCTTAAGCGACGACTTGAGATCGAAAGAACCTGTCAAGCCCGGAGAGTGGAGATACGATCCCGAGACCGGCATACATGGAGATTATGATTACTGGCGGCGCAAGAAGGTTCGTCAGGACAACTGGCGGAAATACGCTGATTACAATAAGGTAAAAGGCACCAAGAAGACGATATATATCGAAAATTCGGGATTTTTCCATGCAAAGAATGTAAAGCTCTACGGAAGAAAGTGCCTGGGCATTGATGATAATGACGGAAGCTGGATACTGGGCAAATGGGAGCAGATTAATTCAAATCAATCTATACACACCAGTGAGGTGTACAAATATACCGTTGACGGAGAGTATATGTGCTTCGCCTTCAGCTATGATATCACATGGGGCACCGACTTCCCCTACAGCGGAGTCTTTTTGGATCAGAATTCAAAGTACTTTGCGAAGGACTGGAAAAAGCTCGAGATCGCAATGTGGGGTGCAGTCAGGACCGGGTGCATAACTATTGATGTGGATGACAGCACCATAGTACATGAGACCAACTGCTCATCCCACAAGGAATGGAAGCCCTGATCGGGCAGTGCCCGCAGCCGCCCGTTGTTATATTTTTCCGGAACCTTTGAAAACGGCTCGGGTCGGCTAAGCCGACAGGCATTTCGCTGAGGTATCTTTCCGAAGCCTCTATAAACGGCTCGGGTCGGCTGAGCCGACAGACAATTCGCTGAGGTATCTTTCCGAAACCTTTATAAATGGCACGGGTCGGCTGAGCCGACAGGCAATTCGTTGAGATATCTTTCCGAAGCCCTTACATACGGCTCGGTCACTCTTGATATGAAAAACGGATATATCCAAAGGGCTGAGCCGACGGGCGGCACATATCGTAAGCATACTTCATCAAAAAAGCTGTGCAGGGACAAGCTCTGCACGGCTTTTTTCTGCGTCGGTCTATCGGCAGGCAGGCGGTGAGAAAAAAGCTGAAAATTCTTTGAAAATGCAAATATCTTACAAAAATGAGGGGTAAATGGGGGCAGTTTCGCTGAAAAAAAACACTTTTCCGCAGATCTGACCGTTTGACAACAGCGATCTTATATGCTATAATCAATACAGTGATGGTTCCTGCCTTTAGGCGGGGGCATCCGGATATGCGGTCGGTGACACTGTTTCTGACGGCTCTGCGGGCGATCGGGGAACAGGCGAAACGGCGGCAGGATTATGCTGTATAAGGGTGATATGATGAAGATGAACAAGCATTTGAGCGGGATCGTCACCGCTCTGACGATGATGCTGACGGCTTTCGGAGGTACCGGTGTCTCTGCGGAGCGCACTGAATTTACCGTGGGCTTTGATGCGGAATTCCCTCCCTACGGATACAGGGATGATAACGGTGAATATGTGGGATTTGATCTGTCCCTCGCCGAAGAGGTGGCTAACCGCCGAGGCTGGACTCTGATAAAGACTCCCATTGACTGGGATTCAAAAGATATGGAGCTTGAAACGGGTGCGATAGACTGTATCTGGAACGGCTTTACGATAGAGGGGCGGGAGAACGACTACACCTGGTCGGTGCCCTATGTGGACAATTCTCAGGTGGTAGTCGTAAAGGAGGATTCGGGCATCTCTTCGCCGTCGGATCTGGCAGGCAAGGTGGTCGCAGTACAGACCGATTCTTCGGCGCTGGCTGCCTTTACGGGGGAAAATGCCACGGAAGAGAATATCGCCCTGTATGAGAGCTTTGCGTCCCTGACGCAGATAGGCGACTATAACTCCGCCTTCCTCAATCTGGACAGCGGTGCGGTGGATGCCGTATGCCTTGACGTGGGTGTGGCTAAATACGAGGTAGAGGCACGGGACGGCTTTGTGATACTGGATGTGCCTGTGGCGAGCGAGAAGTACGGCATAGGCTTCATGAAGGGGAATACGGAACTTCGTGATGAGGTGCAGGAGACACTGTTCGAGATGCTCGATGACGGCACTTTCGCAAGGATAGCCGAGGAATGGGAGCTTTCGGACAATGTGTGCCTTTCCCGTGAGGAGACAGCCACTGAGGTGAGCGTCTCACAGACAGCGGACAAGAAAAAGGCCAACATCGGCGAGATCTGTCTGGATCTGCTCCCCGGCATCGGATCGTCACTGCTGATATTCGTGCTGACACTTCTGTTCTCCCTGCCGCTGGGTCTGCTGTTTGCCCTGGGGAATATGTCGAAGATAAAGCCCCTGCACTGGATCATATCCCTGTACATATCGATAATGAGAGGCACTCCCCTGATGCTCCAGCTTCTGGTGGTCTTCTTCGGGCCGTACTTCGTATTCGGGATACAGACACCTGCGGGATACAGGTTCTGGGCGGTCATCATAGGCTTCGTACTCAACTACTCCGCCTACTTTGCGGAGATATACAGAGGAGGTATACAGGCGGTGCCGAAGGGACAGCGTGAGGCGGCAAAGATACTGGGATACAGCAAGTTCCAGACCGATCTGTTCATCATCTTCCCGCAGATGATAAGGGTCGTTCTGCCGTCCGTGACCAATGAGGTCATCACCCTTGTAAAGGACACTTCCCTTGCATTTGCCATTTCCTATGCGGAGATGTTCACACTGGCAAAGCAGACTGCGGCATCTAACACATCGGTACTGCCGCTTTTCATAGCAGGCGGCTTCTACTTCATTTTCAACTTCGTGGTGGCACTGGTCATGAAGCAGATAGAGAAGAAAATGGCGCTGAACAAGTAAGGAGGATCAGTTATGCTGCTTGAAGTAAAAGGACTCAGAAAGGACTACGGCAAGAACACCGTACTAAGGTCGATAGATCTTGAAGTGGAAAAGGGCGAGGTCATATCCGTATTAGGGCCGTCAGGCTCGGGCAAGACTACCTTCCTGCGCTGCATGACCATGCTTGAGGATGCCTCGGGCGGCTCCATGCGCTTCAACGGGATGACCGCCTTTGAGGAAAGGGACGGAAAGGTGGTCTATGCCCACAAGAAGGAGCTTCAGAAGATACATTCCATGTATGGGCTGGTGTTCCAGAGTTTCAATCTCTTTCCGCACCGCACCGTGATGCAGAACATAATGGATGCTCCCTTACGGGTGCAGAAGCGTGACAGGGCGCAGGCCGAAGAAGAGGCAAAGGCTCTGCTCGAGAAGATCGGCATGACCGCAAGGGCAAACGCATATCCCGATCAGCTCTCGGGCGGTCAGAAGCAGAGGGTAGCCATCGCAAGGGCACTTGCCATGAAGCCTGATATGCTGTTCTTCGATGAGCCCACATCCGCACTTGACCCTGAGCTCACCGCTGAGGTGCTGAAGATGATACGCTCTCTGGCAGAGGAGAAAATGACTATGGTGATAGTCACCCATGAGATACCCTTCGCACGGAGCGTATCCTCCCGTGTGATATTCATGGACAAGGGATATGTCATAGAACAGGGAAGCCCTGCGGATGTGATAGACAATCCCTCTAACAGCAGGACGAGAGAGTTCCTGAAAAAGCTGGAAGAAGAGTGATGACTTTTCTTCTCAAAGTCATATTCCCTGCCCGTGCTCAGCATGGCAGGGAATATTTTCAAAATACAGGCTGTCCTGCCGAAAAATTTTGATTTTTTAAGGACTTTTTTAGAAGTGCCGTGATATACTGATACCATGTTCGGAACATATACTCATAAGGGAGATGAAGCGATGTTTTTCAGGATGATAAAGAAGGACCTGAAAGAGACTAAGGGCCTGAATATCATAATACTGCTGTTCATGATCATGGTATCGACCCTTGCGGCGACAAGTGCGCTGCTGCTGTTTGTGAACACAAGGGGCGTGCAGGTGTCGCAGGAAAGGACAAATGCGGCAGGGGGATTTGCAGTATACACTCCTTATGAAGACGAATTGGGAAAAGAGCCGACGGCGATACTCCAATGCTTTCACGCATTTGACCCTGAAATAAAGACGACATGGCAGGAATTCATTCCCATAGACCCTGCAAATATCGACTTTGAGGGCAAGGTAGTGCGTGACATCAATACCGACACCCATACCTATATGATCTGCTCACGCCCCCGTGAAACCGATCTGGTGTATGACGGGAATGACAAGCCCTTCAGCGTTGAGAACGGACATATAAGCGTCCCGAGACAGTTTGCAAGGGCAACAGGCATAAAGACAGGCGACAGCTTGTCTGTCACGTCACAGATGGGCAATGTCTATCAGTTCACAGTCTCCGTGATACATAAGGATCCCACAAAGGAATGGCAGCTCAGGTTTATCGTATCCGATGATGATTATGAGGTGCTGGCAAAGGATTCGCCTTTCAGACGTGATCTCATTTTCGCTCAGCATGAGATGTTTTCGGGAATTCAGAATATTTCAAGCCTGTATAAGATAGTAGATCACATACACTACAACTACCCGAAGGTATACGAGCATCTGTCCGGTATGTACGGCGACGCCCATGTGGCAAGCAACAACTATATGATCTCAATGCTCGTTTCGGTGTTCCTGCTGGTCGCAGCGGTGTTCATGTTCATCATCATCGCACTTACGCTGGATTTCAGCATACGCTCCGCCA
The DNA here is from genome assembly GCA_017468865.1 of Oscillospiraceae bacterium. Taxonomy (GTDB): domain Bacteria; phylum Bacillota; class Clostridia; order Oscillospirales; family Ruminococcaceae; genus Huintestinicola. Next base: position 20,566 of record JAFUHM010000094.1, on the reverse strand, counting down.
TAAAGAAGGAAGAGCGTGAGCTGGGTATAATGAAGGCGCTCGGCACCGATACATTCTCATTCCGCTGGCTGTTTGCGGCAAAATACATAGCAAGCGCCGCTGTGGGAGGCGTGGCAGGCATCTTTCTGGGAGCGGCGGCAGGCCGTTACCTGATGGACAATTTCTTCTTCAATATCTCATATACTCTGTCGGCAGCAGACTTCATCCCCTCACTGGCGGCGATAGTTCTCACTTTTGCGCTGATGCTGCTGTTCATCGTCACATCCCTCAGACGCATAAGCAGGATATCCGTCATAGATGCTGTCACGGGTGAGAACCGCTCGGAAAAGATAGGACACGGTCTGCATTTTCACCTTAACAGACAGAAGAGAACGGACGTTCCGTTCTTCCTGGCGCTTTCGGATATTTTCACCACGTTCCGCAGATATATCCTTCTCATGCTGGCATTCACCGCAGGATCTATCGTGGTGATGCTGGGAATCGAACTGCGTGATACCATGATATCCACGGATTTTCTGCATAAGTACTATACTTTCGGCGATCTCGACTTCAATATCACCATCACCGATAAATTTGCCAAGGAAATGTCAAACAATACCTTCAACAGTGACATCATGGAGAAGAACATCAATGCCGCACTGGTAAAAGAGGGCATCCCCGGTACGGTCGATCTCGGACAGGCCTGCAATTGTGCGCTGATAACGGATGGCAGCACACTCATGCTCAACATGAACCTCGGCATAGATGTATCACGGATACACATCATGGACGGCGGACAGCTCCCCGTACTTGAGAATGAGATACTCATAGACAAGAATACAGCCAATATGTACGGATATAGGATAGGCGACACGGTAAAGATAGAATATGACAAATACTCTCAGGACAGGCTCAGCTCGGAGAAGACAGCCGATGAGTTCATCATCACGGGATATACCGACAGACTCAGCGCCTTCAATTCGTCGGAAGTCATCATGAGTGAAGCTTTTGATGATGCTGTAACAGAATGGTACTCATTTATTGGGGGCAGGATAGATGCGCCTGAGTCTGAAAAGCCTGCGTATCTGAAGAGGATAATGTCTCTTTTTCCCGAAAACGTAACGGAAGCGATACATACCGGCTCTGATTTTCTCTATATGTATGATCTGCTTCTCTCCTTTGTCAGAAACTCTATGATCGTGATAGTTACGGGTGTGCTGGCATTTCTGACAGTGATGTATCAGACCATATTCCTCAAGGACGAGGAGCATGAGACGGCACTGCTCAAAAGCTGCGGATTTGACGATCTGGCGGTGAAGCGGTGGCAGTTTCTGAGGATGATGGTGCTGTTCGGGGCATCTCAGACGGTGGCTGCGGTACTGATGCCTACTGTCATCACGAAGGCAACGGGAGCGATCATAAGGGCGTTCACGGGGTTACAGAGCTGGACTTTCACGGGGGGATGGGGACATTCGCTGCTGTGGCTGATATTCATCACCGCCGTGATAGCTGCGGTGGATATGATAGTGCTCAAGGGTGTAGAAAAGACTGATGTCCGGAGGATAAGAAATGAGTAAGATACTTGATATACATGATCTGTGCAAGACATATGTGACAGACGATCAGAGCAACAATGTCCTGAGAAATCTGAACTTCTCAATGGAGGAGGGAGAGTTCGTCTCCATAATGGGGCCTTCGGGGTCGGGCAAGTCCACCCTCCTGTATACCATAAGCGGAATGGATGACATGACATCCGGCACGGTGGTATTTGACGGAGAGGACATATCAAAGCTGGGCAGAAAGCAGCTGTCAAAGCTGAGACTCGAAAAGATGGGCTTTATATTCCAGCAGATGTACATGATGAAAAAGCTGAGCATACTTGACAACATAATCCTTCCGGGGTATCAGGCTAAGAAGAGAGCCCGCAGTGAAGTCAACGAATATGCGGAGAAGCTGATGCGCCGCCTCGGCATAATCGAAACGGCGGACAGATACATGACGGAGGTCTCAGGCGGACAGCTCCAGCGTGCCTGCCTGTGCAGAGCGCTCATCAACTCCCCCAAGATGCTCTACGCTGATGAGCCTACGGGTGCTCTCAATCAGAAGGCATCCGCCGAGGTCATGAATGAGCTGGTAAAGGCTAACCGTGAGGGGACATCGGTGCTCATGGTGACTCACAGCGAAAGGGTGGCGTCGAGCAGTGAGCGTGTGATATACATCGTGGACGGCGATATACAGGGCGAACTGGTGCTGGGAAAGATGAAAGCTCCCGATGAACTTGCGGTGAGAGAAAGAAAACTCAAAAACTGGCTTGACGAACTGGACTGGTGAGGTGTATAATGGATAAGAGGATATTGGCGGCTGCCGCCGCAGTCATGCTGTCGGGATGCTCTGCCGCAGCCACATACGACGGATTTGAGGAGCCCGTGCAGTCTTCACCTGCGGTGTCGGCAGTATCGGACACCTACCGCAGTGAGCTGATCGGGTACGCAGATGAGGGCATACCCGACAAGTGCCTTGAGACAGTGACATCCGACGACGGAATATGCACCATAAAGAAAATGGAGCATTACTACGATGTGACCATAGACTATGAGCGGACTGATCCGGCAGGAGCGGGACGTGCATATATACAGGCAATGAGAAAGATCTTCCCCGACTACGACGAACTTGTGGAGCCGTACATCTATGAGAACATCATGATGGCGTTCCCCGCCCTCAAAGACGATTACACCCCCGTGGAGGCGAGAGTGACCGCACTTGCCGCCTCGCTGCGTGATGACAGCCGTGAGGAGCTTTACGCTATCGCCGAGGAGATGTCGGGCGGTGAGCACGGCTTTGTACAGGACGGCAGGATAAGCTATGAGGAGTCACTTGCCGCACACCTTGTTCCGGAAGCTCTCAGAGGCACCGCCTGCTCTGCCCTGTCCCTGTGGGGGCAGAAGACAGAGAGCGGCGATATGATCGCCGCACGCTTCCTGGACTGGAACCTGGGAAGTGACTATCAGATGTGCGCACTGCATACCGTGCTCCATGCGAAGAAGGGGGAGCGCTCCTTCACGGGGATAGGATTTCTGGGACTGGGGAGCCTTATCTCCGGCATAAACGATGACGGTGTGTTCGGGGCGATACTCGATCTTGGCAGCGGCTCGACTCCCTATGAGTATGAGAACAAGCGGTGCTACACATATGAGCTCAGATACGCACTGGAAGAATTTGACACGGCTAAGGAAGTAGGGCAGTATATGGTGGAAAACAGCGGCGACTTTACCTGGAGCCACCATATATACCTTGCGGACGGCAGAAAGACATACTGTGCAGAGGATGCGACAGCAGCGCTGCAAGCGAGCGGAGAGGGCTATTCCGTACTGCGTGACAGCTCCACTCCCCTGATGTCGTCGATACACTGGGACAGCCCTGACAGCCTTTGCGTGGTCAATGCCTTTGCGTCTGAAGGTAACTTCGATCTGTGGTCGGACGGGGCAAACAATTATGTGCGATTCTTCAAATACAACGACTGGGTGAGCTCCACGGACAGATTCACCGTGGGCAGCCTCAAATCCATACTCACAAGAGAGAGGGTAAACCTCGGAGTTAATGACGATGAGGCGCAGGTGAACAACGTATACAACCGTGGCACGTCCCAGATAATAATAGTGGATTATCACACGGGGAACATACAGGTGGCATTCACGCCACCCACAGGGCCTGCCGATGAGCCTGTATTTACCGATATAGGCCATTTCTGACAATGAAAGGAGAACGGCTGTGACTGATATACTGATAATCGAGGACAACAGGGACTTAGGACAGCTCATAGCCGATTTCCTGAAAAGAGAGGGCTGGACGGTCACTCTTGCCCAGAGCGGCGAGGAGGGGCTGGAACGGCTCGAAAATGAGGCGTACAAGCTCCTGCTGCTGGATGTCATGCTCCCCGGCAAAGACGGCTTTGAGACCCTTTCCCGTATACGGGAGAGCCGTGATATGCCTGTGCTGATGATGAGTGCGAGGACAGATGACGACAGCAAGATCTTAGGTCTTGAGATAGGCGCTGACGACTATGTTGACAAACCCTTCTCAATACCAGTGCTCACATCAAAGATAAAGGCTCTCATGCGGCGCACCTATGACGTTAAGGGGGAGCGGCAGATAATATCGGCATACGGACTGACCCTTGATATAGACTCACGCACGGCTTACAAGAACAATGAGCCGCTTGAACTGAATGTCAAGGAATTTGATCTGCTCCTCTACTTCATGGAAAACCAGGGGAAGGCTCTGAAAAAGGACGAGATATTCGATGCGGTGTGGGGCGTTGACTGTTACAGTGAACTCTCGTCGCTGACGGTATACATAAGCAGGCTGAGAGAACGGATAGAGGACGATCCGAAAGCGCCGTCCCTGATAAAGACCGTGTACAGGATCGGTTATCAGTTCGGAGAGAGCCGATGAAAAGCTATATCATAAGATTTGCGGCATTCATGATGCTGTTCGCTGTTCTTGCCTTTGCAGCGGACAGGGCGGCAGAGAGCATCACTGACAGGAATGTGAGCGCAAGGAACGTGGTGGTACACCGTATCACGGACATGATAGAACAGGAGCTGTCGCAGGGGGCCGAGCCGCAGGATGCGGGCAGGAGGGCGTTCTCCGACAGGATATCCCACTGGAGATCGCTTTACGGTCAAGAGCAGTGCCCCTATGAGGTGAAAGTGATACTCTTTGACTCGGGATATGCTCCCGATACGGATGCGGATATGAGCGGCGACAGGATGATATGCGGACTGTACGATGACAGCAGACTCATAGGCGTGGCGGAATACCGCTTCAGAGGAAATGTATACGGTGAGATTCGAAAGCTCATATATGCGGTCATAGGAGGCTGTGCGCTCATCATGCTCATAGGCGGCGTGTGGATGATACACCGGATAGTCAAGCCCTTCAACAGGCTGTCGGAGTACCCCGTAAGGCTTGCTTCGGGCAGCATGGAGAAGCTGCCCCAGTCCGACAGCAAATTCTTCGGCAAGTACATATGGGGCATGAATATGCTCTCGGACAAGCTGGAGACGGACAGACGCACCATAAACAGGATGTTCACCGAGAGGCAGAGATTCATCACCACACTGATACACGGCATAAAGACGCCTGCGGCAAATATCAAGCTGCTGTCCGAGGCGATAGCCACGGGGCTGTACTCCCCCGACGGCAAGGTGAACGAAAAGGATGCAGAGCTTGCAGGCAGGATAGAGAGCAACGCCGATGACATAGAACAACTCGTCAGAAAGGTGCTTGACAGCTCCGCAAATGAGATATTCGACTTTGATCCTGAGACAGTACCCTTTTACAGAAGCAGTCTGGAGAAGCGCATTCGTGATGAATATACGGATGCCCTTAATGTCATGAAGATCCCCTTTGAGATAAAAAGCGGCAGCGACGTGATGATAAACAGCGACATAAACGGCGTCATAAGGATCATACGTCAGCTGATGGACAATGCCGTGAAATACGGTGACGGCACGGGCATTACCGTTGCCATGGACAAGACCGATGACGGCCACTTCATCACCGTCACGAACAAGGGCGACCCTCTGCCTGACAGTGAACTGCCTTTTGTGTGGGGCAGTCTGTGGAGAGGTTCCAATTCGGAGGGCATAAAAGGTAACGGCGTAGGCCTTTATGAGGCAAGGCTCATCGCACGGAAGCTGGGAGGCGACCTGTATATGCGCACTGCCGAGAACATGACTAAGGTCGTCCTGTTCCTGCCATAAGGCAGCCCCTTAGTGAGAAACTGTACGGACACAAAAAGCAGAGCCTGTGCTCTGCTTTTTTCATATGCCCTTATATGGGGCTGTATGCGTGCTGTATGCGTTCATTTTTTTCGGGATGTATATGTCTTCCATATGCCGACAGCCGTCAATATGAGTATTACAGCGGCGATAACAAGGAGTATCGGTTCACTGTCACGGATACCCATGTACATGAGTACACCTACCAGTCCGCCGTAGACTGCCGCAATGAAGAGTGCCGCAGCTATCCTGAGGGCAAGGGGCACCTTCTTATCCGTGACAGCGCCCAGACTGCCTTCGACCAAAAGCTCAAATATGATCTCAAATACAGTTTCCATGTCTGCCCCTTCCCCCATGCCTTGCACCGCTGTCAAAGGACTGTCCGTATAAAACAAAATGCCGAGGCTATTGCCTCGACAAATCAGTGGAGCGGATTACGAGGCTCGAACTCGCTACCTCCACCTTGGCAAGGTGGCGCTCTACCAGATGAGCTAAATCCGCATATTGGTGCTTCCGGACGGAATCGAACCATCGACACGGGGATTTTCAGTCCCCTGCTCTACCGACTGAGCTACAGAAGCACATTGGCGACCTGGATGGGACTCGAACCCACGACCTCCGCCGTGACAGGGCGGCGTTCTAACCAGCTGAACTACCAGGCCGTATCTTGCGGAGTCCGAAGACTCCGCAACATAAATGGTGGAAACTATAGGGCTCGAACCTATGACCCTCTGCTTGTAAGGCAGATGCTCTCCCAGCTGAGCTAAGCTTCCACATTGACCTCGTAATCATTTGTGTTAATCAGAGGCTGTGTGATGTCGTGTTCAACCGACTTATATATATTACCACATTTCAATCCGTTTGTCAATACTTTTTTTGAAAAAAATCTCACTTTGTACAAACTCACAATCAACGCAATAATTCAGCTCGGTTCATACAGCGTATTGCATAAATTCCGGCGGTATTTCCCCCAAAAATGCCCCGATACGGGAGAAAAATATCCTAAAAAAAAGCTGCGGGATCCCGCAGCTTTAATCATAAAAGTTTTCGTTGATCTCCAGTTCCTCATCGCCTATCTCTTCATAATACTCATCGGTAGACTCGGTCACGGCTGTGGTCGGAGGCTCCATGGTAATGATGATGGGAGCTGTGGTAGTTATCCATGCAGTGGATTCTTCCTCGGTGGGTACTGTAACGATAGTGGTGGAGACCGTGGTAGCCTCTGTACGGCTGTTGACAGCTACATACACCTCAAGCACTTCGCCCTCTTCGATGTTTATCTCATCGCCGGGCTCCATGTTTATCCATGCCACATAACCGTTGAGCACATCCTCCGTATCATATGCCTTCTCTTCATACTTTATGCCCTTCTTGTCGAGGAGCTCAAAGTAATCTCGCTTATTAAGTCCTGTATGGTCGGGAACTATCGCCGTACCCGGCCCCATACTGATGGAGAGGACACAGTCCGCACCCTTCTCATAGGTGCTGCCCTTCTCGATGGACTGGTCAAAGATGACTCCCCTCTCATATTCATCCGTATAGATGTAGTCGGGGATGATATTCAGATTGTCCATAACGGGAGTATTCTTGATGGTGTCAAGAGTCTTGCCCGTAAGGTCGTTCATGGTGTATACAGTGCCTCCGTTGCGTACAGTGCGCTCCGTTTCGCTGCTCTCTCCCGACGACTCGACGACCGCAAGGGTCGGCATACTTGAGGATGAGGAATCAAAGGGTGCTTCCGTTTCAGCCGCATCCGTGACGCTCTCCTCGGAGGGATCCGCAGCAGACTGGGTAAGCACGGGAGTGGTGGTGGTAATGCCTATCAGCACATCGCTGCTGTTATCGTCAAGGGAGTTTATCAGCACAGCTAAGATAAGCACCATGGCTGCCGCCGCACACACAAGGGACATCCAGAACACCTTATGCTTGTTGTTCTTCTTTGTTTTCCCCGATCTGCCCGATGAAGACTTCTTGGGAACGGGATCCGCTCCTGCGGACCTCTTCACGAACTCGGGCTCCTCAAACAGTTCCGTCACGAACTCCGTCACAGTCTGTATACGCAGATCGCCCGATATCTTCATGCCGTTCATGATGACTTTGGATACGTTTGCCGGGATGTCCGGAGCAAGCTCCCTGGGTTCCGGCATTGTATCGTTCGTCGTGCGTTCAAATGCGGATACGGGAGTAGTCCCCGTCAGGCATCTGTACAGCAGGGCAGATATGCCGTATACGTCCGTCCAGGTACCCTGCCAGTTGGAGGAGGAATACTGTTCGGGGGCGGCATAGCCGTCGTATATCTCGGAGGCAAGTTTCGTATTTGCTGTCCTTACGTCTGCGATGCAGAAGCCTATCAGCTTCATGCTTCCGCTCGCATCAACAATGATGTTATCAGGGGATATGCCCCTGTGGACTACACCTGCATTATGCACAAGGGAAAGGGTGGTAAGTATGGGCGGGAATATCTCCCTGACCTTCTCCCAGCTAAGTTCCCCAGCCTGCTCCTTCAGGTATTTGCCGAGGTTTATACCCTCGATATATCTGAAGATGACATACCCCGTATTGTTCTCTACGAACATATCCACGGGGGGATTGATGTGACTCAGGGTGCGCATCTTGGCAAGGGTCTTGTTGAGTTCAACAAACTCCGCCATAAATGCCTTGTACTGCGCCACGCAGTTGGCCCTCACCGACAGCACCGGCGACTCAGCCGTGCGGCTGCACAGTGTATCGGGCATATATTCCCTTATGGTGACCTTCGTGGAGGTACCCATGTCATAGCCTATATACTCCGCACTCTCACCGTTGTAGCGCAGGAGCTTGCCGACTATATATCTGTTGTTGAGTATGGTCTTGGGCGGAAGATATGATGAAGGAGTTACAACGTCGGCTGAATAGCCGCACAGGGGGCATTTATCATCCTGTGGTTCAACAGGCTCCATACAGCCCATGCAAAGCCTTTTTTCAGCATCTGTCATGATGATAGTCCTCCTTTCTTACATACCTGTACATCTTGATATTGTACCAGTTTTATGCCCCCGTGTCAAGTATTAAAGCTAAATCGTAACGGATAAAGTGCTTTTTTAATCACTTTACAAATTATTTTAACCGCTTTGTATTATGTTTGTAATATCGATAACGCAAGAAAATGCCCGTTCTGATGAACGGGCATTCTGATCAGTCTGCGATATAAGGGAGAAGAGCTATATGTCTTGCACGCTTGATAGCGACAGTAAGCTCTCTCTGATGGAACGCACAGGTACCTGTAACACGGCGAGGGAGTATCTTTGCTCTCTCTGTCATGCACTTTCTGAGCCTTGCAGTATCCTTATAATCGATTCTCTCCACCTTATCAGCGCAGAAGATGCAAACCTTTTTACGGCTTCTCTTCTGGCCTCTGGGAGATCTCTGCTCTCTTTCCATGATTAACCTCCTATGATGATGACATCTTGAATGAACAACAGGTCATCTCCGACTTCATTCGTCAGAAGGGGAGATCCGAGTCGCTGATAACGTCCTCGAAGTCCTTGAGATTGTCAAGGGGAACGTCCGCCTGAGCTGCATATCCGTTGTTCTGTGGTGGAGCCTGATTATAGCTGTTGCTGTAACCGTGGTTATAGCCCTGGTTCTGGGAAGGATTATTATATCCTCCTCCGTATCCTCCGCCGCTGTATCCGCTGTTATATCCGCCCTGTCCGCCGCTCATGCCGGCAGAAGCCTTTGTCTCGCCAAATCCCACATTGTTCACATAGACATCTGTGGTGTAGTGCTTGACATCGGGGTGGTTGCGGTCGTCGTAGGATCCTGTGCGCAGCTCTCCCTCAACAAGGATGAGCCTGCCCTTGGAGAAATTGCGGCATATGAACTCCGCTGTCTGTCTCCATGCGACACAGGTGATAAAATCGGACTGTCTCTCGCCGTTCTGATTGGCAAACGATCTTGTCACTGCCACTGTGAAACGGCAGGTGGGAACACCTGACTGTGTCTGTCTGAGTTCAGGATCGGATGTGATCCTGCCCATGAGCATAACCTGATTTATTGAACATGCTCCGATCATCTAATCAGCCTCCCTTGTGATCACTTAGCGATAACGAGTGAACGAAGAACGCCGTCTGTGATCCTGAGAACTCTGTCAAACTCTGCAGGGAATGCAGGCTCACTGTTGAACGTGTAGAGAACATAGTATCCGTCAGCCTGATAATCTATGTCGTAAGCGAGCTTTCTCTTGCCCCACTCATCAACATTGACCAGTTCACCGGCAGACTCTATCATAGTCTTGAACTTCTCTGCAAGTCCCTTGGCAGTGTCCTCACCATTCTTCAGAGAATAGACCACCATTGCCTCATAGGATGCATTTGTCTTTGCCATTTAAAGCACCTCCTCCTGGGATTACCGACCACTTTGTGCCGGCAAGGATAACATATCTATTTTATCACAGGCAAAGGCTCTTGTCAAGTTCTTTGTGGAAAATTATGTTAACAATCTGTAAATTTTACAAAAAAAAGCAGGCACCGCAGGGTCGCCCCCCGTGATGCCTGCCGCAGTATGTTACTTCATATCAGCCATAAGACCGCACAGCTTATCCGCAAATCCTACGGGATCCTCTATGGGCATACCCTCTATAAGGAGAGCCTGATCGTAGAGAAGAGCTGTATAATCCTTGAATTTATCCTTGTCCGTATCAAAGAGGGACTTCATGACCCCGAATATCTTGTGATCGGGATTTATCTCAAGCACCTTCTCCGACTTCACCTTCTCGTTCTGAGGGTTCTGATTGAGTATCTTCTCCATCTCAAGAGAGATCTGACCGGAGGAAGAGATGCACACGGGATGGGACTTGAGCTTATCGGAGATCTTGGCTTCCTTTATCTTGTCGCCCAGAGCTTCCTTCATCAGTTCAAGCATATCCTTGTTGTCTTCGGTGAGCTTCTTTGTCTCCTCTTTCTGCTCCTCGCTGTCTATGCCGAGATCGCCCTCGGATACGCTCCTGAACTCCTTGCCGCCGTGGCGCATGAGCACCTTTACCGCAAACTCATCCACGGAGTCGGTGAGGTAGAGTATCTCATATCCCTTGTCACGAAGCAGCTCCGTCTGGGGAAGTGCCTCTATCTTCTCCACGCTGTCGCCTGCGCAGTAGTAGATATACTTCTGGTCTTCCTTCATGCGGGAAACATATTCATCAAGAGTAGTGAGCTTCTTTTCGGCAGAGGACACGAACATCAGCAGATCCTCCACCGCATCCTTATCCCGTCCGTAGTTGTCATAGCAGCCGAACTTGATCTGGATGCCGAACGCCTTCCACATCTTCTCATAGTCCTCACGGTGATTTTTGAGCATCTTGGAAAGCTCGCTCTTGATGGTCTTCTCCACCGACTTTGCGATGGTCTTCATCTGATGGTCATGCTGGAGGACTTCACGGGAGATGTTGAGGGAAAGGTCGGCAGAATCCACAAGGCCTCTCACAAATGAGAAATAGTCGGGCAGCAGGTCTGCGCACTTGTCCATGATGAGGACACCGCTCGAATACAGCTGCAGTCCCTTCTCGTAGTCCTTCGAGTAGAAGTTGAAGGGTGCGTGTTCGGGGATGAAGAGAAGGGCATCATAGGTGGTAGCGCCCTCCACCTTGGAGTGGATGTATTTCAGCGGATCGCTGTAATCGTAGAACTTATCCTTGTAGAAGTTGTTGTAGTCCTCAGCCTTGAGCTCGGACTTATTCTTTCTCCAGATAGGCACCATGGAGTTTAGCGTCTCATTCTCCGTATATGTCTCATAGGCATCCTCGGAGTAGTCGTCATCCTTGGCATCGCTCTTGCGGCGGGTATTCTCCACATCCATCTTTATGGGGAAGCGGATGTAGTCGGAATACTTCTTCACCAGCTCCTTTATGCGGAAGGTGTCGAGGAATTCGCTGTACTTCTCGTTCTCCGTATCCTCTTTGAGGGTGAGGATTATCTCGGTGCCCACGCTGTCCTTGTCACATTCGTCGATGGTGTAGCCGTCAGCCCCCGACGACTTCCACACATATGCCTTGTCCGATCCGAAAGCCTTAGACCTGACTTCCACGGTCTTTGCCACCATGAAAGCGGAATAGAAGCCGACACCGAACTGACCGATGATGTCAACATCGTCCTTCTTCTCGTTCTCGCTCTTGAATTTGAATGAGCCGGAATTTGCGATGATACCCAGATTGTTTTCAAGCTCCTCTGCCGTCATGCCAATACCGTTATCGGAAATGGTGAGCGTGCCTGCGTCCTTGTCGGGGCGTATCTCTATCTTGAAATCGCTCTTGTTCATGCCCACGCTGTCATCGGTGAGCGACTTGAAATACAGTTTGTCTATCGCATCCGATGCGTTGGAGATCAGCTCCCGGATGAATATTTCTCTATGAGTATAGATGGAGTTTATCATCATGTCAAGCAGTCGCTTGGATTCGGCTTTGAATTCCTTTGTTTCAGCCATTTCAAACACTTCCTACTTCTGTTAAGATAATTATTAGCACTCATCCGTCTTGAGTGCTAATATCAGTATACATCACTCCGTCCGTAAAATCAAGGCTTTTCAGATTATTTTACACAATTTTCACCAAGTTATCACAAAGCAGAAAGGCGTGCCGCATGAGCAGCACGCCTGACCCATATACAAAAAACGGCTGTCCTTTCGGACAGCCGCCGTATCTCATTATCAGTTGAGTGCCTTGAGCTGGCCGTCAACTTCGGAAACGAGCATCTCAACAACGCCGGAGATCTCGTCTCTGTTGGTAGCCCAGTCAACGCCGTGCATCGCAGCACGAAGACCTACATTATCACCGCCGTCGGTGGTGATGGAAGCTACGTCGGTAGAAACGCCTGTTGCAAGGTCAACTACGGGGTACTGTCTTGCAAGGTCGTTTATCTCCTTATTTATAGCGATAAGCTCATCGGACCACTTGAAGTCGTCCTTTGCCTTCTGATCGGAAATGGCGATAGCATCATCATTGGTAGCGGCAAAGCGGTTGCACATTGCAAACAGAGCCACGCCCTCGGGGTTAGCTGCGCCCTTGCAGAGAAGGAAGCCGTTGTCCATTGCGGATGCCTGCCAGGGATGCTCAGCATCAGCGGCATTGGGAACAGGTGCCAGACCCAGGTTCTCGGGAGGGATCTTGGTAGCCCATGTTTCAGGGTCAGCCTGAACGTGCCATGCACCTACTATATAGAAGAGCTCCTTGCCCTCGCCCATGAACTGAGGCTGCTCAGCCCAGTCAAAGATCTCACGGTTGATGACGAGGTTGTTCACCCACAGGTCATACATGAAGTTCTGTGCCTTCTCAACGGTGGGATCCATCAGATGTACTACAAGAGAACCGTCCTCAGAGGAAACTGCGGGAACACCGCCGGAGAGGAAGAGAGCCTTCTCTGCCCAGTAGCCGTCAAGGCCGTACTGATCTGCTTCCTCGTCAACGAACTGCATCAGCATATCCTTGAATGTATCCCAGTTCCACTTGCCTTCCTTGTAGAGTTCCCAGGGATCGTCAAAGTTGTTCTCTTCGATCGTCTGCTTGTTGTAGATGACCACATTCTCAGCGTGAACATCGGAAACGAACTCATAGTGCTTGCCGTTGAAGTTGAACACTTCCATAGCAGCCTCTACATCCTGCCAGAGAGGATCGTTCATGTCGATGTAGTCATCAACGGGCTGGAACATACCGTTTACAACGCCTCTGGGAAGCGCTGCGGTCTCACAGGGGAAGAAGTCGATGCCCTCGCCGCCGAGTACATATGTGGAGAGGTCGGAAAATCTGGTGTTCCAGGTGGAAGGATAGTACTGTATCTCTCCGCCGTACTTCGTCCTGAATACGTTCAGAGGAACGGACTCGGAAGCACCGCTTGCCGTATTGGGGTTGATGTCATAGTGTGCGAGCCACTTGATAGTCTTGTTCTCAAGCTCCTTGTCGGGGAGAACGGCATCAGCAGCCTCGTCAAGTGTCATCTGGCTCTCCTCTGCCAGTGTCTCGGTGTTGACCTCAACGGTAACGCCTGTGGTGGTCGCAACCGTGGTAACAGCCTCGGTAGGGGTCTCAGCCGAGTTACTCTGGCAGGAAGCGAATCCCATTGTGAGTACGACAGCGGAAAGACCTGCAAGTGTTCTCTTCATGTTCTTCATACTTTTTCCTCCGGATCGCAGTTTATATCATCAGTACAATGTACTTCACATCGTAACATGATCACTGCATAAATTAATCTACATGATATATTTTATCATATTTCGCAAGAAGATGTCAATATCAATTATATCAAATTCAAAGAATTTTTTTATGCACTTTGACCATTTTTTGCTGTCGCCCCCGCTTAATAAATTAAGTCACGCAGCAGCATCGGTTAAAAAGTGCATCGGTCAGCTTATTTTTGCTTAATTTTCAGCCGCTGCGGCCGAACATGACGCAGAAGGCATCCGCATCCTTTTCCGTCCGCATGAGTACGAATATGGTATCATCCCCCGCTATCGTACCCACCACATTCGGGATGTCAAGCATATCAAGCTCGGCGCACACCGCATTCGCCGACCCTGCACGGCATTTGATGACGACCGTGTTGAGCGCATGATCCACCCCCAGCACGGAGCCGAGGGAGATCTCCGACAATGCAGGTCTGTCGGGTATGTAGTAATACTCATCCTTGACCGCCCCTATCCTTTTGAGATCCCGTGACAGGGTAGCCTGTGCCACATCATGTCCGCACTGCCGCATCTTCTCGATGAGCTGCGCCTGAGTGCTGATGCTGTTATGCTCTATTATGTGCCTGAGATCGTCCTGACGTGACATACGCTCCCCCTATTTTATGGAACTCATCAGTTTGTTGTTTACCGCATTGAAAAAGGAGTTGCCCTCTATATCCACCAGCTTCAGCGAGCGTGACGAACGCCTGATGACTATGCGGTCATCCGACGACAGATGACATATGTCCGCACCGTCCACCGCAAGGACTATGCTCTTCTCCTCACGGGCTGCCGCCGCTATCTCAAGTGCCTTGTCGGGTGAGAACACTATCGTCCTTGTGGAGAGGGTGTGAGGGCAGATGGGCGTCATCTGTATGCACTGTATCTCAGGAGCGATGATAGGCCCTCCCGCAGACAGGGCATATGCCGTTGAGCCGGTGGGAGTAGAGAAGATAAGTCCGTCCGACCTGAGTGCGGTGATGATCTCTCCCTCCGACACTATCTCAAAGTCGCACAGTCTGCCCGTGGCAAGCAGCACCACGTCATTGAGGGCATGATACACCTGCGAGCCTTCCTGCGTGATATACTCACATTCAAGCATCATCCTCTCCTGTGATGTGTAATCGCCGCTCACGAGCCTTGACAGCTTGTACAGCCCGTCGCTCTCCATGGATGCCATGAATCCGAGCCTTCCCGTATTTATGCCGAGGAGCTCCTTGTCGTACCTGGCGGCATATGCAGACGCTTCGAGTATGGTGCCGTCGCCGCCGATGGCGATTATGATGTCGCATACCGAAGTCACTTCATCCGGGTCGCCGAACTTCACTCTCGGATACGGCGGGAACCTGGGGGAAAGCTCCTCATAGGAGTATACCTCGAACCCCAGATCGTAGAGCATCTCACAGACCTTCCTTGTGGTCTCGTATGCGTTCTTCTTAGAAAAGTTTGGATGTATTACAGTTTTCATATTATCGCCTTACCACATACATCAGATATTCCGTATTGCCCGTGACGTTTCCCTTGCCGCCGCCCTTTACGGGGGATACGGCAGTACCCTTCACCGCAAAGCCCGCTCCCTCGGCAAAGGCGCATATCTCACGGACCGCCTGCTGTCTCACCGCCTCATCACGGACGATGCCGTTCTTCCCGAGGGCGGCACGTCCGCACTCGAACTGCGGCTTTATCAGCATCACCGCCGACTTGCCCTCCGAAAGCAGCTCCGCCGCCACAGGGATCACAAATCTCAGGGATATGAACGACACATCACAGCCGATGAAGTCTATCTGCCTGTCAAAGTCATCACGTCGAACGTCACGGATATTCACGCCCTCCAAGGACCTTACACGGGGATCGCCCTCAATGGAGGGATGCAGCTGACCGTGCCCCACATCCACGGCATAGACATACACCGCCCCGTGACGGAGCATACAGTCGGTAAATCCGCCCGTCGATGCACCTATATCAAGGCAGACGAGGCCAGTAAAGTCAATGTCAAAGGCTTCGGCGGCACGCTCCAGCTTCAGCCCGCCCCGACTGACATATCTGGTGTCATCGGTAAACTCCACAGTCTCATCGGTTATGTCATAAGCCGCCTTCGTGACGACAGCGCCGTTCACCGTCACAAGCCCCTGCTTTATCAGGCGCTGTGCGGCCTCACGGGATCTCACACGTTCGGCAAGGTAAAGGTCGAGTCTCATCCTATGATCTCCGCTATGCTCTCTTTGTCGAGCCTGTTCTTTTCAAGCTGCCGCTGCACCGATGCCTGCGGTTCAAACCTTGTACACGCAGTTATAACCACCCTGCGCTTCTTTCCGTCTTCCGCAAGGGCGGCGCTGATATATTCGCCCAGTCCGCCGTGGCGCATACCTTCCTCAAAGATATACACCTCACTGTATCTGCGGCATATATCCATTATCTCATCATCAAGGGGATATATCTTCACGGGGCGGAGCACATCGCATTTGAGCCCCTTCTCGGTGACTGCCGCATATACATTGGCACCCACACGTCCGTATCCCACGGCAAGCTTCCTGTTCTTCCCGGACTTTGCGTATACCATGCCCTCCGAGGCATTTTTTGTATGTATCTCGCATCCCCTGGGATAGCGCACGCAGGCGATGCCTTCGGTATCATAGATGGCTGCGCCGAGGCTTTCCCTCAGCTCCCTGAATGTGGCGGGCGAGAATATGGTCACATTCGGTATCCCGGTGAGCATGGACACGTCAAACAGTCCCTGATGCGTCTCACCGTCCTCACCCACAAACCCCGCACGGTCGATGCACAGTACGATATGTTCATTGGCTATGGCAGCATCATGTATCACCTGATCGTAGGATCGCTGGAGGAAGCTCGAATACACGGCAAACACAGGTATCATGCCCCCTGCAGCAAGGCCTGCCGCAAAGGTGACTGCGTGCTGCTCTGCTATCCCCACATCATAGAACCTGTCGGGATGATCCGCCGCAAAGGTGTTGAGCCCCGTGCCGTATTTCATGGCGGCCGTGATGCCGCATATCCTGTCATCGGCAGCCGCAAGGCCGTTCAGCTCCACGCCCATCACCGATGAATATGTGTCCGATCTGATATTTCCCGCCTCGGGAGTTCTCAGTTCCCCCGGAGAAAGGGAATGAAAGGCGCCCGGATTTTCCTCCGCAGGCTTGTAGCCCTTGCCCTTCACCGTGCTCACATGGATAAGCACAGGCTTTCTTATGGCCTTAGCCGCCTCGAAATGCTCCTGGAGCGCCGCCACATCATGCCCGTCCACAGGTCCCAGATACACAAACCCCATGTTCTCGAACATGGTGGAGCTTCTGAACCCTCCGTAGCGGTACAGTGCCCACCTGACCGTATCCTTGGATGTGACCATGATCTCCTTCAGCGGTTCGCCCAACACGGGAGTTTTGTCGAGCACGCCCTCAACACGTCTCTTTATGTCTATATACGACTTTCTTCCTCTCAGATCCGCAAGGTATCTCGCAAAGGCTCCCACGTTCCTTGAAATGGACATCTCATTGTCGTTGAGCACGACTATCAGATTATCCGAGTTCTTCCCTGCATTGTTCAGCCCCTCATAGGCAAGGCCGCCCGTGAACGCCCCGTCCCCTATGACAGCTACCACATGATGCTTGTCGCCCCTGCACTTCATCGCCCCTGCCAGACCGCAGGCGGCGGAAATGGAGTTGGAGCTGTGTCCCGACACGAACACATCATATTCCGACTCCGACGGACGGGAAAAGCCGGATATGCCCCCCTCACGGCGCAGTGTGTCAAAGGTGTCAAGCCTGCCGGTGAGTATCTTGTGTGTGTAGCACTGATGCCCCACATCAAAGATCAGCTTGTCTTCGGGAAGGTCAAAGGCACGGTGTATAGCCACCGTAAGCTCCACCGTCCCCAGGTTGGAAGAAAGATGCCCTCCGTTTTTTGCCACGGTCTTCAGTATCTTTCGCCTGATCTCCCTGCAAAGCAGCCTGCATTCGTCGAACGACAGCTTCTTCACATCGGCGGGAAGCTCCATATTTTCAAGTTTTACCATACCGACCTCAGATGCTCATAGGCATAAGGAATGCGAATATCACGCCGATGACCGCTCCGCTGAATACCTCAAACGGAGTATGTCCCAGATATTCCTTCATGATGTTGTAATTGTTCTCGGCAGTCTTTGCTATGTGCCCCAGAGGATCCTTAGTGTTCATGGCATCCTTTATGTCGTCAAGGTTTATCAGGAACTGATTGATGCGGTTTATCTCCTTGGCGTGCTGACCTGCCGCACGGCGCACACCCATAGCATCATACATGGTGATAAGGGAGAATATGCAGACTATGGCAAATGCCGTCGATGATATGCCTTCGACACGTCCTACCGCCACCGTCGCAGAACATACCATAGAGGAATGGGCGCTCGGCCATCCCCCTGCTCCGGTGAGCCTTTCAAAATTGAATTCCTTGTATTTAATCAGATTTATCACGAACTTGATTATCTGTGACAGCCACCAGGACAGCACCGCAGTTATCAGAATATAATTATACATAACATATCTCCAATTGATCATTTTCAAAGCCGGAGCTCACATCAGGCTGCGGCAGACCGCAGACATTCAGTGATCCCTTTTCAGAAGTTCCCGTGTCAGGGCGCACAGCTGCTCATTACGGGGCATACGCTGTGCCGCCGCAAGTGCCTGTGATGTATGCAGCTCCGCCATTTTCTCGGCTCTGTCCCTGCCGTAGAGGGAAATATATGTGACCTTTCCGTTCTGCACATCCGAATGTACAGGCTTGCCCAGTGTCTTTTCATCGGCAGTCTCATCAAGTATGTCGTCCACTATCTGAAATGCCATGCCCAGATGACGGGCATAGTCACGGACAGTATCCTCGTCCCCCTGTCTCCCCGAGCATATGTACCCCATCTCGCAGGCGGCACGGATAAGCGCACAGGTCTTGAACCTGTACAGATCGTCTATGAATGTCTCCTTGTCCGCCGAGTCAAGCAGGTCTATGGACTGACCGCAGATCATCTCATGCACAGCACAGCTCAGCGACATTATGAGGCGGACTTTCACGCTGTCGGGAAGGCTGCATCCCGCAATTACGGAATACGCCAGGTTTTCCAGCCCGTCCCCCGCAAGCAGGGCATCCGCCTCGCCGTGAGCGATATGGCATGATGGCTTTCCTCTGCGCATATCATCATCATCCATGCAGGGAAGGTCATCGTGTATCAGCGAGAATGTATGCACCATCTCCACAGCACACGCCGCATCGAGCGCACTCATCTCATCTCCGCCGAACATCCCGCATATCATCATCGTCAGCACGGGACGTATCCGCTTGCCCCCTGCCGAAAGGGAATACTCCATGGCGGCAAGGCATCCCGCCTTGTCCGTCATGTCACGGGAGCATCCCTCCATTATCTCAGTCAGCCTGCCGCAGATAAGGTCAATGTATCTTTCCGTCATCATTCCTTCGCATCCGCATCTGTGATCTTCAGAAGTTCGCTGCGGGCCGCAGTCAGCTTCTCATTGCAGGCGGTAAGCTCCTCCATTCCCTTTTTGTACAGCTCCACTGCCTTTTCAAGAGGGATATCTCCCGCAGAGAGCTGCTTTATGGTCTCTTCCACGCTTTTCATGGTCTCATCGAATGTCATGATATGATCTCCTTAACCTCCGCCTTCGCCGCACCTTCGGCAAAGTTTATACTCAGCACATCGCCCTCGGCTATCTCACGGGAGCTCCTGACTATGCTCTCATCCTTGTAGACTATGCTGTATCCTCTCTGCAAAGTCTTTAGCGGCGAAAGGGCATCGAGTGCCGCCGCATTCTGCGAGAGCCTTGCCGCATCCCTCTTTATGATGCCGTCCATCCGCTGTCCTATGGCAGTCTCCATGCTGTCACGGTGTTCAGCCCGCACCGTGATGAAGTGCTCCATCGTCTTGCACAGGCTGTCCCTGTGTGATGCGATGGCTTTTTCCATCACCGAGAACCTGTATGCGGGATAGAGCGCTCTCAGGTTCTTCGCCCTGTCCTCAAGCTGCTGACGCTTCCTCATGAATATGGTCTTCATCAAGTTGTTGACGGCATTTATCCTGTCGTTTACGTCCTTTTGCAGCTGATCTATGGACGGCACCGCCATCTCAGCCGCCGCAGAGGGCGTAGGCGCACGCAGATCGGCTACAAGATCTATCACCGTATTGTCTATCTGATGCCCCACCGCCGATATGACAGGTGTCTTCATGGCATAGACCGTGCGTGCGATGCGCTCATCATTAAAGCACATCAGGTCTTCGGGAGATCCTCCCCCTCTGCCGCATATGATAACGTCCACGCCGTAATTGTCCGCCTGTATCAGCCTTTCCACGATGCTTGCCGCCGCCGTATTCCCCTGCACCAGGCAGTCAAATACCACCAGTTCCGTCATGGGGCATCTTCTGCTGATGATGTTGATTATATCCTGAAGTGCGGCGCCGCCCTTTGCAGTGACCACGCCTATCTTTGAGGGCATGACGGGGGTTCGCTTCTTGTGTGCGGGGTCAAACAGGCCTTCCCTGTACAGCCTTTCCTTGAGCTGTTCCACCGCAAGGTAAGCCGCACCGATGCCGTCGGGCTGGATGTCGGAGGCGTACAGCT
>JAFUHM010000093.1 GCA_017468865.1 Oscillospiraceae bacterium | reverse complement strand
TGCTCAATTCCTTTATGATGGGGTTTTATCTTATCGTGATGCTGCGTCAGAGCCTTCTTCTGACTGCCATAGGAGTGCTCAGTATTGCGGTGAACCTTTTCGTGTCACGGATCATTTCGGACAAACGTATGAATATCGCAAGGGTCAAGGCAAGAGATGCAGGCTCCCTTGCGGGTGCATCCATAAACGGGATCAGGATGATAGAGACTATACAGTCATCCGGAGCGGAAAACGGATTTTTCCGCAAATGGGCAGGGTATCAGGCTGCCGTCAATTCCCAGACTGTCAAGTTCAACCGGATAAGCGAGTATTACGGGATGATACCGGAGCTTATTTCCACCCTTGCAAGTTACAGCGTTCTTGTCATAGGTGTGTATCTCACTATGAATGGCAGGTTCACTCAGGGCATGATAATGTCCTTCCAGAGCTTTCTTGCTGCATTTATGCGTCCTGCCAAGCTGACTGTATCTGCGGGGCAGACCATACAGGAGATGCGCACGGATATGGAAATGGTGGATGACATCATGGAGTATCCCGACGATCCCTATGCGGCGGATGATACCCTTAAAGATGATGTGGATTACGC
This sequence comes from Oscillospiraceae bacterium, assembly GCA_017468865.1. Classification (GTDB taxonomy): domain Bacteria; phylum Bacillota; class Clostridia; order Oscillospirales; family Ruminococcaceae; genus Huintestinicola. The sequence goes on along the minus strand of JAFUHM010000093.1, from coordinate 15,123 downwards.
AAAGCTGAGCGGAAATGTCGAGATAAGGAATGTGACTTTCGGCTATTCAAGGCTCTCTCCCCCTGTGATCTCCGACTTCTCCCTTTCGGTGAAAAAGGGGAGCAGAGTGGCGATAGTCGGGAGCTCGGGCTGCGGAAAGTCCACCATATCCAAGCTGATCTCAGGCCTGTACAGACCGTGGCAGGGTGAGATACTCTTTGACGGGAAGGATATATCAAGTATTGACAGAAGCGTATTTACGGGATCTGTTGCCGTTGTGGATCAGGATATAATCCTCTTTGAGGATACCATTGCCGCCAATATAAAGATGTGGGACGACACGATAGAGGATTTTGAAATGATCCTTGCGGCAAGGGATGCCCAGATACATGACGATATCATGCACAGGCAGGGCGGCTATCAGTACAGGCTCACCGAGGGAGGAAAGGATCTTTCGGGAGGGCAGAGGCAGAGACTTGAGATCGCCCGTGTGCTTGCACAGGATCCTTCCGTAGTGATACTTGATGAAGCTACGAGCGCCCTTGATGCACGGACTGAATTTGATGTGGTCAATGCCATAAAGGACAGAGGCATAACCTGTATCATAATCACACACAGGCTTTCAGCGATAAGAGACTGTGACGATATCATCGTGCTTGACGGCGGGAAGATCGTTGAGAGGGGCACTCATGATGAGCTATACCCCTTAGGCGGTATCTATACGGAGCTTGTGACAAATGAGTAGGGGAGGCGGAGAAAACGGGCTGGTTTGATGAGCAGATACGTCAGAGAAAAGAAAATGACAATGAGATATTTGACGATTCCTTCATACAGCTTGCCGGAGTCGTCCTCGGAGACAGGGAGGCAAGCAGGCTCGACGACAGCAGGCTTATCACCAAAGCGGCTGTTGAAGAGATACTGAAGTTCTATCACCTGAAGATAAAGGAGATACCCGACAGCATAAAGGACAGCGAGGATCAGCTTGAATACCTTCTCCGCCCCTACGGGATAATGCGCAGAAACATTATCCTTGAAAAAGGCTGGTATAAGGATGCCTTCGGACCCATGCTCGGATTTGCGGGGGAGAAGGCGGTAGCCTTCATTCCCGACGGCATACACGGGTATTATTACAAGGACTTTGAAACGGGCAAAAAGGTCAGGGTCAGCGGGAAGAATTCCTCCGCCTTCAGCAGGGAAGCGGTATGCTTTTACCGTCCTCTCCCCATGCAGAAGCTCGGCATATCAGATCTGTACAAATATATGCTCGGATGTGCGGGAGCGGCTGACTATGCGGCGATCGCCGTGTTCACCGCTGTCCATATGCTGATCACCATGCTCATACCCGTGATCACACGCACGATGACCGGCAGGGTGCTTGACAGCAGGAATGTATCTCTCCTCATGAGCATCACTATGTTTCTGATATGCACCCACATATCATCTAAGCTGTTAAGTACCACGGCAAGGCTTTTAAACGGCAGGCTCGCCTCGAAGACGTCACTTTCCGTGGAAGCCGCAGTAATGATGAGGATACTGACGTTGCCGGCGGCATTTTTCCGCAGATACAGTGCGGGTGAACTGAATTCCCGTGCCAAGAGCATCAATTCCCTGTGCGGTATGCTGACAGGCAATGTGATAGTGACAGGGCTGACAGCATTATCGTCCCTGCTGATGCTTACAGAGATATACAGTTATGCAAGGGTGCTCGTCATCCCTGCGGCAGTCAGCCTGATGATCTCGGTCATCCTCATGCTTATCTCCACCGCACTGCATATGAGGGTGAACCGCAGGAGGATGCAAAGCTCTGCAAGACAGAGCGGACTTACCTTTGCACTTATAACGGGCATACAGAAAATACGTCTTGCAGGAGCGGAGAAGAGAGTCTTTGCAAAATGGGCAAAGATCTATTCCGTAAATGCCAAGACCAGATATGATCCTCCTCTGTTTATAAAGGCGGAGTCCGTGCTGACTGCCGCTTTAGGTCTTATCAGCAATATTTTCTTCTATTATTTTGCAGTCAGGGGCGGAGTATCGTCTGCGGACTATTTCGGATTTGTCTCTGCATACGGGATAATGACATCTGCGGTGGTATCCCTTGCAGGGGTAGCACTGGTATTTGCAAGGATAAAGCCCACCTACGAGATGGCAAAGCCCATCCTTGAGACTCAGCCCGAGACACAGGAGGGCAAGGAAGTCGTTTCCCGTGTATCGGGGGCAATAGAACTGAACAATATATGTTTCAGGTATAATGAGAACCTTCCCTATGTGATACAGAATATGTCCCTCAAGATAAGGGCAGGGGAATATGTGGCGATAGTCGGACGGACGGGATGCGGAAAATCCACTCTCATGAGGATAATGACAGGACTTGAAAAGCCCGAAAAAGGTGCTGTCTATTATGACGGACGTGACATAAACGATGTGGATCTGCGTTCCCTCAGGCGAAAGATGGGCATAGTTACGCAGAACGGTGGGCTTTTCCCGGGTGACATATATTCAAATATCACCATATCCGCTCCCGACCTTACGGTAAAGCAGGCTTGGGAAGCGGCAAAGATAGCAGGCATCGCCGATGACATCAGGAATATGCCTATGGGGATGAATACGGTCATATCCGAAGGGCAGGGCGGCATTTCGGGAGGTCAGAAACAGCGTATAATGATCGCCCGTGCCATAGCCCCCAAGCCGAAGATACTCATGTTTGACGAGGCAACGAGCGCTCTTGACAATAAAACACAAAAACAGATCTCCGATGCTCTGGATGCGCTTAAATGCACAAGGATCGTGGTGGCGCACAGGTTGTCCACGATAAAGAACTGCGACCGTATACTTTATCTTGAAGACGGTGAGATCGCCGAAAGCGGGACATACGATGAGCTTATCGCTCTTAACGGGAAGTTTTCCGAACTGATAAACAGACAAAGGTTGGATGCTTGATGGGTAATACCTTTTACTTTGAGTGGGAAGTCAGAGCCATGGAATGGCTCCAGTCCCATGGGAATGCGTTCCTTACGGCACTGGCGGAATTCTTCACGATGTTCGGTGAAGAAATGCTGCTGATCGCCCTTCTCGGCACGCTGTACTGGAGTTTGGACAAAGGTCTCGGGAAGAGGCTTACCCTGTCCGTATTAACAGTGTTTATATGGAGCGCTCTCCTGAAAGGAGCGGTACTCAGGCGCAGACCTTATATGGATCATGAGGGGATAGACTGTCTGAAGGCACCCCACAATGACGGAGATCTCATGGATCCCACCATACAGGGATACTCCTGCCCGAGTATGCACTCGAGCCTTTCGGCATCGGGATTCGGCACTCTGGCTTATGCGCTCAGAAAACGTGTGATCACTGTGCTGTCAGTGCTGATACCCCTGTGCATAGGAAGCTCACGGTTCTATCTCGGAGTGCATTACCCGACAGACGTGCTTTCGGGATGGGTGCTGGGAGCGCTGTCCGTCCTTACGGTACAGGCTCTGCTGGACAGGTTCGGAAGAAAGCGTCTCATTTATCTCGGGATTCTGATAATGGCGCTCCCCGGTATGTTCTATTGCAGGGATATGGAGTATTTTTCCTGCCTTGGGGTGACGATAGGCTTTATAGGCGCCTTCGCCTTCGAGGAGAGATTTGTGGGATTTGAAGGAACAAGGGTGCCTCATAAGTTCATACTCAGACCTTTGTTCGGACTTGTAGTCTTCCTGATGATAAGTCAGGGGCTAAAACTCCCCTTTGATAGAGAGTTTCTTGCTTCACCGACAGCGGGAGCGTTTGCTGTCAGGGTGTTTCGATATGCGGCGGCTGTGTTCGTATCGGTCGGTGTATATCCGCTGGCGTTCGATAAGAGCAAAGTCATCTGATACTAACCGATTTGATGCAATTTATACTTGACAATCAGCCTGAAAAGTGCTATAATGAAATATGGTGTGGATCTAAGTGACGGTTTGCAGGGTGGAGCATATGAGAAGATATTTGAGTGAGCTGGCATATGAACAGCTGAAGTTTCTTCTTCCGAGAGCTCTGGCAGCCGACGGGGTGCTGTTCCTTTTATGTCTGCTTTTCCGTGTCGTGTGGTATCAGGCGCTTCTGGGGCTGATACTGGGCACTGTGACTATGACAGCCAATATGCTGCTTCTTTCCTACTCTGTGCGGCATTGTGTGGACAGAGGGTCTGAGAAAGCGGCAAAGAGGTATATGTTCTCCTTCTATCTGATACGTTTCACTGTCATGGGAGCATCTATCGCAGCCGGATTCCTGCTGCCGGTGTTTGATCCTGTGTGTGCATACATACCGCTTTTGTACCCAAAGATTTTTTACTCATGGTCGGGGATAAAGGATCATATACGATTCAAACTTGAAGATAAGGGGAGGTGAGAACTTGGACGGTCAATACAGCACGGAGCTTATTGTGGATGTTGTGGGTCCCCGCAAGATGATAACATTTTCAAGCGGAGGACAGGAACTGTTCAGCATTTCCGAGACAGTCGTGACAGGTTGGCTGATCATATTGATACTTGCGGTATTCTTCAAGGTGCTCACCCATAATATGAAGGTGAAGCCCGAAAGCAAGCGGCAGGTGATAGCCGAATGGATAGTTGATTTCTTCAATGGGCTGGTCAGTGATAATATGGGCAACAAGCTCGTATTCTTTGCACCGTATATATGCACTGTGTTCTGCTTTGCGGCGATCGGTTCGCTTATCAGCGTTATCGGTTTCAGGAGCATGACGGCGGATATCAACTGTACCGGTACATGGGCGCTGTTTACTTTCCTGCTCATAACTTACTACAAGATAAAGACCAATGGAGTCGGAGGCTACCTGAAGGGCTTTACACAGCCTGTGGCAGTCATCACTCCCATCAATATCCTGAGCGAGGTCGCAACTCCTACCGCAATGGCTCTGCGTATGTTCGGCAACATTTCCAGCGGCATGATAATAACCACGATAATATATGCGGCGCTCACAATGGTCTCAAACGTTGTGTACAATGCGCTTAATGTGCAGTTTGCGGCGCTTGACTATCTCAAGATATTCCAGATAGGCGTCCCCGCAGTCCTGTCTATTTATTTTGACTATTTTTCTTCAATAATCCAAGCCTACGTCTTTATAATGCTGACTATGGTATATGTTAAAGATGCAGCGGCTTCCGAATGACAACAATAACAACAAAGGAATGGTGAACAATGGCTAATTCAACAATGGATTACGATTCTACAATGCTCATCGCCAAGGCTATCGTCCTTGCCGGACAGGGTATAGGTGCAGGCCTTGCAATGATCGCAGGTATAGGCCCCGGTATCGGTGAAGGCTATGCAGTCGGCAAGGCAATAGAAACTATCGGCAGACAGCCCGAGGCAAGGTCTGCTGCAACTTCGACGATGTTCGTCGGATGTGCGGTCGCAGAGTCCACCGGTATTTACGGACTTTTTGTCGGAATAGTTCTTCTCTTTGTCAATCCCTTCCTCAAGCGGCTTGGCTGATAGGATGATGATCTCGAATGAATGTGAATTTTGAGTTTTTCAGTATTGAGCCGTCTACCATAATCGGTACGGTCGTCAATACCTTACTGCTTCTGCTTGTGGTTAAGAAGTTCCTGTTCGAGCCGGTCAACAAGATACTTGATGAGCGGAAGGCTCAGGTATCCAAGACATATGAAGAGGCTGACAGGTCTCTGGAAAATGCCCATGCCATGGAAACAGAATATACCGAAAAGCTTGCAAATGCGAAAGAGGAGTCTGCTGAGATCATACGCAACGCCGCAAAGAGGGCTCAGGATCGCTCCGATGAGATGATAGCCGATGCCAAGGCACAGGCTCAGCTGATAGTTGACAGAGCAAATGCTGATATCGAGCGTGACCGCAGCAAGGCGATTGCTTCGGTGCGTGATGAGATATCCGACATTGCTGTGTCCATTGCGGAGAAGGTCATCGGCAGGAATGTGTCCTCGGATGCTGAGCAGGATCTCCTTATAAATGAGTTTATCGACTCTATCGAATAAGGGGGATATATGCAGGCTGCTTCAAAGATGTATGCTTCGGCGCTCATGTCCATCGGACGTGAGGACGGGTCGGCTCCAAGGCTCTATGAAGAGATCCTTGAGCTTGACAGGCTGATGCGTGAAAATCCTGAACTTGACGAGCTTCTGATCTCTCCTGCCTTTTCATCGGAAGAGAAGATAGGCGTGATATCCTCGCTTTTTTCGGGGAAGATAGACCCTATGCTGTACAATACCGTATGTCTGCTGACTGAAAAGAGGCGTATGTCCCTGTTCCATGAGATAGCGTCTGATTTCAGGGCAAGCTACTATGAGGCTTACGGGATCGCTGAGGCGGATGTAACTACGGCGGTGCCGATGAACGCCGAACTCAGGGAAAAGCTGAAAGTAAAGCTTGAGCGGTATTTCGGCAAGAAGATGATACTGAACGAACATATTGATCCTCATGTACTGGGCGGTGTCAGAGTGGTGTGCGGCGGCGAGATGCTTGACGGCACTCTGAGGTCACGCCTGGATTCCATGAAGGATATGATAACCGATAATATGACCATAGGACGGTGAATCGAATGGATCTGCGTCCGGAAGAAATAACCGGCATAATCAAAAGTCAGATACGCAACTACGATCGTCGCATCGAACACAACGACGTGGGAACGGTCATCACAATAGGCGACGGCATTGCCCGCATATACGGTCTTGACGGCTGTATGTCGGGAGAGCTCCTGACCCTTGATGACGGGGTCTACGCTATGGCGATGAACCTCGAAGAAGACTACGTTGCAGCGGTAATGCTGGGTTCTGACAGAAACGTAAAAGAAGGGGATACCGTCAAGAGAACGGGCAATGTCGTGTCAGTTCCTGTCGGTGAGCAGCTGCTCGGCAGAGTAGTCAATTCTCTCGGACAGCCCATAGACGGAAAAGGCCCTGTCACAGCGGCTGACCATTATCCCATTGAAATGCCTGCATACGGCATTATTGCAAGAAAATCAGTTTCACGTCCCTTGCAGACGGGTATCAAAGCCATCGACTCAATGGTTCCCATCGGGAGAGGACAGCGTGAACTTATTATCGGTGACCGACAGACAGGTAAAACGGCTATCGCACTTGATACTATAATCAATCAGCATGACAAGAATGTTATCTGTATTTATGTAGCCATCGGTCAGAAGTCCTCCACCGTTGCGAATGTGGTGGAGACTCTCAGACAGAACGGTGCGCTCGACTACACCATCGTAGTTTCAGCAAGTGCATCGGAGCTTGCTCCCTTGCAGTATATCGCACCCTACACAGGCGTGTCGATGGGTGAATACTTCCTCAGACAGGGCAAGGATGTGCTGTGTGTCTACGATGACCTCTCAAAGCACGCTGTTGCTTACCGCACGCTCTCCTTGCTGCTCAAGCGCCCGCCCGGACGTGAAGCGTATCCCGGTGATGTATTCTACCTTCATTCACGTCTGCTTGAACGTGCGTGCAGCCTTAGCGAAGAGTACGGCGGCGGTTCCATAACTGCGCTGCCTATAATCGAGACTCAGGCAGGAGACGTTTCGGCATATATCCCCACTAACGTGATCTCCATCACCGACGGACAGGTGTTCCTTGAAACAGATCTGTTCAATGCGGGCATACGTCCTGCCGTCAATCCCGGCATATCCGTTTCCCGTGTAGGCGGTGCGGCTCAGATAAAGGCTATGAAGAAGGTTGCAAGTTCACTTAAACTGACCTATTCTCAGTACAGAGAGCTCCAGTCCTTCTCACAGTTCGGTTCCGACCTTGACAAGGATACAAAGGAACGTCTGGCACTCGGCGAACGTGTGGTAGAGGTGCTCAAGCAGGATCGAAACTCACCCGTTGACGTTGCGGATCAGGTAATGATAATATACGCGGTTACAAATGGGTATCTTAAAGAAATACCTGTATCTCAGATATCGGAGTATGAGGATCGCCTGTTCTCCTTCGTGCGTGACAATCATGGCGAGCTTACAAAGGAGATCAAGGAGAGCGGCATACTTTCCGAGGACAACGAAAAGAAGCTGAAGGATATACTTTCCGAATTTACCGCAGATTTCATTAAGACAAAATAGGAGGACTACTTATGCAGAATGATAAGAATAAGGTAGCAGCAGGAGTGCTCGGCATACTTCTTGGAGCCCTCGGAGTACATAAGTTCTATCTCGGATATACCAAGGAAGGCATCATTATGCTGGCCGTGTCTATTCTCGGCTCATTTCTCATCGGTATAGGCCCCGTCGTTATAGGTATCATCGGCCTCGTTGAAGGCATACTGTATCTGACAAAGACTGATGAAGACTTTGCCAATACATATGTATACAATCATAAAGGCTGGTTCTGATCTGATAATGTGTAAAGTTGACTGCTTTACACATTAAATTTAGCTTATAAAGCAATTTACTTTACATTAAGGAGCGGCCATGGCAACGGGCAATATGAAGGGGATCAAACGCCGTATCAGGAGCGTTGAGTCCACTATGCAGATAACTAAGGCTATGGAGCTTGTTGCGTCGTCCAAGCTCCGGCGGGCAAGGGAAAGGGCGGATGCCTGCCGTCCGTATTTCACGTCTCTGTATGAGACCATGTGTGAGATACAGGCGGAAAATCCCGGCTTTATGTCGCCTTTCTCCCGGAGGAAGGAAACCGGCGATGTGCTTCTTGTTGTCGTAGCCGGCGACAGGGGGCTTGCCGGAGGCTTCAACAGCTCGATTTTCAAGATGGTCGATGCGAGGATAGAGGAGCTTGAAGGCAAGGCAAAGATACTTGCTATCGGCAAGAAGGCGTGCGAATACTACGTCAAGCGTGGGCATGATATGTTCGATACTTTCCCCGGCATCGCAGAAGACCTTCATATGAGCGAATGTACTGCCACTGCCGAGAGGATAGTGGGCGATTACCTTGACGGTGCCATTTGCAGTGCGGAGCTTTTCTACACCAATTATGTTTCGCCCATCACCCAGACTCCCGGCTCGCTGCCGATACTTCCTGTGGAGATCCCGGTTGAGGAAAAGCGCATCCACGCTATCCCGATCTATGAGCCGTCGGCAGCCGAGGTGTTCGACCATATCGTTCCCCGATACCTGGCGGGCATGATATACGGCGCGATCATAGACAGCTATGCTTCGGAGCAGGCTGCACGCCGCAATGCTATGGAGAATGCGTCGGACAATGCGGGCGAAATGATCGACCGCCTGTCACTTGAATACAACAGAGCACGTCAGGCGGCAATAACACAGGAGATAACAGAGATCGTCGGCGGTGCGAATGCAGGCTGATCTATACTATACATTTTCGGAGGATCATATGGCTAATATCGGAAAGGTCGTGCAGGTCATCGGTGCGGTGGTAGACATCCGCTTTGACAAAGACAAGCTGCCGAACCTGCTCAATGCCGTCGAGATCGAACTTAACGGAAAAAGGCTCGTATGCGAGGTCGAGCAGCATATCGGCGATGATGTCGTCAGATGTGTTGCCATGTCATCGACGGACGGTCTGAAAAGAGGCACTGATGCGGTTGACAGCGGTCTTCCTATAACCGTGCCCGTGGGCAAGGAGACTTTGGGGCGTATTTTCAATCTGCTCGGTGAAGCGGTGGATAATCAGCCCGACCCTGTGACCAAGGAGCGCTGGCCTATACACCGTCCGGCTCCCTCCTACGAGGAACAGACCGTGTCTAACGAGATACTTGAAACGGGCATCAAGGTCATCGATCTTATCTGCCCCTACCTTAAAGGCGGCAAGATAGGCTTGTTCGGCGGTGCGGGTGTCGGCAAGACCGTGCTCATCCAGGAGCTTATCAATAACGTTGCCAATCAGCACAGCGGCATCTCCGTATTCACAGGAGTCGGCGAACGCACGAGAGAGGGCAACGACCTGTACATGGAGATGAAGCAGTCGGGCGTTCTTGACAAGACTGTTCTTGTGTACGGTCAGATGAACGAACCTCCCGGAGCAAGGATGCGTGTGGGACTTTCGGGTCTTACGATGGCTGAATACTTCCGTGATACGGAAGGGCAGGACGTGCTCCTGTTTATAGATAACATATTCAGATTTACTCAGGCGGGTTCGGAAGTGTCTGCGCTTCTCGGCCGTATGCCTTCGGCTGTCGGCTATCAGCCTACTCTCGCTACGGAGATGGGCGCTCTCCAGGAACGCATCACTTCCACGAACAAGGGCTCTATCACATCTGTTCAGGCGGTATATGTGCCTGCGGATGACCTTACCGACCCTGCGCCTGCCACCACATTTGCGCACCTTGACGCTACCACGACCCTTTCACGTTCCATAGCGTCCCTGGGCATCTATCCTGCGGTGGATCCCCTTGATTCCACTTCCCGTATGCTGTCTCCCGACATCGTGGGCAAGGAGCATTATGAGGTGGCAAGAGGTGTCCAGAACATACTCCAGAGATATACCGAGCTCCAGGATAGCATTGCCATCATGGGTATGGATGAGCTTTCTGAGGAGGACAAGCTGACAGTTGCCCGTGCAAGGCGTGTTCAGCGTTTCCTGTCGCAGCCCTTCCATGTTGCCGAGCAGTTCAACGGCTTCCCCGGCAAATATGTACCCATCAAGGAGACTATCAGGGGCTTCAAGGAGATCATAGAGGGCAAATATGACGACCTGCCCGAGTCGGCATTCCTGTTCGTGGGAACTATCGACGAGGCTGTGGAGAAAGCGAAGAGTCTGGCATGAAACCTTACAAATTGGTAGTTATCACTCCGGAGAAGACCTTCTTTGACGGCGAGACGACTCAGATAACTGTCAGGACGACAGAGGGCGACATCGGTATCCTTGCGGATCATATAAGCCTTGTGGCGGCGCTTCCGGCAGGTCCTATGAAGGTCATGACGGATAACGGATTTCGCCTGGCTGCGATCTCTTCAGGGCTTATCAAGGTGGGCGGAAACCGTGTGAACATCTTTGCTGATGCGGTGGAATGGGCCGACGAGATAGATATCGACTGGGCGAAGCGTTCCCAAGAGGATGCAAGGCGGCGCCTTGAATCGAAGAAGAGCGACCGTGACTTTGAGATAGCCGAGCTTAAACTGAAACGTGCGCTCAACCGCATAAGCGTTTACAATAACAAGTAACTTGCAGACCCTCCCGATAACGGGAGGGCCTTGTTTATTATATACAAAGTTAATGAGGACGAAATCTGCTGATTTGTTGCATATGTACACTGAATTGATGCGGTAATGACGCATTAATGCTTTAGTAGGTTACAAAAATGTAAACTGTCATTTTGCCCAAATATCACTTATTTAGTGATGTTTTCTATCAAAAGTTACAAAAATCAGTTTTTGCGCAGATTTTTCTACAAATGTATTGCAAAAATCAGAGGTGTGTGTTATAATGAAATCAAACTATGTTGGGTAAGTGTCTCTGCTCGACGGCTTTGCGGAGCCTTAGGGGAAGGAGATCCCGATCAATACAGTGTCATGCGGCACTGTCCGATATTTCGGACAGACTTAAAGCCCGGCACTTTATGGAAGGTGATGCCGATGAAATTTGATATTGCGCAGAGTATTGCTGTGCGTGGTGACATTACAGAGATGACGAAATACAGTAATGAAAGGAGAATGCGAATTGATTAGTGTTAAAAAGACACTAAGACAACGTGTTACTGCGTTTGTGACGGCGATGGCCACATCGCTTACGCTCATGCTCCCCGGCATAGCACCCGCAGTCAGTGCGGCAGGTTATGGATATCATGATGTTTTTATCACAGTATATGATAAAGACGGCGTGACAGAGACGGCACTAACTGCGGACGGTTATTATAACTATTATGCGCTGGCTATGGTGGTGCCTGAGGGGACGACGAAGCTGGAGCATGATACTGACGGCAAATCGTGGAAGAATGTTTTGGCATATGGTCTACAAAAGTTTGAGCCTCAAAACATGGGTTGGAAGAGATATGATGCCAACGGTCAGTATAGTACCACTGATAACAATTCTTCGACCGATTATCTCAGGTTTGGCGATTATAATGCGACGGTCTTTTATCCATGGATGGAGAAGCTGACTGCTACACCTTTTGTTGAAGTGGATGATCCGGAGCAGACTTTTGCTTATGATTCCGATCAGCACGATGTACTTGTGAGAGTATACCAGTCTTCTTCCGAGCTGTCTGATTATTGGGATTGCGTCAACAACGGCTATGATTCCATTGATGGGTACAGGTTTGGTACGGTTGAGAAGGATGTTGATTATACCTATCAGTGGGGCTGGCAGACGTTTAAAACTACTTATGATAAGTCCAACACCACTCAGGTATCGATAACCCATAATACTGCTACCTATTCGGTCAACTTACAAACTCTCGGTAATGTAACCATTACAGAAGATGATAAGATCTGGCTGAGAGTGACCGTAGATCATCAGAGCGGCAAGAAGCATTATTTCATCAAGCAGCTCACTATGGATGATATACAGGCAGGTAAGATCGATATTCAGACTGCTGACTCATCGCAATGGCTGGATGGTAACGGCAATGCTACTACAGAACGCATGAGCGGCAATGAGACCTTTACCTGTGAACTTGTAAAGTATCTGGGCGAGGGCAATGGTTCTGTTTCTGCTATAAGGCAGGGCGAACATTTGAAGGTGATCTCCGAAGGCGGCGTTGTAGGGCTCGCAAAAGTCTCCTATAATGACGGAACGGTAAAGAATGATGACAATCAAGGCCATGTGACTGTATACAATACGATAACACTGTCAGGTGTTTCCGTATCGGAAGATGAGTCGTTTATGTCTATCCTGGGTGATGGACTTCATGTAGGTATTACTGCAGACAGGTTTGAGCAGAACAACCATGCTGAGACCAACCTTGCTGTAAACTATTATGAGGGCAATAATGAGATCATCGAACCTGATCTTTCCGGTGCGTTTGGCGGACATTTCTATATAGCGAATTATGTGAATTATCCGACATACGATCATCAGAGTATGAATAGCAGTAATTATACTGATGTTGATCTTACTCAGTATGTAATGGATGATGATGGCGTTCTTTATGTGGGTCAGGCGTGCGGTAAGAGCAAAACTACCGGTGAAAACCAAGGCATGATTTTTCATACCGATAAGGGTATTGAAAGATTAAAGGATCCACGTGATTTTGTTGATCCTATAGTTGAAACTCCCGGTAATATTACCAATAATTCGGTTGAGCCGATCATCTCACAGATGGAGGCAAAGTCAGCTGAGCTTTTAACCCATAGCGCTAATATTACCCCTGTATACAACGCTACAGCTCAAAAACTGGTTATTGACACATCAAACTATCCTGAGAACGCTACTATATACATTGATGCGGACGATTATAGGGATTATTTTGCTGAATCTGGCGAGGTGAATATAATAAAGAAACCCGGTCAGGTTTATGTATTCAATTTTGATGATACTGAAACTGTCAAACTAAACCAGTATATAACTACTATAGTCGACAATGACGGCAATGTTGTTGTGCGTGAAAAGAATAGTCAAGCTGGTACAAATAATGGCGATGATACGCACCAGTGGCTCGACCATTATTTAACAAGAACCATGGTTTGGAACCTTAATTCTGTTAAGTATATCGATCTTTGCATGACAGCCGGTATTTATTTGATACCGGAGGAAACATCTGTAACAAAGATTTCAGCTACATCTACTGGTTGGTTGATTTCGGACGGATATGTTACAAATGTTGGTGCGGAATGGCACTTTGTTTACAGCGGGCTTGGCAAGGAAACATATGATGTTACATTGAGTAAGACCGATGTGACGGGTGAGAATGAGATTGAAGGCGCTACTATTGTCATAAGAGATGCTGAAGGATATGCGGTTCAGAAGTACGTAACAGATGGTAAAAAGCATACAATAAAACTTATTCCCGGAACGTATACCTTTGAAGAGACCGGTGATGAGTTTGAGTATAACGGAGTCACTTATTCTGTAACAAATTCAACGCTGACATTTACGGTCGGTGATGATGGCTCTATTACAGTTGACAGGACACAAACTTCACTGAAGAGCGCTGCTGATGCTGCATCTGAAAAGGCTTACTTCCTTTTTGACGGCAACAAGACCATGACCCTTTGCGATGCTGTGGCAGGGGATGAGACTGCAACGGTCGATGTTGAGATCAGCAAGGCTGATGTTCTCGGAGACGAACTGGCAGGCGCACATCTTACGCTTACCGGCGTTGACGAAGACGGCAATAAGGTTAAATTCAACGGTCAGGATCAGCTCACGCTTGGCAAAGGAGCTATCTTTGACAGAAACTCGATGGATTACAAACTCATGTGGACATCCGGTGACGCTAAGACTGTTGTAAAGGGTCTTGTGGACGGCACCTATACCCTGCATGAGGATGCGGCTCCGGCTGGTTATGCCGTGGCCACGGATGTTACTTTCACTATCAAGGATGGTGTGGTTGAGAGCAGCTCAAGTGTTACAGCTTCGACCGATACTTCTCTTGCTGTCGTAACTATGGTTGATGATATTTCGGCTGTAGATATCAGCAAGGTGGATGCTGCAGACGGTAAAGAGCTTAAGGATGCTATACTCAAACTGACCGGCGAGAAGGATGGTCAATCCATCAGCTTTGAGGAAGAGATGCTTGTCCTCGGCGAAGGTGCAACGGCTATAACAACCAGTGGAACAGAGCTTATTTGGAATTCCGGCACTAAGCCTACTACTATAAAGTATATCCCTGACGGAACATATACTCTTACTGAGGTCGCTGCTCCTGCGGACTATGGTGAGGCTGAAGCGATAACGTTCGTTATTGAGAACGGCGTCGTTACTAAGATCAACGACGAGACTGTAGAGAATATCAGCACCATAGTGATGGAGGATGAGAAGCTGATACCTACCAATGTGACGATCAGTAAGAAGGCAATGACCGGGGACGATGAACTTCCCGGAGCAAGCCTGCAGATCACAAAGAAGAATGACAGCAGCTTTGAAGCGATAACATGGACATCTACAAGAGAGGCAAAGACCGTAGAGCTTCAGGACGGTACATATGTACTTGAAGAGACAGGCGGTGAATTTGTAAACAACGGCACTACCTACAAGGTAACTGCATCGACAGTAGAGTTCACGGTAGCAAACGGTGTGGTGACCGGGTCTACAGTAAACAAGCAGGATGAGAATGCGA
>JAFUHM010000092.1 GCA_017468865.1 Oscillospiraceae bacterium | reverse complement strand
TTGTATTTGTTGTCTTAATGTTGTTTTTACTCCTGTTCCTGCATTATATGTTCCACCGTCTTTTTCAGCAAATAAAGCAAGATACATCATTTGACACAAATCCTTGATATATAATATATCTTTGAACGCATCAGGATTTCCCCACATCTCTAAATCACAGCCGTTTAAAGCTTGATCGATCATATATCTGTATGCTACTTTTTTCTCTATTCCATCCACGTAATACGTTTTCAAAGGCGCATACAAATAAACATTTGGTAGTCTGAACACATAATTCTTTATACCATACTCTTGCTTATAATGCTCCATAGTATCGACGACCATGCTTTTAGTAATGGCATAAAAAGCATGGTCACCAGTGTAAATAAGATTTCTCGGCAACTTAGGTGACAGGACCTCCTCAATCCCCCAGTAGCCACCCTGATCAGACCACGTCTGAGTATATAATACTCGGTCTGCATCATTCCTTCTTGCGTATTCCATGATCCTAAGACTGCCCGTTATGTTTGTTTCCACATATGCAAACGGATCATACTTTTTCAGATATGCAGGCAAAATACCTGTTAGGTTGATGACTGCATAAACATCATCGGTCGGCAGTTTCTCAAAATCAGTATCATTGCAAATATCTACACAAACGGTCTTTATTCCGTTATCTGCAAAAAATGAAAGATTCCTTCTTCCTACAGCTACTACTTCGTACTCATCCCCCAGGTGATCGATCAAATAATCGATCAAATATACACCAATATAACCTGTGGCACCAAACACGATGATTTTCTTCATTATTCCACTTCCTTATACAATAGACTTTATTGGGCTTTTCTGATATAGCAGCCTGCTCTGTTTGAACTATCCGTGATGTGACCTATGTTTTCCGGATGCATATCAGCAACTCGTAATATAGTATCAGGATCTTTTATCCTCAGCTGATTGAAAGTATCAAGATCATTTTGGCTCATAATAAAAACGCTTTCAACCGCCATAGGATCGCACACTTTTGTAAAATCAGGTTCTTCGCCACAAGCAACTTGGATCACCATTTTTACATAATCATATCCCGTCGAATAACGTACCAGATCGCTTCCAATACAATCTCCACCCATTCGGGCTCCTATTTCAATGATTCTGATTTTTCCTTCCTCATCTATTTTAATTTCGGAATGTGAAGCACCATTTTTTATTTCTAACACATTAAGTGCATTCTCTACGATCGTTTTTGTTTTCCCCAGTTCTAACGCAGACACTGGAGCTGGTTCTAAATGTCCCGTCTCGATAAAATGCGGAACCCCTGTTGTGTATTTCTTTGTCATTGCGAGGAAATGGTGCTTTCCTTGATATGAAATATACTCAACACTATATTCCTGTCCATCAACAAATTCTTCTATTAAGGCTTTGTGTTCCAAACTCTGTTCTATCGTATTATTTGCTATCTTCTTTGCTTCTTCGATTGAATACACCTTGTATATTCCTCTGCTCCCACTGCGGTCAGTAGGCTTAACGATCGCAGGAAAACTTATGCTGATTTTATCTAATTGACTGCTATCTGTAAACAAAAAACTTTTCGGACTGGGAACACCGCCTTTTTCAAACGCAATCCTCATCAAATGTTTATTAGTGCTCATGAAAGCACTATCCATACTATTTCCCTGCAGCCCCAGTTCGTTAGCTACATAGTTCACGGTAATTACAGCCAAGTCTGAGGCAATACTACAAATCCCACAAACTCCGATTTCTCTGCATTTTTCAAGGATCTGTTCTTTTTCCAAAATACTGATCGGATAAAAATGATCAGCTTCTGCTTCGCCTACATCATTTGCCGCCCAAGCAAAAACATGTGTTGTGTACCCCATTTCTTTTGCTTTTTTAATGAGAGGCACTTGCAAATAACTTGCTCCGATTATTGCCAGATTATTACCTTTTGGGGCAGTTTCTAACACAACTAATCTGTGCTGCATTTTCCCACCTCACAATTTATCTTTTCGGCTATCACATACAGTGGTCTTCCCTTGGCTTCTTCGTAGATATTTCCAATATAGATGCCTACCATTCCCAACGCTATCAATTGCAAACCTCCGGTAAGGAATACAGCCGCAATTACAGAAGTCCAGCCTGCCTGGTAATCATATCCCATCAGTTTTTGGATAACAAGAATCAGTATATATACAAAAGAAAGAAATGATATAAGAGTCCCTCCCCGTATCATCAGATGCAGCGGTTTATTTGAGTGAGAGGTGATCAATGTCAAAGCAAATCTCAGCTTTTTTTTGAGATTGTATGATGACCTGCCCTCGTATCGCTCGTCTGCTTCAAGATCGACTGCGGTCTGCCTGAATCCCAGCCATTTTATGAATAGCTGATAGGCACGGCTGTGTTCTCTCATCTTGCAATAATAATCTATCACATTTCTTTTTGAAATGCTGAAATTGCCTATGGACGGATCCACCTCAGTGTCGGCAAGATAACTATAGACTGCATAATACGCTCTTGAAAGGGCAAGGGTTACCGCAGAATCCTTTCTTGATACTCTGCGTGCAAATACAACATCATAGCCTTCCAATGCTTTGTTGTACAGCTGCTTAATTGATTCAGGCCTGTCCTGAAGATCACAGTCCATTACAACGACCCATTCACCGCAGCTTTGATCAACACCTGCTGTGATAGCTGAAGCCTGTCCGAAATTGCGTGACAGATGTATTCCCTTGATCCGTTTATCCTTTTGACAGAGTTCTTCAATGCTTTCCCATGAATTTTGAGGACAGGAATCGTCAACCAAAATAATCTCATAATCAGAAACAAGAGACATAAGTGTATCCGTCAATCGGCTGCATAGTACAGGGAGCGCCGCACGGCATCCATAGACTGGTATCACTACTGATATATCCATTATCAGATCACCATTCCTTCAGCAAAAATATAGATTTATCCCTGTATCCCATATACCGCTATCCCTGCAAGGATGAGCACAAGCCCTGCCAACTGTCTTCTGCCGGGCACCTCTTTGAAAAACGCAAAGCTTAATGCAGTTACAAAAATATACCCCGTTGCATCGAGGAGAGGCGACATGGACAGCGGCACCACTTTCAGTCCGTACATACTGATAAGGGTACACAGGAAGAAGATCCCATAAGCTATTATCACAGGGGCGTTAAGATATTCCTTTATCTTGCTGTCGTAACGCCTGCCCGCCGACTTCTTGAGAAGCACTTGCGACAGCGATGATATCAGGGAACTCATCACCAGCAAAAGCGCATATTTAGTCAGTGTCGTCATGTTTCTCGCCCCATGTTACCAGTATCACACCTACTATGACCAGCAGCCCGCCGATGATGTTTGCAGGAGTCAGGCTCTCATGAAAGAACACCACGCCCCATACCATGC
The DNA here is from genome assembly GCA_017468865.1 of Oscillospiraceae bacterium. Classification (GTDB taxonomy): domain Bacteria; phylum Bacillota; class Clostridia; order Oscillospirales; family Ruminococcaceae; genus Huintestinicola. The sequence goes on along the minus strand of JAFUHM010000092.1, from coordinate 15,644 downwards.
CCCATACCACAGTGACCGCCTTGCAGGCGTAGGCACGGGAAAGCTCAACGTGCTTGAGTATTTGCTGCCAGAATACAGCATAAAGTCCCAATATCCCCAGCAGCATACCATAGAACAGGCACCATCTGAAAGACAGAAATCTCTCACCTGCTGCCGTCTTTGAACACACTCCCCCAAAGGACATGAGCAGCATCAGCAGCATGAGCAGAACATAGTACTTAGTATCGTTCTTCTTCATTTATCCTTCCCGAAATCGGCTTCACTGCTGAGATCGTACCTGTTGCGCAAGTCGAAGAAATCTGTAACAGCACGGATGACCTCATCCTGATCTTCTTCTGTCAGCCCGTAGTACATAGGCAGACGTACCAGCCGTTCGCTTTCAACGGTAGTATACACATCCTCACCGTTGAACCGTCCGTAACGCAGCCCGGCTGGTGCCGAATGGAGCGGCACATAATGGAACACCGCAGATATCCCCCGTGACTTCATGTGATCTATGAAAGCTGTCCTTTGCGCCAGATGCCGCAGTTTAAGATAGAACATATGCGCATTGTGAACGCATTTCTCGGGGATGGTCTGCACCTCTATCACGCCCTGCTCCACAAGTGGGGCAAATGCCTCAGCGTAACGCTTATAGCTCCTCATACGGTCATCATAGATCTCCTCTATCTTCTCAAGCTGAGCCCATAGATATGCTGCATTGATCTCACTGGGAAGGTAACTGTCCCCGAAGTCCACCCATGTATACTTATCTATCTGACCACGGAAGAATTTGGATCGATTTGTGCCCTTCTCTCTGAGTATCTCAGCCCGTTCCAGATCTCCGTCACGATTGACCAGAAGAGCGCCGCCCTCTCCCATGGAGTAATTCTTTGTCTCGTGGAATGAGTAGCATCCATAATCGCCGATCGTTCCCAGATAACGTCCCTTGTATGTACACATCACAGCCTGTGCTGCATCCTCGATGACCTTCAGACCGTACCTGCGGGCAATATCCATGACCGTATCCATTTCACAGGAGACACCTGCATAATGCACCACCATGATCGCACGGGTGCGGTCGGTAATGGCGGCTTCGATCTTGGCTTCGTCAATATTCATGGTATCAGGACGGATATCCACAAATACCGGTGTCGCCCCCGTCAGTATGACTGAGTTTGCCGTACTTGAAAACGTGTAACTCGGCAGTATAACCTCGTCGCCCCGTCTGAATTCACACAGCAGACACGCCATATCAAGGGCGCTTGTGCCTGATGTGGTAAGCAGCACATGAGGGGCATTGAATCTCTCCTGCATAAACTTACGGCATCTTTTTGTAAACTCTCCGTCACCTGATATCTTCTTTGATTCGAGGGCCTGCCTTATATATTCCAGCTCTGTCCCTACTACGGGCGGCACATTAAAGCTGATCATTCTCACTCACCTCACTTATCTGTTCCCTGTCAGAATCATTCTCGTCTGTCAGTCCGTGTCTTTTGTCATATACTATGATCGCCCCGAAGCACAGCAATGTAATAAGCTGCACCTGATCTTCAAAGGGGATTTTTTTGAGGAGCGCCACATTCGTGAAAGTATCCCCGATAAGCTCCGGAGGCGTTACACGCATATAGGATTCCCACTTGAACCCCCACATGGCACGATCCACATCCTCTTCATCCGTACCGTTCTCGATAAACCTTTCCACAAATACCTCATCTATCGCATCGGAGTCCGCCGTGAAGTCAAGATCGACTGTCACAAAAGACAGTACCAGCACCACAGCCGCCGCACCGAGATTGAGCATATTCATCATGCGCACCTTCTTATCCCTGTCATCCTGCGGCTTACCACGCATCAGCAGTATCACCGCCGGGAGCATGAATACTATCACCCGACAGTCCGTGAATACCGCCGCCGCCGCAAATACGGGCGACAGATACGGCCTTTTTGTCTTCAGCAGGAACATATACGCATATCCTGCCAGCGTCAGCCCTATATACAGCGACAGATTTCCAAAGTCCCACATCATGTAGCCATAATAGTCCATTATGACTGTGACCGCCATCATGACCCCTGCCACGGCAAAGATCCTGTTTCGGTGATCCCGTATATCGATTGCAAACCTGTACAGTACATATGCTGCCGCCGCAGATGCGATGAGCGTTATCACACACATGACTATGCGTGCTGCTGTAAAGTTCATCGGTATCAGTGACATCAAACCGAACAGCCTTGCAGGTCTGTCACCGATGAGGTCATGCCCCACCGTCAGCCAGACCACCTGACCGACTTCATTTGTCGTCCACAGTCCCTTTGTCGTCAGGATGAACGCCGCCAGTATGAACGGATAGAGAAATCTGTCAAGCACGGCATCCGTGAAGTTCTCAGCCCATGTCATAAGCCTTTGTGAGAATGTCATTTTTTCACTCATACCATGCACCTCACACCACAAGCGGCAGGACATAGACCACGACAAGGCCGCCGACTGCTATGACGTTGAGCAGGACATACGCCGTACTGCCTATCCACTTCACTTCGCAGATGTCGTGCCCCTTCTTCCGTGCGGCTTCCACGGCAATGGCAGCTGCGATCCCTATGAGGCTCAGTGCCGCACCGTAGGGGAGATACGGGTTCATGTACGTCATGTGTATGTCGCAGTGTCCGTCGGGGAGCTCCAGCGCCATGAAGGCATTGTTCATCACGGGATGTATCTTCACAGGCTGACCGTTTGCCTCAGCTTTCCAGCCGGGAAGGTACTCAAGGGGCAGGAACATGAAGTTCTTTCCGTCCACATCCGCAGTGATGTCAAGACTGTTCTTCCCCGCCTTATAGGAGGAGGCGCAGGAATGTTCGTACTTGTCGCACAGCTCACGCATAGCATCGAGATCAAGCAGGGCAAACTGGTCATTAAAGAATTCTCCGCTCTGGTTGCTTACCTCTATGCAGATATCCTCGTCCTTGTCAAACACACCCAGCATCAGAAAGCCAAGGCCCACATCATTCACGGAATATTCATCATTGTTCTTGAAGCAGGGGAAGTCATACTTGACACCGTTTACCGTTAGATGTGTGTACTTGTAGATATACCCGTACAGCACGGACGGCACATCCGTATGCACATCAAAGCGCATCGTGTGCTTGTAGTCCTCATTCACAGGCTCTATCTCCTGCGCCTGTTCGGGCTTGATCTCCCTGATGATCTCCTTCCCGCCGTCTGCAAATGCATCAGACACCATCATCTGATGGGCAAATACTGATGTGTATTCCCTCTCATCCTTTCCAAGTCTCATGTAATTATCTATCATCGCCTGATTAGGCACATCAAGCGAGAGTATATCTTCATCCGCAAGGATGCCGAAAGGCAGAGTATAGTCCATATCATAGATCACATATTCATCCGTGCGTGATATCTCCGTATAGAGGGCATCATCCGCTTCGATCTCATTGTATGTGACCGCCCACTTGTCGCCAAGGAGCGCATCGGAGAATATCGTGCCGCCCCAGTCATAGTTGGGGTCATGGTCATGTGTAGCAGCATATCCTAAGTAGACAATCTCCTCATGAAAGGCCGGTGACATATCGGTGAGCCACTGGTTTATCGACGGCACACCCACTATCTGCGAATAATTCAGTGAAAACAGCGGATACAGGGATTTCACCCTCGACAGGCTGTCATTATACTGTCTTAGTACAGGTCTTATCTGTGCCGCCCCCTCGACAGCATCGCTGCTGATGATATATTGATATTTTTTTACAGGCGCTATAAAGCAAACTGCCGCAACTATTATCCTGACGAGCGACAACGAGAAGAACGCCGAACCTGTGACTTTCTTTTTGAAGAACACAAGCGACATGACCGCAGCAATGAGAATCAGTATAAACGAAATTCCGAAATTATCATAGGAAGCAAAGCCCTGATAAATACCGTTACTAAAGAACGTAGTGAACATCAGTATTGACAGGACTAATGACACAACAGAGAGGACTATCACCGCCGCCGCACAGATATATGACCATTTTCTGTCAGTGAGCATGATCAGCGGCTCATCCCTTTTCTCCTGCCAGCAATAAGCTATGATCTCTGTGGCTGTGAACACATAGATATATCCGTTGCGATAGGGGAAGTGCACATATGAGCCCATATGCCATATGAGCAGTACCGCTTCATTGAGTATCGGCATGAGCATCAGCACAAAGGCAAATATGCGGAGCCTAAGATCAGATGTCACGCCCCTCCTGCGGACAAGCTTATTAAATATGATGATGAGCAAAAAAGCGATGGCAAGCTCGGTATTGAATGCGACGAACAACTTCTGATAGAAGAACTGATTATCTGGATTAGCTGCTTCAAGAATATATGTCAGGGACGGAGTACGTTCTGTAAAACGTGCAGAGCCTGTTGTCTTGATAAGCCCCGGGAATACGGTGATGAGTGCGATGATGACCGACAACCCCGTATATACACCCACCCTTGCAGCATATGCCTTTCTCTCACCTTCTGGTACCGATATCCGCATCTCCCCGAAGGAATAGAACAGCAGGAATATCAGTGTCATCACACCAAGATAATAGGATGTAGCCACCTGCAGTGTCATCAGCAGAAGATAGGGAGCACCACTCCCGCTCTTCCTCATGTATCCGAAGGCAAGCATGATCAGCGGGAAGATCATCATGGAATCAAGGAAGAAGATATTGACATACTGCTGAAGAACATAGCCGGAAAAGACATAGACAAGGCACAGGGCGGTGTGCATGAGGATCCCGAGATCATATTTACTCTTAGTGTAAAGGGATATGGAAAGCGAACAAAGAATGAGCTTTATCGCAAGAAAAGCTCCCATAAACTTCAGGACATTTTCGGGTCTGACAAAAAACAATATCCAGTTGATGGGGTGCAAGACATAACCGGGATATGAGCCTGTCATATCCATGCCCGCACCCGACAGCCAGTCGAAGGTGAGGGAGTCCGCACCGTGAAGTATCTCATAGCATCGTGCGTAGTGCGGCACATACTGCACATTCATATCATAGTATGCGATGTCATTGTCCCCGAAGGGATATACTCCCTTGACTGCATAGACAATAAAAAGTATCAGCACGGTAAGCATCACAGGGGCAAAAGTCTTTGCGGCATTCATTCGGCGGTCATTCATATATACCTTTACCTTTACGCTTTCATCAAAAAAAATCCCCCACCCACGTGGGCAGGGGACATTTTCAGTTAGTTGTGATTAGCATTCAATGACTGATCAAATCAGGTTGAAGCCTGCTCGTCAGCTGTAGCAGATCCAAGCGTGGTATCAGACTTAGCTGTTCTTGCAGAAGGATACTCACCGATATAATTATCAGTGTTAGTCTTAGCCCAGAAAGCTGCAGAAGGTGTACCTGAAGAGGAGATATCAACCTTTACCCAGCCAGCTCCGGTGTTACCACCCATAAGTGCATTAAGTGCATCTCCAAGATGCTGACCATCCTTTGAATAGTCCTGAGAAGCTGTGGATGTTGCAAGCTGAGTTGCAGGGAGGTCTGAACCATCGCTCATGGGAGTACCGTTTACTTCGCACTCTGTAGCATATGTAGCGGTGTTAGTATAAGCAAGCTTAGCGTTGGAGTTAGCTGTCTGAAGCTTGGACTTTGCAACGTAGCCTATCATGGAAGGTACGAGGATAGCTGCGAGTACGCCGATGATTGCGATAACAACGATGAGTTCGATAAGTGTGAAGCCCTTAACCTTTGAATTTCTCATAACGAAATTCCTCCTTAAATATAATTGTTTTACGTCCGGCTGTCTGCTCGGTACGTTATTTACTTTTCAAGTCCGGAACCGTCTGCCGTTCCATTCGGTTTCTGTGTTCCTGTCCTTGACTGTAATTAGAGTATACCACACTTCACTCTCTTTGTCAATACTTTTTGCAATTTTTTTGGTAAAAAAAAATGAATTTGTAGAAATTTTCCGAAAACCTACAATAATTAGAGATATATTATCAATATAGCACAAAACAAATGTTCTGTTTTGCCTATGAAAATCAGATTTTTATAGTTTTTTGATGTAAAAATGAGTGATATTTTCCTCCGAAAGCTATAAAAATCAGATTTTTATCAAAAAAATATTTAATAATTTTAGTTATTCTTTCGGTAAAGACCCCTGTAACCTTTCATGTATACGAAATCAGACGTACATTTTTCATTAAAATTCCCGTCCGACAAGTGCCGGACGGGTCATCATCATAATATTGACGTTATGAAGCATATCAGCATTATCACGATCCACGCAACGACTATAGCTGCGCCTGCGGCAGGCTGTCTCTTCCTGGGATCGGGACTGTTAAGATTTTTCATGATCTCGCGGATATTGCCCGTGCTGTTCGCTCCTGTGGGGTAGCCCGACCTGTTCGTGAACTCCGCCTGTGTGGAGTTTATCAGCTTCTTGAAGTCCGAGAAGCTGTTGACACTGCTAAGATCAATATTCACGGGATCACGCTCCTTTATGCGTGTGCCCCTCTCCGACACGTCATATGTTATCTTGTCATGGCTGTGTCTGTCAATGTCAAGGCATGATGCCGTCTTTGAGGAATAGTCGGTATATCCGAACACCGCCGCTCCGCAGTATGAGCAGAAATCATCGTCACGGCTCAGTCTGTGACATTCAGGACAGATAGTCATATTATCCCCTCCTATCGGTTATGTAGATATTATACTATATATATGCGTGATTTGCAAGCCCATTTTTCAAAATCTAATCTCATTTTAACCCTCCGCTCATCATATTCTCATGCCCCGACCCTTGACAAGGGATATGTACTGTAATATAATATAACTATCTTATCATGCGGGAGGACAGAAATGAAGAGGATAATATCGGCGCTGATGATAGCCGCACTTGTGCTGACGGGGTGTTCGTCCTACAAGGCGGGCACGGTGAAGGACGGGGTGTATTCCAACGGCATCTTTTCGGTGACGACGCCTGACGGCTTTGTTTCCTATACGGGTGACGACACGGCAAAGGTGAGCCACTACATCGTCTGCTATAACAAGGCGCAGAAGAGGGGCGCAGAAGCCTTCAAATGCGAATACGCCGCAACGGGCGGTACCTCCGACATAATCGTTGCCAGTGAGCAGGACAGCAGCATCACCACCGCCTCAGACCTTGCCGACATCATCGCAAAGCAGATGGAGGGCGATATCCTCGGCTACTCGGTCGCAGAGAACAAGGATGTCACGGTAGACGGCGTGCCTTTCAGGAAGATAGTCTTTTCCTCATCCGGCGGCAACATCACCTACTATATCACGCAGAAGGACAAGACATTCGTATATGTATACATCCTCACCCTCGATCACGACTTCACGGGGGCGGGAGACAAGGCGCTCGACTGCATCGGCGCACCATAAGGAAAGGGGAGGACAGCCTCCCCTTTTGTCATTCCTCGCAGTCAAAGCAGATAAATCTGATGACCGTGCGCTCTTCTCCGTTTATCTCCACCTTGCCGAAAAGGGGAGAGCATACGATATTTATCCCCACAGGTGCAAGGTATCCCCTTGCCACGGCGATAGCCTTGACTGCCTGATTGGTAGCCCCTGCGCCCAGGGTCTGTATCTCCACCTTGCCGTCGTTGCGCATCACGCTTGCGATAGCGCCTGCTACCATGTGCGGAGATGAATTTGCCGATACTTTAAGTACTTCCATATATAGCCCCATCCATTACACATACCGCCTAATGGCGGTATTTATTTAAGATCCTTTTCACGGATTTGTACCCTGCTTATTTCTGCCGCTCTGCCGCTCCGCTCGTCTATGGTGACGATGGCTCCGCAGAATATCTGTTCGCCTGCCGCCTCCTCAAAGCGGACGGGCAGCTTGTAGCGCTGCTTGCGCACCGCCAGCGATGCTTCGACTCCCAGCACGGACAGCTCCGTGCCGCACATCCCCACATCGGATATGTATGCCGTGCCGTGGGGAAGGATGATCTCGTCTGCGGTCTGCACATGAGTGTGAGTGCCCATGACAGCCGACACCTTGCCGTCGAGGAAGAAGCCCATCGCCTTTTTCTCCGAGGTCGCCTCCGCATGGAAGTCAAGGATGATGTTCTTCGTGTCAATGCCCGTCAGGAGCCGCTCCGCACATTCAAAGGGATTGTCCAGATCGTCCATGAAGGCGGTGCCGCATATGTTCATCACAGCCAGCCTGTATGACCCCTTGTCGATAAGACAGACTCCCCTGCCGGGAGTGCCTTCGGGGTAGTTGGCAGGCCTTAGCACATAGGAAAGGTCGTCGTACTGTTCTGTGAACTCACGCCGCCTGAAAGCATGGTTACCCGTGGTGATAACGTCGCAGACGGTGTACAGCGACTCAGCCGAGCTGCGGGTGATCCCGTTGCCGTCGGCGGAATTCTCCCCGTTGAGTATAACTACATCCACACGGTCACGCAGACTGCGGACTGCACGGACTGCGAACGCACAGCCCCGTGATCCTACCACGTCACCGCCAAGCAATACCCGTATCATCAGTATCTGGAAAGGACATCCGTAAGATGTGCCTTGAATGCGCTGCGGACGCTCTCGGGCCCCAACAGCTCCGCAGCCGTGCCGAACTGTGCGAGCCAGCTGTAAAAGGGAGCGGAGGGGATGACATCCACGTTCACCGTGAAGCCGTCCTTTGCGGGGATGAGGGATATTTCCGAGCCGAACCTGTCCATTACGGCATTTGCCAGGGACTCTTTAAAATACAGCTTGACTGTCTCGGTCTTTCCGCCGAACATGGAGAATGCGATGTTGATGTAGTTTTTCAGATCCACATCAGCAGGAGCGGGAGCCGCCTCCACGTCCATCACAGCCACATCGTCCATCTTGTCCACCCTGAATGAAGTGGGTGAGTCGGGATGCCCTTCATAGCCCGACACGAGATAGTAAAATCCGTCGTTCCATACAAGATTGTAGGGGGATACCACATAAGCCGACGGGCGGTATACCTTCTTCTTTGAAGAGGAGTAATTGAAGTACTTGAATGTGATCCTCTTCTTCTCCTTCATGGCATCGCTGATGACATCTATATTTGTATATATCCTGTCATTGCCTGCCTTGGCACGGTTGGGCACATAGAACTTGCTGTCTATGGACTCAGCCTCGTATTTGCTGGTGAGGGAGCGCAGCTTCTTTACCAGCTGCTTTGACTTCTTCTCCGTAACGAATCTGGAGGAGGAGACCGCATCCGCAAGTATCTTGAGCTCTGCCGTCTCAAACTGCTTGGATGCGAAATAGTAGCCCTTCTTCTTGCTTATCCTCTTGAATGCGAGGGGGTAGCCGTCTTCCTCAAGGAGGGAAAGGTCATCCAGAAGGGTCTTGCGGTTGGCGTTGATGCCCCGTTCCCTGAGCATCTCCATTAGTTCATATATAGTAAGCACATGGCTCTCATCGCTCATTTCGGTAAATATCTTTATCAGCTCAACGATCTTCATCTTCTGCCTGACGCCGGCTTCTTTCTGCATTACACTGACCTCCTGCGACTGTAATGGATCTCTGTCCGCAAATATCTGCTGTATGGATTATAACACAAAAATATGAACATTTCAACCGAGCCGACACGTTTCCGCAAATTGCATATCCCTTTCGCACGGCGATTGTCTAAAATGCACAAGGGAGAGGGGGGGTTCCCCTTTCGTCAAATTTGCCAAAGCAGGGGCGGATATGGTGCGAAAATTTTTATGGCTTGTGTCCCGTCCCCCTTGACAAAGGGGCTTGAAATGTGTTATAATGATATTTGCCGCATGGAAAGGGTGTAAAACCGGATGTCCGCATCCGTACCCGTACAGCGAGTTTTAATCAAAGGCAGGTGCCAAAAATGTACGCAGTGATCGAAACAGGCGGAAAGCAGTATCAGGTCAGGGAGGGCGATGAGATCTTCATCGAGAAGCTTCCTGTTGACGCAGATGATACCGTTATTTTTGACAAGGTAGTAGCAGTCGGCGGCGACTCCATCAATGTAGGTGCTCCCTATGTTGCAGGCGCATCCGTTGAGGCTAAGGTCATCAAGAACGGCAAGTCCAAGAAGATAACCGTTTTCACCTACAAGCCCAAGAAGGGTTCTTCCCACAGGAAACAGGGTCACAGACAGCCCTATACTAAGGTAAGGATCGACGCTATCAAGGCATGATAGAAGCCGATTTCATCCGTAAGGGGAGCAGGGACGGCCTGCTGTTCGGCTTTACAGTAAAGGGTCACGCAGGATGGGCGGACAGAGGAGAAGATGTGGTATGTGCCGCAGTTTCCTCCGCAGTCGAGCTTGCCTGCAACACCATAACGGATTTCTTCGGTGTTGATGCCGAGGTGATCGTGGTGCCGGATGAGGGACGGATAGAGCTTTATCTGCCGCCTTTCGCCGTGAAGGATGACAGCCCTTCCGTGAAGCTGATATCATCACTTATGGAACACCTTATCTTCATTTCCGAAGATTACCCCGGTACGGTCAGCGTGACCGTGCGATAACTTGAACCAAGGGAGGTTACAGCTATGATCCGCATTTCGATGCAGTTTTTTGCGCATAAGAAGGGAATGGGCTCTACCAAGAACGGCAGAGACTCCGAGTCCAAGCGTCTTGGCGCTAAGCGTGCCGACGGTCAGTTCGTTCAGGCAGGCAACATAATCGTTCGTCAGAGAGGCACACACATCCATCCCGGTGTTGGTGTTGGCAAGGGTTCTGATGACACACTGTTCGCAACTGTTGACGGTGTTGTAAGATTTGAGCGTCTCGGACGTGACCGCAAGAAGGTCAGCGTTTACGCAGCTCAGTAAGCACAAGCCCATATGATGCCGTTTTTACTCTCAGATACGGAGTAAAAACGGCATTTTTACTATATCGGTCTCCGAACAACGGTATCATTCTGTATCAAAGGGGTGCATCATGAAACTTCCGAAGATAAAATACAATTCCCCCGTGGTCATCACGTTTGCACTTATCTCACTGGGCGCACTTATCCTCAACCGCATCACGGGTGGAGTGTCGAACACCCTGCTGTTCTCGGTATATAAGGCTCCCCTGCGTGATGTGCTGACATATCCGAGATTTTTCCTGCACGTCCTGGGTCATGCGGATCTGTCGCATTACATGAACAATTTCATGATAATACTCCTCGTGGGTCCCATGCTCGAGGAGAAATACGGCGGCAGGCTCCTTGTGGGGATGATAACCGTGACCGCCTTTGTTACGGGGCTGGTGTTCTTTATCTTCTTTCCCCATTCCGCACTGCTGGGGGCATCGGGCGTGGTCTTTATGATGATACTCCTCTCCTCCTTTGCAAATGCGGGCAAGTCGGAGATACCTCTTACACTCATCCTTGTGACGGTGCTGTATCTGGGGACGGAGATAATAGACGGACTGTTCACGGCGGACAATGTGTCACAGCTGGCACATCTGGTGGGAGGTGCCTGCGGCGGCATCTTCGGCTGGCTCGTGGCAAACGGATCGCTTAAAAAGAGGTAAATTATGCTTAATGCTGTTTTATCCGGAGAAAGAGTAAATGCCCTGTTCGTGGAGAGAGGGTCACAGCGTCACGATGAGCTGTACGCTGCGGCTCATGAGGACCGCCTCACCTGTCCGGGGTGCGGCAGTTTCCTGGACTTTTCCTACGGTGAGAAGAAACACGCCTATTTCAGGCACAAGAAGGGTCTGGGAGAGGACTGCCGGTATAAGCATTTCTTTGACCGCAAGCGTGAGCTGGAGGAACTGAAGTGGCTGCTGGCGGAGAGGTTCCGCTCCCTTGGCAGAAAGGTGTATGCGGAGGAGCCGCTGACAGAGGATCACTGGACGGATCTTATAATAGAGTATCCGAGCGGAAAGAAGGCGGCGATAGAGCTTGTCTCATTCTTCCGCAACACGAACGCAAACAGTGATACCGCCGATAAGTTCGCCGCACTCCACAGCCTTTATTCGGACAGAGGGATCACGGATATCATCATCCTTCAGCCCGATGTCTCATCGAGCGAATCCAACCGCATCCGCCACACGGAGGGCCTGATAAGGTATAATGCGGAGCGGAGCTTCCCCACCGTGACCTATGACAGCGAGAAGCACCGCATGGTGATCTACTTCGGCTCCGACATCAGCACGGGCGTTACCGTCAGGATAGACGACTTTGACATTGATGAGGACGGGAACGTAAAGGGCAAAGCTGCGGATATATATGCAGGGATGCAGGAAAAAGCTGAAGCGGAGCGTGCTGAGCGGGAGCGCAGAGCGGCTGAGGAGCGTGCTGAGCGTGAGGCTCAGATGCAGCAGCTCCTTGAAAGCAGGCGCAGGCAGGAACAGGCTAAGCGTGAAGCAGAGGAAAAGAAGCGCCTTGAAAACAAGCGGAAGTACGAGGAGGCTGTGCGTGCGGAGGAGGAAGAACATCTCCGCAGGCAGCTTGAATCCCGTGAGAAGCGTGCGGCAGAGCGTGCGCAGCGTGAAAAGCGGCTCAAAGATGAGCATGACAGGCACATGGCAGGGCTTACTCTTGTGCAGACCGCTCTTGAGAAGTATTTCTCCAGGATGAACGACCGCCAGCGTGAGGCGGTGTTTGCCAAGGACGGTGCGGTGCTCGTGCTTGCGGGGGCAGGTTCGGGAAAGACGACTGTGCTTGTGGACCGCATCGCAAACATGATACTTTTCGGCGACGGATACTTTATCCCGGATGAGGAGCTTACCGCCGAGGAGAGAGGATTTCTCGAATGTTACGACGGGGATCACGATCCCTATGAGGTGGATATACTCCGTGACATTGCGGCAAGAGATACGGTCAAGCCCTGGTCGATACTTGCCATCACCTTTACCAACAAGGCGGCAGGAGAGCTCAAATACAGGCTGTCTGCGATGCTCGGGGATGACGGCGCACTGGTGCGGGCATCCACCTTCCACTCCGCCTGCGTGCGCATACTTCGCCGTGAGATAACCGCACTCGGATACAGTCAGGGATTTACCATATATGACACGGATGACACGAAAAGGCTGATAAAGGCCTGCGTGCAGGCACTCGACCTTTCGCCCAAGTCCTTTCCCGAGAGAGTGGTGATGTCCTATATCTCGGATGCGAAGAACGACCTTGTGGATGAGACGGAATACGAGATCACTGCGGGGAACGACTACTTCACCTCCAACGTGGCACGCATATACAAGGAATACCAGAAAAGGCTGAGGGCGTCGGATGCACTGGACTTTGACGACATTATCATGCTCACGGTGCGGCTTTTTGAGGAGCATCCCGACGTGCTTGACCATTATCAGAACCTTTACCGCTATATCATGGTGGACGAGTATCAGGACACCAACCACGCCCAGTATGTGCTTGTGTCCCTGCTGGCACAGAAGTACGGCAACCTGTGCGTTGTGGGCGATGACGACCAGTCCATATATTCATTCAGAGGGGCGACCATCGACAACATCCTCTCCTTTGAGGATCAGTTCCCCGACTGCCGCACCATAAGGCTTGAGCAGAACTACCGCTCGACACAGACCATACTCGATGCAGCCAACTCCGTCATCAACAACAACAAGGGGCGCAAGGAGAAATCCCTGTGGACGGACCGTGAGGGCGGTGAGATCATCACCGTTTACCGTGCGGACAGTGAGCGGGCGGAGGCTCAGTATGTGGCGGACACCATAGCGGAGTGCGAGAAAAACGGCATGAGCTACGATGACTTTGCCGTGCTCTACCGCATGAATGCGCAGTCCAACGCCATCGAGCACGCATTCCGCACAGGCAGGATACCCTATCGCATGATAGGCGGTCTGCGGTTCTACGACAGGCGGGAGATAAAGGACATCCTTTCCTATATGGCGGTGATCGTCAATCCCTCGGACATCATAAGATTCAGGCGTGTGATAAATCTGCCCAAGAGGGGCATCGGAGAAAGTACGGTGGCGATGATAGAGGAGATATCCTCCGTGGTGGGAGAAGATCCCCTGCGGATAATGGAAGATTCCGATGTGTATGCTCCCCTTGTGAAGAAGGCTCCTCTTCTGAAACAGACGGCTGCCATGTTTGCCGATCTTCGTGAGTTTGCCGAGGATAACAGCGCCGATAAACTCATCGACAGGATCATGAGCGTCACGGGATATGCGGAGATGCTGCGTGAAGAGGGCGACGAAGGCGTTACCCGTGCGGAGAACATAGATGAGCTGAAATCGAACATACGCATCTACACCGAACGATGCACGGATATGGGGCTGGAGCCGTCACTGGCGGGATTTCTGGAAGAGGCGGCTCTGTACTCGGATGCTGACAGGGCAGAGGATGATCAGCCTGCGGTGAATATGATGACCATACACTCCGCAAAGGGACTTGAATTTCCCGTGGTATTCCTGGTGGGGGCGGAGGAGAACATCTTCCCGTCACAGCGCTCAAAGGATAATGTATCTCAGCTTGAAGAGGAGCGCCGTCTTGCGTATGTGGCGATCACAAGGGCGAAGGATAAGCTGTATATCACACATACACGCTCCCGTCTGCTCATGGGTCAGACACAATACAACACACGCTCACGGTTTGTCCGTGAGATAGACCCCGACCTCATCGAGGAACTGCCGGGCGCACCATGCAGCGACACGGTCAGCGTATCCAAGCGCACCGCATCAGCACCTCTGCCCCCGGGAGAAACGGGCTTTTCGGTGGGTGAGCGTGTGGTGCATCCTAAATTCGGCGGAGGCATGATACTTTCCGCAAAACCTATGGGCGGAGATGAGATGCTGGAGATCGCCTTTGACTCCGTGGGGACAAAGAAGGTCATGGCTAAGTTTGCAAGGCTGAAAAGAGAATAAGTTTACAGATCAGACGGAGGAGGTCAGTGCAATGATACTGTCGGACTATACGATAAAGAAGATGATCGGGGACGGGACGCTTGAGATCTCGCCCGTAACGGACGATCAGATACAGCCTGCCAGCGTGGATATCAGGCTTGGCAGAACATTTTCCGTGATCGAGGATTCATCGGCGGGGATAGTCGATCTGGAGAATGAGATACAGTACAAGACCATCACCGCCGACAGGTACCTGCTCCTGCCCGGACAGTTCGTGCTTGCCACTACTATGGAATACATCCGCCTCCCCGATGACCTCACCGCATTTGTGGAGGGGCGCAGCTCCCTGGGAAGGATGGGGCTGTTCATACAGAATGCAGGCTGGGTGGATCCCGGCTTTGCGGGAGAGATAACGCTGGAACTGTTCAATGCGAACCGCTGCGCCATAGAGCTTTCTTCCGGAAGAAGAGTGGGGCAGCTCGTGTTTGCCCGTATGGACAGGAATGCCGAGCATCCCTACCGAGGCAAATACCAGGGTCAGCGTGGTGCGACCGGCTCTAAGGTATTCCTTGACGAAGGGTGAGCGGCGCCCACAGCCCATTAGGGCTTGATTACGTTTGCTCGGTTTAATAAATGGGTCACAGCTATTGATTTTCCATCCGTAATATAATAAGCGGGCGGTGCCTGCACCCGTTCCGGGTTTGAATATGTCCGTTCGGTTTAGAAATTCGGCATATCTATTGATTTTCTATGAGTTTTATGGTATAATCAAGGCAGCGATGTCCCCCGCCTCTAAATGGCAGCTCATGCCATTTGGTGGCATGGGTTCCATCTTGATATTCAGTAGGGGATACAATCCCCTACTGAATATCGGCAAGCTTTCGCTTGCCGCTGCTTTCTTGAA
>JAFUHM010000091.1 GCA_017468865.1 Oscillospiraceae bacterium | reverse complement strand
TTCAAGAAAGCAGCGGCAAGCGAAAGCTTGCCGATATTCAGTAGGGGATTGTATCCCCTACTGAATATCAAGATGGAACCCATGCCACCAAATGGCATGAGCTGCCATTTAGAGGCGGGGGACATCGCTGCCTTGATTATATGCCGAGCCTCAGCGCATATGTCCAATACAAATGGATCAACGAATGGGTGCAGGCTCAGCCTGCTTACTTTTCCTTTGCCTTTGTCTTGGCACGAAGGGCATTGTCAAGGATGCGCTTTCTGATGCGTATGCTCTTGGGCGTGACTTCAAGGAGCTCATCGTCTGCGATGAATTCAAGGCTGTCCTCAAGGGAGAGCTTGCGGGGAGGTATCAGGCGGAGGGCATCGTCCGAGCCGCTGGCACGGGTGTTGGTCAGGTGCTTCTTCTTGCACACGTTGACCACCAGATCCTCCGACTTGGGGGATGCGCCGACTACCATGCCCTCATATACGGGCACACCTGCGCCTATGAACAGCGAACCTCTCTCCTGTGCGTTGTACAGGCCGTAGGTGATGGACTCGCCCGTCTCAAAGCTGATGAGGGAGCCTGTGTTCCTTCTGGGGATGTCTCCCTTGTAGGGCTGGTAGGAGTCGAGCACATGGCTCATAACGCCCTCGCCCTTGGTGTCGGTGAGGAATTCGCTCTTGTATCCGAAAAGCCCTCTTGCAGGGATGATAAATTCAAGTCTCATGCGGCTTCCCTGGGGGTGCATGGACTGGAGCTCGCCCTTTCGTGTGCCCATCTTCTCCATGACTGTGCCCGTGCTCTCCTCGGGAACGTCTATGACAAGGCGCTCCATAGGCTCGCACATCACGCCGTCTATCTCCTTCATGAGCACCTTCGGCGTGGAAACGCCCATCTCGTACCCCTCACGGCGCATATTCTCGATAAGTATGGACAGGTGCATCTCACCACGTCCGCAGACACGGAAGGCATCTGTGCTGTCTGTCTCAGCCACACGCAGGGACACGTCACGCAGCACTTCCTTGAAAAGTCGCTCACGGAGCTGTCTGGATGTGACGAACTTCCCCTCACGCCCCGCAAAGGGTGAGTCGTTGACGGAGAAGGTCATCTCCACGGTAGGCTCGCTTATCTTCACGAAGGGGAGCGGCTCATATGTGTCCGTTGCGCAGAGGGTGTCGCCTATGGTGATGTTCTCTATGCCCGATATCCACACAATGTCGCCGACGGTGGCAGTCTCAACATTGGTCTTGTTCAGTCCCTCGATCTGGCTGACGGTGACTATCTTGGAATTATAGGGCTTGTGGAGTTCGTGGTAGTCGCCTACCGTCACCTGCTGACCCACCTTTATCGAACCTCTCTCGATGCGGCCGATGCCCATCCTTCCCACATAGTCGTTGTAGTCGATGGAGGATATGAGCATCTGGAGAGCGCCGTTCTCGTCGCCCTCGGGAGCGGGGATGTAGTCGATGATGGTGTCAAAGAGGGGTTTCAAGTCCGTGCCTGCCTCATACTGGCTTATGGAGCAGGTGCCCGCACGACCCGAGCAGAACAGGATGGGACTCTCGAGCTGGGCATCGCTGGCATCAAGGTCAAGGAGAAGCTCGAGCACCTCGTCGCCTATCTCGTCAAGACGGGCATCGGGGCGGTCGATCTTGTTTACCACGATGATTATGCGGTGTCCGAGTTCAAGTGCCTTGGAGAGCACGAACCTGGTCTGGGGCATGGGTCCTTCTGCCGCATCAACGAGCAGGAGCACGCCGTCCACCATCTTCAGCACACGCTCCACCTCGCCGCCGAAGTCGGCGTGTCCCGGTGTGTCTATGATGTTTATCTTGGTTCCGTTGTACATAACGGATGTGTTCTTTGCAAGTATGGTGATGCCTCTCTCACGCTCGATGTCGTTGGAGTCCATCACACGCTCTTCTACTGCCTGATTTTCCCTGAATGCGCCGCCCTGCTTGAGCATCTCGTCCACAAGAGTGGTCTTGCCATGGTCAACATGGGCGATTATTGCGATATTTCTAAGGTCATTGCGTACCATATATCTCGTCCTTTCCTGATCTAACGACTTTCCATTATATCACAGTCCACAGCCATATGCAAGCATTTAACGGAAATTTTACACAAACGCACAATACAGCACGTTCCCCGACAAGCTATGTTGTGCATTTTTAAAGGGGCTGAGGAAAGTTTTCTTGACCTTTGTCCAAGAAATTTACAAAAATGACTTGAAAAATGATGCGAAATGGTGTAAAATAAAAAAGTATGCAGTGAAACGGAGGGATGACCATGCTGGCTAAAAGGATCATACCTTGTCTGGACGTTCGTGACGGCAAGGTGGTCAAAGGCGTGAATTTCGAGGGCATACGGGAAGTCGGCGACCCTGTGAAGCTCGCTGAGGAATACAACAGACAGGGTGCGGACGAGATCGTATTCTATGACATAACCGCATCATACGAGGGACGGGGCGTGTTCCTGGACGTGGTCAGGGAAACGGCACGGAAGGTGTTTGTCCCCCTGTGCGTGGGCGGCGGCATCAAGTCCGTCGATGACATCCGTGAGATTCTGCGTGCGGGTGCGGACAAGGTATCCGTCAATTCACAGGCGGTCAAGTGTCCTCAGCTGATAAAGGACGGAGCGGACATATTCGGCTCCCAGTGCATCTGCCTCGGAGTGGATGCGAAGATGGTATCCCCCGGAAAGTGGACGGTATACATCAACGGCGGACGTGTTGACATGGGGCTCGACCTCATCGAATGGGTGCGCCGTGCCCAGAGCCTGGGTGCGGGCGAGATATGCCTCAACTCCATAGATGCGGACGGCACCAAGGCAGGATTTGACATAGATATGCTGTCGGCGGTCTGCGATGCGGTGAGCATCCCCGTCATAGCAAGCGGAGGAGCGGGCGCTCTTCCACATTTCAGCGAAGTATTCGAAAAGACGGGAGCCTCCGCAGCACTGGCGGCATCCCTTTTCCACTTCGGCGAGATCACCGTGGCGGATGCAAAGCGTGAACTGAAGGACCACGGCATACCGGTGAGGATAGTATGAGCAGGACGGATATTGAAGAGAGCCTTGAGCTTTCTCTTGATTTCGGAAAGATAGACAGCATCACGGGGAGCGGCGTGATACCCGTGTGCGTGCAGGACATCGCCACAAAGGAAGTCCTGCTGATAGCATATGTCAACAGCACGGCTCTCGAAGAGAGCATCAGGCGGCGCAAGGTGATACTCTGGTCCACCTCACGAAGCTGTCTCTGGTATAAGGGGGACACATCGGGCAACACCTACACCCTTCACAGGGTACTGGTCAACTGCGAGCAGAATTCCCTGGTCTTCCTTGCCTCCCCCGACAGGGGCGGCATATGCCACACCATGAGCGGCGATGAGTACCGCCGCACCTGCTATTACAGGGAGATAGACTTTGAGACGGGAAAGCTGAAGATGCTTCCCATAAAGGAGAACAACACATGAGCGTACTGAACGACCTTTACAATGTAGTCATTGACAGAAGGGAACATCCTCAGGAAAATTCCTACACCTGCTACCTCTTTGAGCAGGGCGTGGACAAGATATGCAAAAAGTGCGGCGAGGAATGCACCGAAATGGTCATCGCCGCAAAAAATCATGACAACAACGAACTGAAAAACGAGATCGCCGACCTCTTCTATCACGTTGCGGTGCTCTGTGCGGAGAGAGGGCTCGACATCACCCAAGTCGAGGAAGTCCTCCGTGAGAGGAGCAGCAAGATAGGCAATCTCAAGAAATTCCATGTATCGGATCACAACACATGATGGACAACATTCGTAATTTCTGCATCATAGCCCATATCGACCACGGCAAGTCCACCCTTGCCGACCGCATACTCGAACTTACCTCCACCGTGGCAAAGCGTGACATGGAGGAGCAGCTCCTTGACAATATGGACATCGAGCGTGAGAGGGGCATCACCATAAAGGCGAGAGCCGTAAGGCTGGGATATACCGCCGACGACGGGAAGACATATGTGCTCAACCTCATCGATACGCCGGGTCACGTTGACTTCAACTATGAAGTGTCACGCTCACTGGCGGCGTGCGAGGGAGCGGTGCTGGTGGTGGATGCGTCCCAGGGCATCGAGGCTCAGACCCTTGCCAACACTTACCTTGCCATCGAGCATGATCTGGAGATAGCTCCCGTCATCAACAAGATAGACCTTCCCTCCGCAGACCCCGAACGTGTCTGCGCCGAGATAGAGAGCGTCATCGGCATCCCTGCGGAGGATGCTCCCCGCATCTCCGCAAAGACGGGGGAGAACGTACACGCCGTACTTGAACGGATAGTGTCGGACATCCCCGCTCCTTCGGGCGACCCCGATGCTCCCCTGAAGGCTCTCATCTTCGACAGCGTATATGACCCGTACAAGGGCGTTATAATATATGTGCGTGTCATGGACGGCGCCCTCAGACCCGGACAGAGGATTCATCTGATGGCGACGGGTGCGGAATTTGACGTGGTGGAAGTCGGCTTCATGGGGGCTGTGGATCTTGTCCCCTCGGGGAAGATCGAGGCAGGCGAAGTAGGCTACATCACCGCTTCCATAAAGTCCATAGGAGAAACCAAGGTGGGCGACACCGTCACGCTGGCGGATATGCCCTGTGCCGAAGCTCTCCCGGGCTACCGTGAGGTGAACCCCATGGTGTTCTCGGGCATATATCCTGCGGACGGCGCACATTACACGGATCTGCGTGAGGCTCTGGAAAAACTCCAGCTCAACGACGCATCCCTTTCCTTTGAGCCTGAGACTTCCGCCGCACTGGGATTCGGCTTCAGATGCGGATTTCTGGGACTTCTCCATATGGAGATAATACAGGAGAGGCTCGAGCGTGAATACGACCTCGACCTCATCACCACCGCACCTTCCGTTATATACGAGATACATCTGACAAACGGCGAGACTGTCATGATCGACAATCCGTCGAACTACCCCGACACCACCCTTATCGCAGAGGCAAGGGAGCCGATAGTCAATGCCGTGATACTGTCCCCGAAGGAATTCGTGGGCAACATCATGGATCTCTGCACGGAGCGCAGAGGTACGTTCAAGAACATGAACTACCTTGACGAGACGAGAGTGGAGATACACTACACTTTGCCCCTCAATGAGATAATATACGACTTTTTCGATGCCCTCAAATCAAGGACAAGGGGCTATGCTTCCTTTGACTACGAATTTGCGGGATATGAGGCAGGAAAGCTGGTGAAGCTGGACATCCTGCTCAACGGTGAAGTAGTGGATGCGCTTTCCTTCATCGTGAATGCGGACAGGGCTTACGGCCGCGCCCGAAAGATATGCGAGAAGCTCAAGGACAATATCCCCCGTCAGCTCTTTGAAGTGCCCGTACAGGCTGCCATAGGCGGCAAGATCATCGCCCGTGAGACTGTAAAGGCGATGCGCAAGGACGTGCTTGCCAAGTGCTACGGCGGCGACATCAGCCGAAAGAAGAAGCTCCTCGAAAAGCAGAAAGAGGGCAAGAAGCGTATGCGTCAGCTCGGCAGCGTGGAAGTGCCTCAGGAGGCATTCATGGCGGTGCTCAAGCTCGATGAGTAAGGGGCTGTACATACATATCCCCTTCTGCCGGCAGAAGTGCATATACTGCGACTTCTACTCCCTTGCGGGAGAGGCGGACGAGAGGTACGCAGATGCGGTGACACGAAACATCACCGCATACGGCGGACACTATGACACGGTCTTCTTCGGGGGCGGCACTCCGACCCTCATGCCGCCGTCACAGACGGCAAAGATCCTCTGTGCCGCCGACACCGCAGAGGATGCGGAAGTGACCATGGAGGCAAATCCCGAGACGGTGGACGCAGACAAGCTGGCGGCTTACCGTGATGCGGGGGTGAACCGCATCTCCTTCGGGGTGCAGTCGGCAAATGACGATGAGCTTGCCATGCTGCACCGCATACATGACGCAGAGACGGCGGTGCGTGCCATAGAGACGGCAGGCAGATACTTTGACGATATCTCCGCCGACATCATGCTGGGGCTCCCCTTTGCGGACGAGAGGAAACTCCGTCACACACTGGATGTGATGACTTCCCTGCCACTGACCCATATCTCCGCATACATACTGAAGGTGGAGGAAGGCACTCCCCTTTCAAGGGACCGCACATTGCTTTCGGGCATAGATGAGGACAGGTCGGCAGACCTGTACGAAATGACGGTGCAGTATCTTGCGGACAGGGGATTTGAACAGTACGAGATATCAAACTTCGCCAGAGAGGGCTGTAAATGCAGGCACAACCTCATTTACTGGCACGGGGAGGAATATGTGGGGATAGGCCCCGGTGCGTATTCCTTTACGGGAGGCAGGCGCTTCCACGTCCCCCGGGGGATAGACAGCTTCATCACGGCTCCCCGTCAGGCGGAGATCACGGACGAAGAGAGTGTTGACCCCGAAGAGGAGCGCATCATGCTCGGACTCAGGCTCACCGAGGGCATCGCCCTTGAGGGGGAGAGAAGGAGCAGGGCGGAGGGCTTCGTCAGAATGGGACTGATGACACGAAAGGGCGGCAGATACGCCCTTACGGTAAAGGGTATGCTGGTGTCCAACGAGATAATAGCCCGTATCATATGACCACGGGGCTTGAAAGACAGGAGGCAGATCATGTCGGGAAGGATCCTTGTAATTCTTGCGGTGTTCGTCCTGATGTTATTCTTTGCGTTTCTCACCTATTGGAAGAAGAGGGGCTGCACGGAGACGGTCAGGGCAAGGGTAGCGGACATAACGGACTCATCCTCGGGATACGGACGCAGAAGAAGCTACTCACGGCGTGTGACCTACGAGTATGAATACGGCGGCATAAGATACAGCGCCCGCTCGGAAAAGGCTCCCCTGTTCTTCGCACCCATACATGAGGAAGGGACGTATGTGGACATACAGCTCGACCCGTCCGATCCGCAGAACGTATTCGACCCCATGGCAAAATGGATCATAATAAACGATCTGATATATGCGGCGATAGCTCTCGCCGTGCTTATCTTTGCTTTCGCAAAATAATTTCATAACAGAAAGGATCAGATATATGGAACTGGAAATGGTCAAATACTTATCCAAGCTTGCAAAGCTGTCCTATACCGATGAGGAGCTTGAACAGGCGGTAAAGGATATGACGAGCATCATCGAGATCATGGACACCATCAAGGACATAGACGTGACCTACGATCCCTACAAGGACAATCACAATGTCTATCTTGAGGATCTGCGTGAGGACGTGGCTCAGCCCTCGCTCCCCACGGATAAGCTGCTGCAGAATGCCGTAAATCAGGATAACTGCTTCGTCGTACCTAAGGTAGTAGAGTAAAGGAGACGCTATGACAGAGAAAACCGTTAAGCAGCTCAGGGAACTTCTCGACAGGAAGGAGATCTCCGCACCTGAGCTCACAAAAGAATATCTCAAAAGGATAGAGACCGTTGACAAGTCGCTCGAGAGCTTCATCACCGTGACTGCGGACAAGGCTCTTGCTGCTGCCGAAAAGGCACAGGAGCGCATAAACAGGGGCGAGACTGCTCCCCTTACGGGCATACCCCTTGCCATAAAGGACAACATCTGCACGGAGGGCGTAAAGACCACCTGCGCATCAAGGATGCTCGAAAACTTCGTGCCTCCCTACAATGCGACCGTCATGGAGAAGCTCGACGCTCAGGATGCGGTAATGCTCGGCAAGACCTCCCTTGACGAATTTGCCATGGGCGGCTCCACTCAGACTTCCGCATTCGCAAAGACACGCAACCCCTATGACATTAGCCGTGTTCCCGGCGGTTCATCCGGCGGCTCGGCTGCTGCTGTGGGCGGCGATCTTTGTGCCGCATCCCTCGGCTCGGATACGGGCGGATCCATACGTCAGCCCGCTTCATTCTGCGGTGTCACGGGCATAAAGCCCACATACGGACGTGTTTCGAGATACGGTCTGGTGGCATTCGCATCATCCTTCGACCAGATAGGCCCTATCGCAAGATCCGCTGAGGACTGCGGCATCATACTCAATGCCATTTCAGGCAGCGACCCCCATGACGGCACATCCTCACGCAATGCCGTACCCGATTTCAACGAGAAGATAGGCAAGGGCATGAAGGGCGTGAAGATCGCCGTGGTGAAGGAATTCTTCGCTGAGGGCGTGGACGACGAGGTAAGGAACTCCGTCATGGCTGCCATAGACACATACAAGGCTATGGGTGCCGAGATCGTGGAGGCTTCCATGCCGTCCCTCAAGTATGCCATCGCTGCATACTACCTCATCGCATCGGCAGAAGCATCTTCCAACCTGTCCCGCTACGACGGCATAAAGTACGGCCACCGCTCGGACATCGTGGGCTCCTACAATGACCTTATCATCGCATCACGCAGCGAGGGCTTCGGCGACGAGGTAAAGCGCCGCATCCTTCTCGGAAACTACGCCCTTTCCTCGGGCTACTATGATGCCTACTACGGCAAGGCAATGGGGCTTCGCCAGAAGATAAGGGAGGAATATGCGGACATCTTCACAAAGTGCGACCTCATCATCACTCCCACCGCTCCTACCGTGGCATACGGCGTGAACGAGAACATCGACGACCCGAAGAAGATGTATCAGGCAGACTTCTGCACCGTCACCGTGAACATCGCATCCCTGCCTGCCATCTCCACTCCCTGCGGCTACGACTCGAAGGGTATGCCTATCGGTATGTCCATCGTGGGCAGGATGTGGGACGAGGCTTCCCTCATAGCTGCGGCAGACGCATTCGAGAAACAATTCAGCCGCATTCCGGCTAAACTTTAAGGAGGGATCGGCAATGGCTGTATCAGATTATATCCCCGTTATAGGCCTGGAGATCCACTCCGAGCTGCTTACAAATTCCAAGGTGTTCTGCACCTGTTCGGCAGAGTTCGGCGGCGAAAAGAACACACGCTGCTGCCCTGTATGCTCAGGCCTTCCCGGCACCCTCCCCGTGATAAACAGGAGAGCCGTGGAGTTTGCCATAAAGGCAGGCTACGCTCTGGGCTGCGGGATAAACAAGTTCTCCGTATGGGACAGAAAGAACTACTTCTATCCCGACCTTCCCAAGGCATATCAGATATCCGAGCTCAACCTCCCCATCTGCCTTGCAGGTGAGGTGCCCATCGAATACGAGGAGAACGGCGAGAAGAAGAGCAAGGTCATCCGCATCAACCACATCCACCTTGAAGAGGATGCGGGCAAGCTGGTGCATGACGACCTCAACGGAGTTTCCCTGTGCGACTACAACCGCTGCGGCGTGCCTCTGGTGGAGATAGTCACCGAGCCCGATATGCGCTCCCCCGAGGAGGCAAGGGTGCTGGTGGAGACTATCGCACTCCTGCTCCAGTATGCGGGCGTATCCGACTGCAAGATGGAGGAAGGCTCTATCCGTGCGGACGTGAACATCTCTCTCATGAGAAAGGGCGACACCAAGTTCGGCACAAGGGCGGAGATAAAGAACGTAAACTCCCTCAAATCCATATACCGCACCATTGAGTACGAGATAAAGCGTCAGGCGCAGATACTCGACAGGGGCGGCGAGATAGTACAGGAGACACGCCGTTTCGATGCGAACAAGGGCGAGACCAAGTCCATGCGTTCCAAGGAAGATGCTCACGACTACAAGTACTTCCCCGATCCCGACATCAAGCAGGTAAATCTGCGTGACGAGGATCTGGAGAGACTGAGAGCCGAGCTTCCCGAAATGCCCCGTGAGAGGACGGCTAAGTACATCGGTTTCGGCATACCCGAAAAAGAGGCTAAGATCATCGTTTCCGACAAGGTAATCTCCGACTTCTTCGAGGATGCCCTGAAGACTTATGACAACCCGAAGTCCCTGGTCAACTTCATCAACGGCGAGATACTCCGCCGCATCAACCTTGGCGAGATAGACAAGACCGCTCCCAGGTATTCCCCTGCCGAAGTCGCTAAGCTGGTGCAGATGTCCGACACGGAAAAGGTATCCAAGAACGATGCCAAGGAGATATTCCGTGAAATGGCAGAGAAGGGCGGCGACCCCGAGGAGATCGCAAAGGCAAGGGGTATGCTCATCGTCACCGACACAGGCAAGGTGCTTGAGGTGATAGATCAGGTCATCGCCTCCAATGAGAAGGCCGTAGGTCAGTATGTGGGCGGCGACGTCAAGGTATTCGGCTTCCTGATGGGTCAGTGCTCAAAGGCGCTCAGAGGCGCTGCCACTCCCAAGGTGATAAAGGAAGAACTGGAAAAGAAGCTCAAGTCGCTCTGCGACTGAGATAGAGGGACAGCGGTGCTGTTCCCGAATGTGTACAAGTAACACTGTTTGATCATAGAAAGGAAGATCATCATGGCTAAAACTTTTATGGTTGAGACATCCGCACGTCACGTTCACGTTACGCAGGAGACTCTCGAGATACTGTTCGGCAAGGGAGCTGAACTTACTGTCAAGAAGATGCTTTCCCAGCCCGGTCAGTTCGCTTCCGAGCAGCGCATCGACGTGGTAGGCCCCAAGAAGACTCTCTCCAACGTGAGCATCTTAGGTCCTGTAAGACCTGAGAACCAGGTGGAGCTTTCCGCAACCGATGCACGTTCCATCGGCATCGCTGCCCCCATCCGTGAGAGCGGCGACGTTGCAGGCTCGGGTGCGTGCAAGCTGGTAGGTCCCTGCGGTGAGGTAGAGCTCAGCGAAGGCGTTATCGTGGCTAAGCGTCACATCCACTTCAACCCTGCACAGGCTGAGGAGTTCGGCGTGAAGGACAAGGATGTGGTATGGGTCAAGATCGAGTCTGACGGCAGAAGTGCCATCCTCGGCGACGTGGTATGCAGAGTCTCCCCCAAGTACGAACTGGCTATGCACATCGACACGGATGAGTCCAATGCGGTATGCGCAGGCCCCAACACCGTCGGTGAGATCGTGAAGATATGACGGACATCAGGCGGAGGTGATCCTCCGCCTTTTTCACTTGACAACGCCAATGTAAAGTGATATAATAAGATAGCAAGTTAGCAAAGGCAAACCTATGAAAGGATGATATATATGGCTGCAAAAAAGACGGACAAGCAGAGCGAGTCCAAGCTCCTGAAGGATAAGCTGTTCTCCTCGAAGAAGCACGCAGGACTTCTCATGGACAAGGATGAGATGAAGAAGTGCTTCGATTACTGCGAGGAATACAAGGATTTCCTGGGGCAGGCAAAGATCGAGCGTCAGGCGGCAAAGTTCACCGTGGAGGCGGCAAAGGCTCACGGATACGTTCCCTTTGAGAAGGGGAAGAAGTACAAGGCAGGCGACAAGGTGTACTACCTCAACCGTGGGAAGGCTGTCATATTCGCACACATCGGCACCAAGGACGTGCATGAGGGCGTGCGCCTTGTAGCCGCTCACATCGACTCCCCCCGCCTTGACCTTAAGCAAAATCCCCTCTTTGAGCAGGATGAGGTGGCTTATTTCAAGACACATTACTACGGCGGCATAAAGAAATATCAGTGGCCCACCGTTCCCCTTGCGCTGCACGGCGTGATCGTCAGGGCTGACGGGGAAGTGATCCCCGTGAACATCGGCGACGACGAGGGCGACCCTGTATTCGTAGTGACCAATCTTCTCCCTCATCTGGCACAGGAGCAGATGAAGAGGGCATCCACCGAGATAGTCAAGGGTGAGGAGCTCAACATCATGATAGGCTCTCTGCCCTTCAGGGATGATGAGGCTTCCGAGAAGGTAAAGCTGTTCATCATGCAGCTTCTCAACGAGAAGTACGGCATCACCGAGGATGACTTCGTTTCTGCCGAGCTTGACGCCGTTCCCGCAGGCAAGCCCCGTGACATCGGCTTTGACCGCTCTCTCATCGGCGGATACGGTCATGATGACAAGGTATGCGCATACACTGCCTTCTCCGCCCTCATGGACATGGACAAGACCCCCGAAAAGACCGCTCTCGTCATACTTGCCGACAAGGAGGAGACAGGCTCGGACGGTGTAACAGGTCTTAAATCCGCTTACCTGCGCTATTTCATAAACGATCTGGCTGCGTGCTTCAAGATGGACGGATACACCGTACTGTCCAGGTCGGAATGCCTTTCCGCTGACGTGAATGCGGCATTCGACCCCACATTCCCCGATGTCCTCGAAAGACGGAATGCGGCATTCATCAACTACGGCGTATGTATCACCAAGTTCACCGGCGCAAGAGGCAAGTCCGGCACTTCCGATGCCTCCGCCGAATTCATGGGCAAGATCCGCCGCATAATGAACGATGCGGGCGTTATCTGGCAGACAGGCGAGCTCGGCAGGGTCGATCTCGGCGGCGGCGGAACTGTTGCCGCATACATCGCCAACCTCGATGTTGACACCATCGACATCGGCGTTCCCGTTCTCTGTATGCACGCTCCCTTCGAGATCGTTGCAAAGACCGACGTTTACCAGACTTACAAGGCTTTCACCGCTTTCATGAAGTGATGGCATAGCCAAAAAATCTCAGGCTCCGCCGCATCTGTTTGTGCATATGTCACAAAGAGGTGCGGCGTTCTTGACATTCCGACCTTTATGTGCTAAAATAAGGAGAGCGGGGCGTAACTCAGTTTGGTAGAGTGCTTGCTTTGGGAGCAAGATGCCGCAGGTTCAAGTCCTGTCGCCCCGACCAGCCGCCAATGGCGGCGGCTAATTCGTTCATTTATAATGCGGAGCCTTTCGTTTACGGCTCGGCAGGCAGGCGGTGCCTGCACCCGATCCGTTCATTTATGATGCGGAACGAATTATTTATTGACTCGGCAGGCGAGCAAATGAGAGCCGCAATATATATGACGGACGTTTCTTACAACC
Organism: Oscillospiraceae bacterium; assembly: GCA_017468865.1. Lineage (GTDB taxonomy): Bacteria > Bacillota > Clostridia > Oscillospirales > Ruminococcaceae > Huintestinicola. The sequence continues at coordinate 450 of JAFUHM010000091.1, read as the reverse complement.
TTGACATTCTTGATATGCCGAGCCGTTTGTTAAAGGCATGACATACCTTATCAACGAAATCGCTGCGGGTCGTACCCGCCGCAGCCGGTTCGTTCATTTATGATGGGGGACGTATTATTTATTGACTCGGCAGGCGGGCAAATGTGAGCCGCAATATTTATGACGGAGGTTTCTTACAACCTTGACATTTTTGATATGCTGAGCCGTTTATTAAAGGCGTGACATATCTTATCAACGGATTCGCTGCGGGTCGTACCTGCCGAGATTGCTGCAGGCCGTGCCTGCAATGAACATCTATGACAACCTTGACATTTTTGATATGCCGTGCCAGTTGGAAAAGGCATGACATATCTTATCAACGTAATCGCTGCGGGTCGTACCCGCCGGGGGTGTTATGTTATGGCTGAACTTACCGTAAAGATCTATTCCGATGCACTGAAAAGAACGGTC
>JAFUHM010000090.1 GCA_017468865.1 Oscillospiraceae bacterium | reverse complement strand
TTCAAGAAAGCAGCGGCAAGCGAAAGCTTGCCGATATTCAGTAGGGGATTGTATCCCCTACTGAATATCAAGATGGAACCCATGCCACCAAATGGCATGAGCTGCCATTTAGAGGCGGGGGACATCGCTGCCTTGATTATCACATAATTTTCATCACGGTTTCATACGGACTTTACCAAATGATGTTGACAAATCCGCTCCTTTGCGGTATAATCAGAGTAGTGATGTCTCCCCGCCGTACAGGCGGGTTCCATCTTGATATCCGCCGTGGACAGGGTCTGCTGACGGATATCCGACAAACAGACAATGTTGATCAGGGAGATAGCAGAATGAAGATAACAAAAAGACACATACTTGCGATAGCGGCTCTGATGCTCCTTTCGGGATGCTCCTCCGAGAGCCCCTCGACCGAGACCGCACAGACCACCGTCACGGCATCCGAAGCCGAGCAGAGCGTCACCGAAGTGACCCCTCCGATGCAGGATCACCCCTCCGAGGAGGGCGAGGACGAGACGGTCAGCATCTATTTCGGCAAGCAGGTCGAGAAAGAGGAGGATCTCGCCATATTCAAGATATCCGGCGATATCCCCGAGGGATGGGATGTCATCAAGGATGACAAGGAAGCTAAGATGTATTCGTCCAACATCGGCTCTATCCGCATTTTCGGTCAGAACTTCAAGGAGGAGTTCCAGAGCCTTGATGTGTTTGCCGATCAGGGATGCGCAGGCATCAAGGTCAACAACATGATGTTCCAGGCGGATACGGAGTTCTCCGACCCCGTCAAGACCACTGTCGCAGGCTTTGACGCCATAAGATACGACTACACCGTTACCGCATATGAGTTCCTGTACGAGACTGAGGCGGACGGTTCACAGAAGCTAAACGACGACGGCAATCCCATACTAACCGATGAAAAGATCGTTGCAGGCAAGTACTACGACAGGGTGTACTACTTCTACTCCGATGAGGATGCCTTCTACATCATGGTGGAGTGTCCCGAACCCTATAAAGATCAGACAGACCCCATATTTGATGCGTTCATCGACAGCGTGAAGGTGAACTGACGCAGGAGGGCAGGCTTATGAAAATGCGGCTCACTATCGACATAGACGATATGGACTATGCAGGACTGCTGAGGGTGCTCATCCCTCATCTGAAGAGAGAGGACATCCCCCTTCCCGATGCAATCATCAATGCCGCCCAGAAGAAGGGCGTAATAGAGGGATTTCTCCGCTTTATCCCCAGAAAGAAGCAGGATGAGCTGGTGGTGAGCGTGGTCAACAAGAACCGCAGCCGCATCATCCGCCGAGGAGAGAAGATCGCCGAAGGCTGGGGCATACAGCTGAAGATCTCCGATATGCACCTGAAGGGTGTCCCGGACAAGCCTCACAAGGAAAAGACCCCGTCTGTCTGACGGGGTCAAAACATACATTACAGAAGATCCCCGCTCGTGAGAGCGGGGATCCCCTGTTTATGAGGTTCGGGAAATAGAATTACTCAAAAGTATAGGTCAGAACGTCGGAAGTTACAAGACCGCTGCGAACTGCGATAGCCTTAACGGTCTGTCCCTTCTTGACGGTGATCTTGCCGTCGGTAGCCCAGATTATGTTGCCGTTCTTGATGGTGAGCTGCTGGCTGCCTTCAACGATGGAAGGATCGGTGCCGTCTACGGTGTATACGATGTAGCTGTTCTTAGCCTGAGTGTAGATCCTGAATGTCTCGGAATCCTTGTTGCCGGACTGTCTGATGATAGGCTGATCTATCTTGACATTGAGAACGCCCCACTTGCCAAGCTCGGACCACTCGCCGTCCTTGTATGCCTTGTAGCACATGAACGCATCCTTGCCCGTTCTGGGAGTATCAACGAAGATAGTCTCGCCTGCCTTGACGTGCTGGCACTCGGTGGTGATGTTGGAAGAACCGAAGTTGTAGTAGATCTCAGCGTCGGGATCGGAGCAGTTGAGCTGAACGGTGCGTCCGCCGAATGCGATCTTTATCTCGGGCTTAGCCAGAGTGAGCTTAACAGCATCGGCTATTGTCACCTTGATGTCCTCGCCGTCAAAGTCAACGTGGTTCTCATCAGCAACATACTTTACCTTAACGGTGTATTCGCCGTCAGCTGTGCCTGTAGGAATATCCTCGGACCATGTGGTGCCGTCGAGGCTGTATTGTACGGTGTAGCCCTCGGGAGCAGCCTCGGGAGCATTTACGAGTTCCTGAGCATTGCCTGTGAACTTGAGGCCTTCCTTTGCGGTAGGCTTCTGTGCATCGGTGAGCTCGGGAGCGGATGCCTTGCCTATCACAGCAAGCAGATCCTTGCCGTCAAATCCCTCGTGGTTGTCGTCGCCCTCAAACTTCACCTTGATGGTGTATTCGCCCACATCTGTGCCTGTGGGTATCTCCTCGGAGAACTCACCCTCGCCAACTGCATAGGAGATGGTGTAGCCTGCGGGAGCCTCATCGGGAGCGATAACGAGTTCCTGAGCCTCGCCTGTGTATACGAGACCGTCAGCAGCTGTGGGCATCTGAGCAGGATCAACGCTGTCAACAGTTGCCTTTGCGATAGTCACCTTGAGCTCCTCGCCTGTGAAGTCTTCGTGGTTGCCGTCGCCCTGGTACTTTATCTTAACGGTGTAGTCGCCTGCATCTGTGCCTGTGGGAACTTCCTTAGCCCATGTCTCACCGTCGAGGCTGTACATTACAGTGTATGCGCCAGCGGAGGTGTTGGGAGGTGTAACGAGTTCCTGTGCCTCGCCTGTGTAAACAAGACCGCTCTTTGCGATAGGTGAAGTCCATGTCTCCTGAGGAGCGATGGTCACTTCGATAGACTCGGCAGCTGTATCAGCATAGTTCTCGTTCTCGCCTACATACTTCCAGTTGACGGTGTAAGTACCAACATCCTTGCCTGTGGGTATCTTGTCGGAGAATTCATCTGCACCGATAGCATACTGGATGGTGTAGTGCTCAACCTTCTCTTCGGGAGCCTTTACCAGTTCCTGATCCTTGTCATTTACGATAAGGCCTTCAACTGCGGTAGGCTTCTGAGCATCGGTGAGCGTGAGAGCGGCAGGGGCGATAGTAACTTTACGAGCCCACAAATACCAGTCTGTTTTGTGGTTAGCATCGCCTTCGAAGTATGCAACGACCAAATATTCTCCAACATCAGTCGCAGTTGCACTGTCAGCGGCAGCTACAGTTGTATCTTCTATTATTCTTCTTTCATTGTATTCATAGGTAGTCCTATAATCCTCGTAGGTAACTACCTTGTACTTGATAGAATAGCCTTCTCCGGGATCATATCCTTTGAGTTCGGCAAGTACCTGAGGTTCACCGGTATATGTAAGACCATTCTTGCTATACATACCTAACTGTGCGCCGGCCGGGTTTATAGTAGTGATGAGTGCAGCGGAATCAAAGTCCTTGTGATTCTTATCGCCTACGAATCTTACCTTGGTGGTGTATTCACCTGCGTCGGTGCCGGTAGGTATCTTCTCGGACCAGGTGTTGCCGCCGTCTGCACTGTACTTTACAGTGTAGCCTTCTACAGGTTCTGCTGCGGGTACGATAAGATCCTGAGCCTCGCCTGTGTACGCAAGACCCTTGGCAGTTGTGGGACGCTGGCTGTTTGCGAGAGTCTCGGGAGCTTCTGCCTTTGCGATGTCTACCTTCAGGCTCGCACCGTTGAATGTCTCGTGGTTGTCATCGCCCTCATATACTACCTTTACGGTATAGCTGCCTGCATCCTTGCCTGTGGGGATATCCTCTGCAAGATCATCTGTGCCGGCTGCGAACTTGATAGTCCAGCCGTCAACTGCAGATGCGGGAGCAGTGATAAGTTCCTGATCCTCGCCTGTGTATGCAAGCTTCTCCTTGGCGGTGGGCTTCTGTGCATCGGTAAGTTCGGGAGCCTTCATCTTGGCAATCTCTATGGTGAGATCCTTCTCTGCGGTGTCTTCCTTGCCCTCTTCTTCTGTAACGAACTTATACTTTACAGAGTACTTGCCTGCGTCTGTGCCTGTGGGAAGATCGGCAGACCAGGTCTTGCCGTCGTCTGTGCTGTACTGTGCGGTGTATCCGTCTGTAACATTTGCAGATTCAGTAACGAGAACCTGCTCGTTGCCGTTGTATACAAGGCCTGCCTTAGCTGTTACGGTAAGGGGAGCGACCATCTTCGCTACGGTGACGGTGATGTCGTCGCCTGCAACTATATCATCAGATGTGGCAGACGGTACGTATCTAACCTTAACGGTATATGTGCCGGCATTGACAGCCGTGGCAGTTCTAGACCATTCACCCGTACCTACCTTATACTGGATGCTGTAGCCGTCGGGCAGTGCTGTGGGTGCGTTCACCAGTGTCAGTTCATCTCCTGTGTATCCGAGACCTGTTACAGCCTTAGGCTTCCACTCGTCCTTGATGGTCACGGGTGTTGCCGCAGATACAACAGCGCCGGTGTCGGGTAATACATTACTGATGCCTGCCGGAAGAGTACCGGTAACAAGAGCGAATGCCAGCAACCCTGTGGTTATTTTTCTAAGTTGCTTTCTCATTATGAATCCTCCTATGTCTTTATTTAGGTTAGACTAACCTAATATGACTATTTACCCTCATATTATAATCTATTTAGATTGATTTGTCAAGTCCTTTCAATCATTTGTGATAAAATTTATTAAAAAGTAATAGAAATAACGTTCTTTTTTGGTCACTATGCGTGATTTGGAGGTGCTACCATGTATAAAAGGATAAGAGATCTGCGTGAAGATGCGGATAAGACACAGACCGACATAGCGGGTGTTCTCGGGACTACGGCGCAGTACTACGGCAAGTATGAAAAGGGGGAGAGGGAGATACCCTTCTGCCGTGCGGTGGAGCTTGCGGATTATTATGATGTGAGCCTTGACTACATCGCAGGCAGGACGAATATCAGGGATAAATCAGATGTGACACTTACATCGGAGGAATCCGAGCTTCTCCGACGGTTCCGCAGCCTGTCCGAGAGGAACAAGGGCAAAGCGGAACTGTTCATAGATCAGCTCTGCGAATCCGAGGGAGCCGATGAAGAAAAGAAGAGAAAGATTCGGGGAGCATAGATAAGGATGTACATCTGCCGCAAAGGATAAAGAGTCCCACGGAAATTTTCGGTTTCCGTGGGACATTTTTTATTCTCATTCGGTCAAATATACGCAGGTCAAAGAAATGATACAAAGGTCTATCATGGAGGAAAAGATCATGGTGAAGAACAATATGTTCAAGAAGTATGTTAAGATAATGTCAGCACTGCTGGCAGCGGCTGTATGTGCATCCGTATTCTCGGCAGGCTCGGGAGTATCGGCAGTACAGCCCAAGACTCACAGTGCCGAGCCCTACACGGCAGTTCATCATATGATGTGATGACCGCAAAAAAGTTTTTCAAAAAAAATTTTTATCTCGCTGGTACTTTTTCAGAGTTCCGTCGGTTAAATGTACAAAAGGTAAGAAACCAATACAAACAATACAACGAGCTAAAGCTCATGGAGGAATCAATTATGTTTAAGAAGTCTGCTAAGATCATGTCCGCACTCACAGCTGCCGTAATTTCCGCATCCGTACTTTCCGCTGCCGCAGGTGCGGTAGGTGCCGTAACAGTACAGCCCCCGATGCACAATTCCAACGGTCAGCCCGTTAATTATAACCCCGGCTATGTCCGCCCCGTGAACAACGGCGGTGTCACCCTGACAGTCCCCACCTATACCAACGGATACAGGATCAGAAATACCAGCGTGGTAAGCGCCAACATCGCACAGGCAACATACGCAAACGGTGCCAAGACTCTTATCGTGCGCAAGGCAAGAGGTTCAGTCGGAATGTCCTACAGCTATCCCGGCACATTCCGCACATATGTAGGCGGCGTTCCCGTCATCTACAGAGGCACAAGGGACGGCTACTATGTGGCAACATGGTCAAGAGGACAGTACAACTACATCGTAAAGTCCTCTCATCCCCTTAATCTGGGACAGATGAACGGCCTGGTAATGTCAGTCCTCAACGGCTGATGGTTCAGCCCGCCATGTTTAATCAGACAAAACGATCTTTTTAAACATATTTCCTGCGGCAGCCGGTGCGCCATGTGTGCATCGGCTGCTGCGGTGTCTGCATAACATACAAGTTGGGTCATAAAAAAGCGGTTTTTTTGTGTAAACATATGATTTTTGAAAGTTTTACTTAAAGTACTTGCAAAATCGGAAAAGATGTACTATTATAGTATATGTGGCGTGATGCTGTGTCCCTGTCCGCTTTTCGGGGAAAGTCCGCAGTATCCTGCCTGTACTTAACACATGAACAAACATAGTCAGACAGACATATTCAGTATATTAAAACAAGGGTGAGATCATGAAACTTTCTGAAATGAACAAGGAACAGCTCCAAAAATTCAAAAACGACGCACAGGCACAGTATGACAGTTTCAAGGCACAGGGACTCAAACTTGATATGTCAAGAGGCAAGCCCTGCAAGGCTCAGCTTGATATGTCCATGCCTATCCTCGATGTATTCGATTCTTCCTCCGACCTTACCGACAGGGACGGGGTGGATGTACGCAACTACGGCTTCCTCACAGGTATCACCGAGGCTAAGGAGCTTTTCGCCGACATCCTCGGGATAAAGCCCTCCATGGTCATCGTAGGCGGCAACTCATCCCTTAATCTGATGTACGATGCAGTCGCAAGAGCATACACCTTCGGCGTATACGGCGGCAGCAAGCCCTGGTGTCAGAACGAGAAGGTAAAGTTCCTCTGCCCCGTGCCCGGCTATGACAGACATTTCGGAGTTACACAGACATTCGGCATCGAGATGATAAATGTGCCCATGGGTCCCGAAGGCCCCGACATGGACATGGTGGAGAAGCTCGTGCAGAGCGATCCCCTCATCAAGGGCATCTGGTGCGTGCCCATGTATTCCAATCCCGACGGATACACCTATTCCGATGAGACTGTAAGACGCTTTGCAGCCCTCAAGCCTGCGGCTGATGACTTCCGCATCTTCTGGGACAATGCATACTGCATACATCACCTCAAGAAGGATCACGACTCCCTCCTCAACATCTTCGATGAAGCTGCAAAGTACGGCAATGAGGACATGATCTATGAGTTCGCATCCACATCCAAGATCACCTTCCCCGGTGCAGGTGTGGCAGTTATATGCGCATCCGAGAACAACATCAAGTTCACCGAGAAGCTCCTTGCCATGCAGAACATAAGCTACGACAAGGTAAATCAGCTCCGCCACGTCCGTTACTTCGGCAATGCTGACGGCCTCCGCAAGTATATGGACAAGCACATGGCGATACTTGCCCCCAAGTTTGATCTTGTGGTCGATACCCTTGCCCGTGAGCTGGGGGACCTCGGCATCCTCACATGGAACGTACCCAAGGGCGGCTACTTCGTTTCCGTCTACACTCCCGAGGGCTGTGCAAAGGAAGTCGTAAGGCTCTGCAAGGAAGCAGGCGTTGTCCTCACGGGCGCAGGCGCTACCTACCCCTACGGCAACGACCCCACAGACAGCAACATCAGACTTTCGCCCTCCTTCCCCACACTTGATGATCTGGCAAAGGCACTTGAGCTGTTCTGCATAAGCGTCAAGCTGGCAGCAGCAAACAAGCTCCTGTGATCACCGCATGAAATACAAGACCTCTCTTCCGTCAGAAGAGAGGTTTTTGTGTTCACAGCGAATGTGTCACTTTCTTATAATGTTTTTCACACCATAATCCGCATCGGTTATGGCTTTTCTTATGTCATCGTCTGTCACGGTGCCGCACAGCGTCACCGATGCGGTGCCTGCCTTGTGATCGGCGGAGGCGCTCGCCACGCCTTCCAGCTTTTCAAGTGCCTTGCGTACACGCTTTTCGCAGTGTTCGCACATCATGCCCTCCACATCCACTATGATGTCATAAGAGGGGGCTTTTACGGCAAATTCCCGACGCAGCCGCTCTGCGGTGTCTTTTATGCTGATGGTGCTGTTTCTCGCATATCCGTGCCGTATGTTCACCAGATTTAGCCTTAGCGCATTCGACACTACACAGAATGAAGAAAGGCTCATGGCAAGCGCACCGAACATAGGCTCCAGCTTCCAGCCGAATATGGGTATCCACACTCCTGCGGCAAGGGGTATGCCGATGATGTTGTAGATAAATGCCCAGAACAGGTTCTCCTTTATGTTCCGAAGCACCGCCCTTGACAGCCGTATCGCCGCAGGCACATCCGACAGACTGCTCTTCATCAGCACGACCTCAGCCGAGTCAATGGCGATGTCGGTGCCCGTACCAATGGCAATGCCGGTGTCCGCACGGGTAAGAGCGGGGGCATCGTTTATGCCGTCGCCCACCATAGCGGTCTTTCCGACTTCCGAAAAGGCACGGACAGCCCGTTCCTTGCCTTCGGGGAGCACCCCTGCGATAACTTCATCCACGCCTGCCGCACGTCCGATGACATTTGCGGTGCGCTCATTGTCCCCCGTGAGCATGATGACCGTGAGCCCCATGTCGTGCATTTCCTTTACGGCGGAGGCGCTGTCGTCCCTTATCCTGTCCGCCGCTGCGATCACACCCATGAGCTTGCCGTCACAGGTGAACATAAGGGGAGTCTTGCCCTCATCCGAGAGCCTTTCGCAGGTCTTTGCATAGTCGGATATATCGGTGCCCTGAGAAATGAACTTCACGCTTCCCCCGACTATCTCATGTCCGTCTATCCAAGCGGAAAGCCCGTTTCCGGGGAGTGCGGAAAACCGCTCAGCCTTCCCGATATTTATCCCCGATGCCTCACCCTTGCGGATGATGGCTTTTGCAATGGGATGCTCCGACATATGTTCGAGGGTGCAGATATAATAGAGGAGCCTGTCCTCGTCCGTCCCGACAGGGATGACATCCGTCACCTCGGGTTCCCCCGATGTGACTGTTCCTGTCTTGTCGAGAATGACTATCTGTGTTTGCCCCGCCTGTTCCAGAGCGGTCGCATTTTTGAACAGTATGCCGTTCTTTGCGCCGACACCGCTTCCCACCATGATGGCAACGGGTGTGGCAAGTCCCAGTGCGCAGGGGCAGCTGATGACAAGTACGGAGATACCCCGTGCAAGGGCGAATGCGGTCTGCGCCCCTGCTATGAGCCACACAGCCGTCGTCACCAGTGCGATAATGACCACCGCAGGCACGAATATCCCCGCTATCCTGTCCGCAAGGCGTGCGATAGGTGCTTTCGTGGCGGCGGCATCGCTCACCATCCGTATTATCCTTGCAAGGGCGGTGTCCTCACCGACACCCGTTGCCTCACAGGTAAGGGTGCCTGTCTGATTTATGGTCGCAGCGGATACCTTGTCGCCTGCCGCCTTGTCCGCAGGTATGCTCTCACCCGTAAGTGCAGCCTCATTGACAGCCGACTCACCGTCCCTTACTATGCCGTCCACAGGGATGCTCTCGCCGGGGCGGACGATGAACACGTCGCCCATCACCACATCCTCAGCGGAAATGACCTGTTCCTTTCCCTCACGGATGACACAGGCGGTCTTGGGGGCAAGTTCCATAAGTCCCTTCAGAGCATTGGTGGTCTTCCCCTTGGAGATCTTTTCCAGCAGCTTTCCCACGCTTATGAGGGTAAGTATGGTGGCGGCGGACTCAAAGTAGAGGTCGTTCATCCATGTCATGATCCCGTCCGTATCGCCCCTGACCTGTGCATCCGTCATCATGAACAGGGCGTATACGCTCCACAGGAATGAAGCCGATGACCCCATGGCAACAAGGGTGTCCATATTCGGTGAGCCGTGCAGCACGCCCTTTGTACCGTTTATGAAGAATTTGCCGTTTAGTATCATGACTGACGCCGCAAGCATCATCTGGAGCAAAGTCATGGCTATGTGGTTGCCCACAAAGAATGGCGGCACGGGAGCACCCCACATCATATGTCCCATTGAGAAGTACATCAGTACAAGGGTCAGCAGGACAGAAAAGATGAGCTTTATCACCACGGGCTTTGTATCATCGGCGGCAGGAACGTCCGCCTTCTTGCCACGGACATTTGCGCCGTATCCCGCTCCCTGTACGGCGGAGATCACAGCAGCCGGAGAAGCGGTGCCTTCCACATCCATGGAGTTGGTGAGGAGATTTACCTGACAGGAGGTAACTCCTTCAACGCCGTTTACTGCCTTCTCCACTGCCGCAGAGCAGGCGGCACAGCTCATTCCCGTAACATCATATTTCATATCATATCTTTCTAACGAGAAAGCCGCACAGCGGCCTTTGCAGGCACCGTGCGGCTTAGGATCGATCTTTTATGATCAGCTGTTTACCTTGGTAACAACGCCGGAACCTACGGTTCTGCCACCCTCACGGATAGCGAAACGGAGGCCTTCCTCGATAGCGATAGGAGTGATCAGCTCAACGTTGATCTCTACGTTATCGCCGGGCATGCACATCTCCTTACCCTCGGGGAGAGTGATAACGCCAGTAACGTCGGTAGTTCTGAAATAGAACTGAGGACGATAGTTGGTGAAGAAAGGAGTATGACGGCCGCCCTCATCCTTGGAGAGAACGTAAACCTGACCGGAGAACTTGGTGTGGGGGTTGATGGAGCCGGGCTTGCAGAGAACCTGTCCTCTTTCGATAGCCTTACGCTCAACGCCACGGAGAAGCGCACCGATGTTATCGCCTGCCTCAGCGTAGTCGAGGATCTTTCTGAACATCTCGATACCTGTAACGACAGTCTTCTTTCTCTCGTCAGTAAGACCGATGATCTCAACTTCATCGCCGGTCTTGAGCTGACCTCTCTCAACTCTACCGGTTGCAACAGTACCACGTCCGGAGATAGTGAATACGTCCTCAACAGGCATGATGAAGGGCAGGTCTGCCTTTCTGTCGGGAGTGGGGATGTACTCGTCAACAGCATCCATGAGTTCCTTTATAGGAGCATATACGGGATCGTTAGGATCCTTGGAAGCGCTGTCGAGAGCCTGGAATGCAGAACCCTTGATGATAGGAGTATCATCGCCGGGGAATTCGTACTTGTCGAGAGTCTCGCGGATATCCATCTCAACGAGCTCGAGAAGCTCAGGATCGTCTACCTGGTCAGTCTTGTTCATGAATACTACGATGTAGGGAACGCCAACCTGACGAGCAAGGAGAAGGTGCTCCTTGGTCTGAGCCATAGGGCCATCGGTAGATGCAACAACGAGGATAGCACCACCCATCTGTGCAGCACCGGTGATCATGTTCTTAACGTAGTCAGCATGACCCGGGCAGTCAACGTGAGCATAGTGACGCTTGTCAGTCTCATACTCAACGTGAGCGGTATTGATAGTGATACCTCTCTCTCTCTCCTCGGGAGCCTTGTCGATGTTAGCATAGTCCTCGAACTGTGCCTGGCCCTTAAGGGAAAGATACTTGGTGATAGCCGCAGTAAGAGTGGTCTTGCCATGGTCAACGTGACCGATGGTACCAATGTTTACATGGGGCTTGGTTCTTTCAAACTTCTGCTTTGCCATGGGGATTTCCTCCTCTGTATTTGGTTTACCGATCCGCTAACGGCAGCTGACATTGCAGGCCGACTGCCGCAGGGTATCTATAAGTTATATTGTAGCAGATTTCAACGAAAAATGCAATAGTTTTTGGAAATTTTTTTCCAAATCAGGATCAGTCGTTGGACTTGCTCCTGCTGGAGATTATCTTCTCCGCAACGGATCTGGGCACTTCAGTGTAGGAATCGGGTTCCATTGTGTAGTTACCACGGCCCTGAGTCTTGGAACGCAGGTCGTTGGAGTAACCGAACATCTCGGAAAGGGGAACCTTAGCATCTACCTGAGCCACACCGTTGTTGACCTCCTGACCGAGGATAGCGCCACGTCTGGAGTTGAGGTCGCCGATAACAGTACCCATGTGATCTTCGGGAACGAATACGGAAACCTTCATGATAGGTTCGAGTATGCAGGGATCAGCCTTCTTCATAGCTTCCTTGAATGCCATTGAACCGGCAATGGAGAAAGCCATTTCGGAGTAGTCAACTTCATGGTAGGAACCGTCATAGAGGTCTACCTTAACGTCAACTACCTGATATCCTGCGAGGACGCCGGCCTTCATTGCACCCTGGATACCCTTGTCAACAGCGGGGATGTATTCCTTTGGAATAGCACCGCCGACAACGGAGTTGGTGAACTCATAGCCCTTGCCGCTCTCGTTGGG
>JAFUHM010000089.1 GCA_017468865.1 Oscillospiraceae bacterium | reverse complement strand
TTCAAGAAAGCAGCGGCAAGCGAAAGCTTGCCGATATTCAGTAGGGGATTGTATCCCCTACTGAATATCAAGATGGAACCCATGCCACCAAATGGCATGAGCTGCCATTTAGAGGCGGGGGACATCGCTGCCTTGATTATCTGCTTATCATAAGATACAGCTCCGCTCCTGCGGCACCCACCGCAACCGTCCACACCGCAATGGTGAACAGCACTCCGCCGTTCTTGCTCATGTATAATGTCAGCGGTTCTATAACCTTCATGTAGAGCAGTATCATCAGTCCGAAGATCAGGCTCGCACCCAGGCATATCCTCCCGTCAAGGTTGAACTTCCAGTCATAGTAGTCCCACAGCCTGTATCCCAGCACCGCTTCCGTGAGGTAGGATGCCGCCAGCTCAAACACCGTCGCTCCTGCCGTGCCTGCAAAGAATATCTTCAGCCATGATGTGTTCCTCGGGAACACAAAGGGAAGTATCAGGGCAAACACTCCGTATATCGGCAGCAGCGGGATATTCAGCACTCCCCTGTCCACATAATAGCCGAACACCGCCGAGGTCAGTACAGTCTCGTACACCCACCCCACAAATCCGCATATTATGAACTGTGCCATCATGAGCGTCGGAGTGACCCGACCTTTTAAATCAAATTTCATAGATCCTCGCAGTATTGTCATTTACCGTCTTTACAAGGTCTTCCTCTGTCATTCTGCGCATCCGTGCCGCAAATGCCGCAGTAATGCCCAGATCCTCCCATCCCGATCTCTCTCCCATGCGTCCCGCCGCAGGACCGAAGGGAGCATCCGTCTCCAGCAGGAGCCTGTCATCGGGCACCGCAAGCAGAGCCTTATGCGCCTTTTTTGCGTTGTCATAGGTCAGCCTGCCGCCGAATGAGATGTACATCCCCATCCTCACAAGCTCGGCTGCCGCCTCAGCCGACCCCGTAAAGCCGTGCATTATGCCGAAGGGACGGTATCTGCGCAATATGTCGGTCATATCTCCCCACGCATTTACACAATGTATTACAAGCGGTAAATTATACGATTTGGAAATTTGTATCTGTGCTATAAACAACTCTCGCTGACGCTGACGTTCGCTCCCGTCCGCATCCCTGTAATCAAGACCCGTCTCACCCACAGCCACGGTCTTTCTTTCGGCGCACAGTCCTGCCAGAGCGGATACATCCCCTCTGTGCTGCGGATGTATCCCGACCGCCGCATAAAGTCCGCCGTATCTCTCCGCAAGCAGGGCGCATCCTCGGCTGCTCTCTTCGTCAACTCCCGCATTGACAATGATGCCGCACTGTCTGACTGCATTGACAATGATGTCCTCACGCACCCCGTCAAATGCCGCATCATTGTAATGTGCGTGTGCATCAGCGATCATTTCTTCTCAAAGGTGTATGTCACATCGTCATTTGAAAGGGTCATGGTATCCCCGTCCATTTTTACCTTGAACTGTGCCGATGTGCCGTATGTCTCAAATGTGACCGTGACGCTGCCGTCCTCGAAGACGTATTTGCCCGAGTCCTCCATTTCAAACTTCTCATCGTTGTCCGTGTATACTTTTTCCTTGTATCTTCCGTCTATCTCAAATGTCCATTCACAGGTACTGTCGCCCGATGTGCGCACCCATGTACCGATAAGATCCTCTTCCTTTACAGGAACGGCTCTGCTGCATGAAGCGAGGATCATCGCAGACAGCACCGCACCACATATGATCCTTTTCATTTTCTCTTCCTCACCGAATATCCTATCCTGCCGAGCCCCTTGCCGAGGACGGAATACTGCCCGTGTGCGTATGCCATGAGCCCTGCCTGTTCAAGATTGAGCTTTCCCTTGCTGTCGAGAAATCTCTCATCGGCGCTCATCCCGACTATATCCGCAATGAACATGGTATGGGAACCGAGCTCCACACGCCTGTTCACCCGACATTCAAGAGCCAGGGGAGATGCGGCAATGATGGGGGCGGACACCTTTTCCGACTCCTGCGTGTCAAGGCGGCACAGTGCGAATTTGTCCGCGTCACGGCCGCTTTTGTTGCCGCACAGATCCACGGCCTTCACCATAGCCGAAGTGGTGAGGTTCACCACGAACTCGCCCGACTTGTCTATCATCTCATAGGAAAAGCGTTCGGGTCTGACGGAGATATACAGCATCGGAGGACGGGTATTCACTATCCCTGTCCATCCCACCGTAAATACGTTCCTCCTGCCCTCATACGAACACGTTACCAGTACCGCAGGCACCGGCGCCAGGACAGTTCCTCCTCCGAGTTCACGCCTCATCAGATCATCTCCATCATTTCATCAACGATCTTTTCCACATCTTCATCATCGAACTTCATGCCCGTCCAGTATTCCTCGGCGGCGGCAGCCTGATACACGAGCATCGCCATGCCGCCCGTGCAGGGAATGCCGTTTTTGCGGGCATATCTCATGATAAGAGTCTCCGACGGGTTGTATATCACATCATATACAAAGCCCGCTCTTCTGACCGTGTCCTCATCTGCGGGAGAATATCCCACATTCGGGAACATCCCCACGGATGTGCCGTTTATAAGGGTGTCATACTCCTCGCCCGTGTCAGCCGTGACCACCCTCACCTCATTCAGGCAGTTTTCCCTTGCGTAGGCGGCAACGCCATCCACCGTACATTCCCTGCCGGGGCGCACCTTCACGGTAAGCTCGGCACCGTGGCGCAGACATTCTATGCCTATCATCCTGCCCACGCCGCCGCAGCCGCACAGCAGCACCCTGCCGTCAAGCCGTCCGCCCGCACCCTCAAGGGAGCGGATGAACCCAACGCAGTCCGTATTAAATCCTGTTTTCTTCCCGTCCCTGACAGCGATGCAGTTTACGGACATATACCTCTTCGCCGTGTCGTCAAGCTCATCAAGGTAAGGTATGACATCCCCCTTGTAGGGTATCGTCACATTTGCCCCGTCAAGGGAGAGTATCTCCCCCATCTTCACGGGGAGCTGCTCAGGCGGCACGTCATAAAGACCGTACCGTCCTTCAATGCCTATCAGCTTCATCAGCTTCTCATGTATCACAGGGGAAAGGCTGTGCCCGAGCGGATGTCCGAGCAGTCCGAAACTATACATAGTCATCACCCGATGTCATCGTCAGATTATCTCTACACCCTTGAGTGTCTTCTTCACAAGTCCCGCAAGCACCTTGCCGGGGCCGCATTCGATGTAGCGGTCATATCCGTCCGCATAGAGCGCATTTATCTCATCGACGAAGCGGACAGGGGAAACGATATGCCTTGCGAGCCTTTCCGCCATATCTTCCTCACCGAACACAAATGCCCTGCCTGTCACGTTTGACATCACGGTGATCTGCGGCGCACTGTATTCGATCGTGCGTGCGAATGTAACGAACTCATCTGCGGCTGACTGCATCAGCCTTGAGTGGAAGGCACTTGCCACATTCAGCTTTACCGCACGCCTTGCACCCTCTGCCAGACACCTGTCAGCGGCTGCCTTTGCAGCCTCATCCTCACCTGCAATGACTGTCTGCACGGGTGAGTTATAGTTTACGGGGAGCACATATCCATCTGTCTCCTCGCATATCTTCTCGATCTTGTCCGCATCCATGCCGATGACGGCGTACATCGAGCCGCTTGCCTTCTCCGCAGCACGGTGCATCGCCTCACTTCTTTCCTTTATGAGCCTGAAACCGTCTGCACGGCTGACCATGCCCGAATACACAAGAGCGGCATACTCACCCAGGGAATGTCCTGCGACTGCCTCCGCAGTTATCCCCTGATCCCTGTAATTTTCCGCCTGTATAAGGGATACCGCCATTATGGCAGGCTGAGCCACGGTAGTTACCGCCAGCTCCTCAGCCGATGCGTTTTTGCACTTGTCGTACAGGTCAAATCCCAGCACCTCGGATGCCTCGTCAAATATATGTCTGTAACCCTTGTCGGCAAGCTCAACTCCCATGCCTTCGCACTGTGAGCCCTGCCCCGAGAATAAAAATACTGTTTTCATAGCTGCTCCTTTGTCATTTTCCCACGCAGAAACGGGAGAAAACTTCATTGACCACCGTTTCCGACACACTTTCCCCCGTAAGTTCCAACAGTGAATAAAGTGCCTCGTCAAGCACGATATTCACCGCATCCAGAGTGATATTGCCTATGCTGTCTATCGCCTCTTTGATGCGGTCTGCCGCAGTATCAAGACATATCTTCTGTCTTTCGTTTATCAGAAACTCATCTGCGGTCTCTATGAACATATCCGACAGTATCCCCGACAGATCCCCTATATCACCGTTCTTTGCGGAGATATGCACGATACTGTCAAATCCCGACAGAAGGGATACGTCAAATCTGCTTTCCTCATCGGATTTATTTATGCAGGCTATCTTCCTGTTCGCCTTCACCTCACAGATGCGCCTGTCGTCATCGGTAAAGGCTTCGGAATTATCGAACACCGCTATGACAAGATCCGCATTCTCTGCCCTTGCCAGAGCCCTTTCTATTCCCGCACTCTCCACTATGTCGGAAGTGTCACGGATGCCTGCGGTGTCTGCGATCCTCAGCACCGTATCTCCCACACGCACGCTTTCCTCTATTATGTCCCTGGTGGTGCCGGGGACAGATGTGACGATGCTGCGGTCACATCCGGAAAGTGCGTTCATAAGCGTGGACTTGCCCACATTGGGCTTGCCTATTATCACCGTATCCACGCCGTTTCGGATAATACGGGAATTGTCATATCCCGCAGCTATCCTTATGAGCCCGTCCCTTATCAGGGTAAGTTCACGGATGACAGCCTCATCCGTCACCTCGGGGATATCCTCATCGGGGTAGTCTATCCATGCGGATATGGAACCGAGCAGCTTTGTCAGCCGCTCCCTGTATGATGATATCTTCCTGTAAAGATGACCTTCCCTGACATTTTCCGCCTTCCTCAGATATGCACCGCCCTGTGCGCTGATGACATCCATCACCGCCTCCGCACGGGTAAGGTCCATCTTGCCGTTGAGGAAAGCCCTTTTGGTAAACTCTCCGGGTGCCGCAGGGACTGCCCCTACGGAGTACAGGAGAGAGAGTATCCTTTCGGATACATATATCCCGCCGTGACAGGATATTTCCGTCACATCCTCACCCGTATAGGAATGGGGCGCACGGAAGACCGTCACTATCACATCATCTATGATCTCCTCACCGTCGGTGATACGTCCGTAGGCACAGGTATAACCTTCCATTTCGGATAGATCAGATAAAAATATACTATCTGTAATTTTTATGGCATCCTCACCCGAAACACGGATCACGGCTAAACCGCCGGCGGCCTTGGGTGTGGACAAAGCAGCAACAGTCATATCATCCTCCGCCTGTCAATACACATAAAGGGGCAGCACGGGGCTGCCCCTTTGAGATTATCTGACGGATCAGACACCATACTTGGTAGTGGAAACGGGAACGCCCACGCCCATAGTAGAAGATACATAGCAGGACTTGAGATAAGCGCCCTTTGCAGCAGCAGGCTTAGCCTTAACAAGTGCTTCAAGGAGAGTCTCAAAGTTCTCGGTGAGCTTCTCAGCGCCGAAGGATACCTTGCCGATGGGGCAGTGTACTATGTTGGACTTGTCAACTCTGTACTCTATCTTACCTGCCTTAGCCTCTGTAACAGCCTTAGCTACGTCAGGGTTAACAGTACCGGACTTGGGGTTAGGCATGAGGCCTCTGGGACCTAATACCTTACCGAGACGGCCGATAGTACCCATCATATCGGGGGATGCGATAACTACATCGAAATCCATCCAGTTTTCCTTCTGGATGCGCTCAACCAGGTCTGCGCCGCCTACATAGTCAGCACCTGCAGCCTTGGCAGCTTCATACTTGTCTTCCTTGCAGAATACGAGAACTCTTACGTTCTTACCTGTACCGTTGGGAAGGATAACAGCACCTCTTACCTGCTGGTCAGCATGACGGGAGTCGATACCCAGACGAACGTGTACTTCAACAGTCTCGTCGAACTTAGCAGCAGCACCCTTTACAACTACGCCGAGTGCGTCAGCAGACTCATAGAGCTTGCCTGCTTCGAGGAGCTTCTCAGCATCCTGATGCTTCTTACCGTAATGTTTCATTCTTTATCCTCCTCTCAGTCTACTACTTCAACGCCCATTGAACGAGCTGTACCTGCGATCATGCTCATAGCAGAATCGATATCGGCAGCATTGAGGTCGGGCATCTTGGTCTCTGCGATCTTTCTTACCTGTTCCTTGGTGATCTTGCCGACCTTGGTCTTGTTGGGAACACCGGAACCGCTCTCTATACCGATAGCCTTCTTGATAAGAACTGCAGCGGGAGGAGTCTTTGTGATGAATGAGAAGGATCTGTCTGCGTAAACAGTGATGACAACGGGGATTATAAGACCCACGTCATTCTTGGTCCTCTCATTGAATTCCTTTGTGAATGCCATGATATTGACACCGTGCTGACCCAGTGCGGGGCCAACCGGGGGTGCAGGCGTTGCCTTGCCTGCTGCGATCTGGAGCTTAATTAAGCCGACTACTTTCTGTGCCATATTGCACCTCCAAAAATATTACGAATAAACGATCAAACTGCAGAGACCTGACCCAGCTCAAGTGTAGCGGGTGTCTCTCTGCCAAACATCATAACCGTAACGACTACCGTACCCTCTTCCGCATTGATCTCGGTGACCTTGCCGGTCATACCCTCCATCATGCCGGAATTGATGCGTACCTCATCGCCAAGTTTGAACTTCACATCAACCTTTGCCTTGACCTCGGGTTCAGCTACTCCAAACCTCTCAACTTCCTTGTCGGAAAGAGGGAAAGCCTCTCCTCCGGGTCCCACAAATCCCGTAACGCCTCGGGTATTGCGGACAACATACCAGGAATCATCGGTGAGCACCATCTTCACCAGCACATAGCCGGGAAGTATCTTTGACTCGGTGACCTTCTCCACTGTAACGGTATTGCCGTCCTTGTCGGTCTTCTCCACCTTCTCCACGATCTTCTCCGTGGGATAGCGGACATCGAGGATCTGATCCTCAAGACCTCTGTTGTGGGCAACAGTCATGATAGTTTCTGCTACCTTGTTCTCATAACTTGAAAACGTGTGAACAACGTACCACTTTGCAGCGTCTGCCATTTTGCTTCTCCTTCAAGGTCAGCGGTCTACTTGACCATCTCAAGCATCAGCTTGAACAGGTAAGCAAACAATGAATCCATTCCGAAAACGCCAAGTCCGGTAACGATCATCGTCACCAGCACGACTCCCGTATTTGTGAGTACAGTCTTTCGTGAAGGCCATACGACCTTTTTGAATTCACTTCTGAGATCTCTGAAATACTTCGCAACCTTATTAGGTTTGTTGGCAGTCTTAGCCGCAGCCTTTTTATCAGACTTAGCGGGCTTGCCGGACTTCTCGGTCTTGACCTTGATATCCGCTTTATCCGCAGTCTTTACTGACTTGTTTTCTGCCATCTGATCTCCTCCGCTTACTTGGTTTCCTTGTGAAGAGTATGCTTCTTGCAGAACTTGCAGTACTTGTTCATTTCAAGTCTGTCAGGATCGTTCTTCTTGTTCTTTTTGGTGTTGTAGTTGCGCTGTTTGCACTCCGTGCACGCCAAAATGATCTTAACTCTCATACGGCACCTCCTGTATATTTCCATTGGGGAATGTCCCCTGACGGATAGCCTCCCTCAGCTTAGAAGCCCATAGCAAAAAAATAGACCCCTAAAAGAGGTAATACCATTATAGCACCTTTTCCCATCATTGTCAAGCAAAATAAAAAAATCAGCGATTTGACCATATCCACCGCTGATTTTTTATTTCTATTGTGTATTATTCTTCACAAAATATTACAGATCGGAATATATCGCAAAAATCTCCGATATGTAATCATATCACCTTGTATCTTGTTCCCATGATGAGCTGATAGCGGTCGTGTATCTCCTTGTTCTCCCCGTCCGAGAAAGCAGACTTGGGGATGACATAGACATTGACCTTGCGGATATATATGATATACATATCCTCTGCTTCGAGCATCTCCACGCCGCCGTTGTCGGTATGGATAAGAGTTGCGGGAGGGAGATCCTTCCCGTCGCCTTCCTCTTCGCTCTCCTTGTCTTCCTTCCCCTTGACAAGGGGGTCGTAAAGGGTGGATATTATCACCTTGTCCGTAAACACATCCGCACCGTACACCGCACCCTCAAGCTGATCGAGAGCCTGAGACAGCTTGTTGTACGTCCTCTTCGGCGTTATGATGCAGTTGATGCCGATGAGCAGACAGAAGAAGATCACCACGAATGACGCACCCACATCGCCGTCCTTTGCTGTCAAGATATTCACCACATTTATCCCTATGGCGATCACCACAAGCATCAGCTGGATGATGACATTTTTGTAGGCGTATTTCTTCTGAAAGAGCCTGAACCCTTTCAGCAGGTCTTCCTTCTTTCCTTCGTACTGTCCGCTTGCAAGCTGTTCCGAGGGTCTTTCAATATCCATAGCATCTTTCCTTTATCATCGTCATCCATCCGGGGGCATCATCGAACACGATGATCTCTCCCCCGTTCATCACGCCCACCAGCCTGTACCCGTTCTCATTGTCGTAGAATTCGGCACTGTCGATCAGCGCTGATATTTTCCTTATGTCATCTATCCTGTTCTCAAATCTTCTCACAACATCCTCGTCGGGTATGTCATGACCGCCCTTGCGGACACGGTTCTCTATCCTTGTTATGCTCTCCTCAGCGGAAGATACTGCGATATAGTACATCTTCACGGTATACCCTGCCTGCCTTGCCTTCATCACATTTCTGATGATGGTCTTTCCGGACAGGGTAGTCTCCTGAGTAAAGTCCATTTTATTTTCTATGCAGTAATTTATCATTTCAACGGCTTTTCTGCCGCCTGCAAAGCTGCCTTCATATATCCTTGCAAGTTCATCGGCATTGATTATCCGTCCGAATTCTGGATGATCCTTTTTCTTCGCACCGATGAACGAACTCTTGCCTACGCCGTTTACTCCTGCTATGATAGTATATGTCATGACCGCCCCGATCAGAAATCAAGATTCTGTACATAACCCGCATTCTTTTCGATAAAGTCCTTGCGGGGCTCTACCTTGTCGCCCATAAGGATGGAGAATGTCTCATCAGCCTTTGCCGCATCCTCTATGTTCACACGCAGCATTATGCGCCTTTCGGGATCCATGGTAGTCTCCCAGAGCTGATCGGGATCCATCTCACCAAGACCTTTATACCGCTGGATGTTGATGATGCCGTCGCCTTCAGCCTCATATTCACGGGTATACATATCCCTCTCTTCTTCCGAGAAGGCATACCTGTACTGTTCCTTCTTGCCCTTGCGCTTAGCCACCTTGAAGAGAGGAGGCTGTGCGATGTAGATATTTCCGTTTGTGATGAGCTCCCTCATGTAGCGGAAGAAGAATGTCAGCAGAAGTGTGCGGATATGGTAGCCGTCCACGTCGGCATCGGACATTATGACGATCTTTCCGTACCTGAGCTTATTTATGTTGAAGTCATCGCCGATGGAAGTGCCAAGGGCTGCCACCACGGGCATCAGCTTCTCGTTCGTGTACACCTTGTCAAGGCGTGCCTTCTCCACATTGAGCATCTTGCCCCACAGAGGGAGTATAGCCTGATAGCGTGCGCTCCTTGCCTGCTTTGCCGTACCGCCCGCAGAGTCTCCCTCCACTATGTACAGTTCCGTCAGGGTGGTGTCCTTGTCAAAGCAGTCGGTAAGCTTGCCGGGGAGAGATGCGCTGTCCATGGCAGATTTGCGCCTTGCAGTCTCTCTTGCCTTCTTTGCGGCTTCACGGGCTTTCTGCGCATTGATGGTCTTTTCAAGGATGAGCCTTGCCTCCTGGGGATGCTCGTCAAGATAATATGACAGCTTCTCCGTGACCATGTTCTCCACCAGGGGACGTGCCTCGGGATTGCCGAGCCTGCCCTTTGTCTGACCCTCAAATTCGCAGTCGGTGAGCTTTACCGAGATTATTGCGGTGATGCCCTCACGCACATCATCGCCCGACAGCTTGTCCTGATTTTCCTTGATGATGTTGAACTTCTTACCGTACTCATTTAGCACCTTGGTAAGTGCGTTCTTGAATCCGTTCTCATGGGTGCCGCCGTCGGTGGTATGTATGTTGTTGGCAAAGCTGCGGACATCCTCGTTATACGAGTCATTCCACATCAGAGCTACTTCTGCGGTCATATCGTCCTTCTTGCCCGACAGATAGATGACCTCATTTGACAGGGGATCATATCCCTTTACATTGTGTATATGCTCCACGAACTGCCTGATACCGCCCTCATAGTGGAGGACTTCCGACTGAATGTTCTCCTCATCACGCTTATCCGAGAACACTATGCGCACGCCCGCATTCAGGAACGCCTGTTCACGCAGACGCTTCAGCAGCACCTCATAGTCATATACGGTGGTCTCCGTGAAGATAAGGGGGTCGGCTTTGAACTTTACGGTAGTGCCCGTGCGGCTGCCTGCCTTGCCTATGACCTTCATTTCCTCATCGTAGTGGCCGCCGTTCTCAAATCTCTGGAAATGTATCTCTCCGTCCTTGTAGACCGTCAGCTCGAGCCATTCGGAGAGGGCATTTACTACCGACGCACCCACTCCGTGAAGACCGCCTGCCACCTTGTATCCGCCGCCGCCGAACTTGCCGCCTGCGTGGAGTATGGTATATACCACCGTCGCAGCGGATATGCCCTCGGTGGGATGTATCCCTATGGGGATGCCTCTTCCGTTGTCGGATACTTCGATCACATCACCGGGAAGTATATTTACGATTATCTCCGTGCAAAATCCTGCCAGTGCCTCATCTATGGCATTATCAACTATCTCATACACAAGATGGTGCAGTCCCTTGGGTCCTGTGGAACCTATGTACATACCGGGACGCTTCCTTACAGGATCAAGTCCTTCAAGTACCTGTATCTGAGTTTCGTCATATTCAGCATCAGGTGTGATAGTTTCGGGTATCTCGTTTATATTCTCTGTACTCATTTTACACTCCATTTTCGGTCCGTATCTCTGCTTCTCCTGACTATTGTTCCACGTGAAACATTTGTGATATACACCTTTTCCCTGCCGTCCTCGATCGATGTAATGAAGGACTTTGGCATCTCATACGACACATACACCGCCGTATGCCTTCTTCCCGCCGCCGCCAGATACTCTCTCGTATCCGCCTGCACCGAGCTCTCTATGTCAAATATGCCTATCACTTCACTGTCACGCACGACAGAATCCGAACCAAGATAAATATACATCAGCTTATATGTCCGTTCTCCACATGAAATATCTTCGCCCTGCCTGTCACCCTTGCCGTCCTCTCATCACAGCAGGTTATGAATATCTGCATACCCTCTGTATTTGACAGCACGAATTCCTGTCTCTTCACATCAAGCTCGCTCAGCACATCATCAAGCAGCATCACGGGCGGCTCTCCCGTCTGCTGATCCATTATCCTCGCCTGAGCTATCTTCATCGCAAGGGCTGCCGATCTCTGCTGCCCCTGTGACCCGAAGTCACGCACGGACAGATCGTTTATCCTTATCATAAGGTCATCCCTGTGGATGCCGCAGGTAGTGTGTCCTGCCCTTATGTCGTCGTCCGCAGTCTCCCGCAGCCTTGACAGATATATGTCCGCAAGCTCACCGTCGGTGTCGGTGTTGCCGCAGAGGATGACATCGGTATCCCTGTAAATACTTGACTGATAGTATAATTTTAATTCTTCATTACCATTTGTAATCTGATTATATAAACTATTTGTATAATTATTCAGATTATTACAGTAAGTATCACGGATAACGGATATATAAGCCCCTGTCCTCGCAAGCTGGTCATCCCATATATCAAGCTGATCTCTCGGTGCAAGTCCCTGCCCTATGTCCTTGATAAGGGCATTCCTCTGGGAAAGTATGCTGTAATACTTGTTCAGCGCATACACAAAGGACACTTTCAGCTGTGAGGCGGACAGGTCTATGAATGTGCGCCTGTTGTCGGGAGGCCCCTTTGCTATGGCAAGGTCCTCAGGAGTGAACACCACGCATTTGAGCGTTCCGAAGAGACGGGACATGAGGGGTATCTTCACACCGTTGAGCTCTATCTCTTTTTCCTTCACGTTCTTCTTTGCGCTGTATCTGATGGTCTGCTCCCTCAGCTTGTCCCTGAAGCCGACCTCTATCACGGTCTTTTCCCTGTCAAAGCCGATGTGATCCCTGTCACGGGTGCCCCTGAAGGATCTGCACCCCGTCATTATCCACAGTGCCTCTATGAAATTCGTCTTCCCCTGGGCATTGTCCCCGAGTATGACATTAAGTCCGTCAGACGGCTCTATCTCAACATCTTTCAGGTTTTTGTACCCGTCGGCAAAGACCCTGTTTATTATCATTCAAAGCTCACCGAGGGATCGTATCTGACGGTGAGATCTGCGCTCCCGTCCTCAAATACGACCTGCACAGCCATCCCGGGACGTATCTTTCTTCCTCTCATGGTGCAGACTTCGCCGTCTACTTTGCATATCCCGTCCTGCACCATCTCCTTTGCCTCACCGCCCGTATGGGCAAGGCCTGAGAATTTGAGCAGGTCGCCGAGCTTTATATATTCGGTGCGAATAATAATTTCCATATCTTATCTCTCATCATGTGTTGTAGGTCTTGAGCCTTACGGGAAGGAGAAGGAACGTGTATTCATCCCCTTCGAGAGGGACTATCTTCATGGGCGTGAGGCTGCCGCCGAGCTGCAGCTTGACCCTGTCGCTCTCGCAGGCTTTGAGCGCATCTATGAAGTAGCGGCAGTTGAACCCTATCTCCACATCGTTCCCCTCCATGTCGCAGGGGATGGAGTCGGAGAAGTTTCCGAGAGCAGTCGAGCAGGAGATATTTATCTCTCCCCCTTCAAACTTGCATCTCACCGCTACCTTCGTATGTTCAACGATCATCAGTGAGCATCTGTCCAGCATATCCAGAAGGAGCTTCGTATCCGCCTTGACTTCCGTGGTGTGCTCCTTCGGGATAGATCCCTTGTACTTGTAGAATTCGCCTTCGAGCAGCCTTGCAAAGAGGATGTATCCGTTCATCTCAAACATACAGTGCTTCTTGGTGACGTAGATGTTCACCGCAGTATCCTCATCATTGAGGAGCTTCTGCACCTCCGAGAGAGCCTTTGCCTTCACCACGAAGTTGAACACATCCTCGGTGCCGGAAGGTTCCTTCCTCAGAGCCAGCCTGAACCCGTCAAGCGCCACAAGATCGAACACTCCGTCCTGTATGTTGAAAAGCTCACCCTTGAGTATGGGCTGGGAATCGCTGGTGCCCACTGCGAATATGGTCTGACCTATCATATTCTTCAGCTTTGCCTGTGAGAATTCAAACATATCCGATCTGTCAACAGTGGGTATGGAGGGATAGTCGTCGGCGGAAAGGGCAAGGATGTTGTACTCCGTCTTGTTCTTGTATGCGTTCTCGCCGCCCCTGATGGTGACTTTCAGCTTGTCATCCACTTCTATGGTGACATTGTCCGAAGGTATCTTCCTGATTATCTCGGAGAATATCTTGGCATTGATGATGAATTCCCCGTGATCCTCCGACTGTATCTCTATCACCGTCTGGATGCCCAGTTCCATATCATATCCCGTAAGTTCAAGGCTGTTGCCGTCAACATACATCTTTATCCCTTCAAGGCACTGCTGCGATGACTTCGACGGAACAGCCCTTGAAACATTGTTGAGTGCATCACTTAGCACTGACTGCTTGCAGACGAATTTCATTTTGTCTCCTCCGTAATCATATCATTCATAAAGTTCCAACACCTTCCGAAACTTCCCCCGTCTTTCCGGGCTGTGTTTTAAAACATAACAATACATAGTTTTTGTAGTTGTTGTTGGGGTGTTGAAAAAGTTGAACATCCCGAATTTCCCCTATATATCTTCATCCGCTGGTCAACAGGGAGCGTCTGAAAATATGTTGGAAAGTTGTAAAAAACAAAGTCAGGTTGAAATGTTGGAAATGTGTGTGTTGGAAGTTGGCAAAAATCCGAAAATTTCCGTTTTTCAACAAAACTTTCAACATATGTGTTGAAAAATGTTGGAAGTTTTCAAATATACAACCTGTAATTTTTCCGATTTTTAACGATTGTAATCGGTTTGTAATATATTTTTTCTCTCACTGTCTTTTCCCACACAACTTTCAACATGGTGTTGAAAAATATGGTTTAAACTTTTTGTATACTTATACGATTTGTAATAATTTGAGTAAATTATACTCTGCTGCGGAGGTTCCTGATGATATCCTCCACATTGTCATGAGTGACCTGCTGTTCATTCATCATTTTCCTGACATCGTTTATGTATCCCGATACCGATGAATGATCCTTGTTCCCAAGCTCTGCGCCTATCTGCTTGAGTGACATGGGGGTGAGCTCCTTGAGGACGTAGGCGCATACCTTCCTTGCGGTGGAGATCTGCTTTGATCTCTTGTCCGATCTTATGTCATCCACCCTGACGCTGTACACCGCAGCCACTTCGCTTATGATGTTGTCAGTGCCTATGGGGGAGGAGTCGTTGTCGGT
This sequence comes from Oscillospiraceae bacterium, assembly GCA_017468865.1. Lineage (GTDB taxonomy): Bacteria > Bacillota > Clostridia > Oscillospirales > Ruminococcaceae > Huintestinicola. The sequence goes on along the minus strand of JAFUHM010000089.1, from coordinate 1,440 downwards.
GAGTATCTCCGATATGACCGCCTGAGCCTGTGTTATGGTGGGTGATGTCCCCATAAGGTGCTGATACGCCTTCAGCTTCTTGACGCAGCCTTCGAGCTGGCGCACGTTGGCTTTGAGCCTTGTGGCTATGTATGTGATGACTTCCTCGTCAAGGGAGAGGTCGAGAAGAAGTGCCTTCCTCTTTACGATCGCCATCCTCGTCTCAAAGTCGGGTGTTGATATATCTGCGATAAGACCCTGTTCAAATCTGCTCTTTATCCTGTCCGCAAGGGAGCTTATATCCTTCGGGGGGCGGTCGGATGTGAGCACGATCTGCTTTCCGAGTGAGCGCAGTTCGTTGAAGGTGTGGAAAAACTCCTCCTGTGTGGATTCCTTGCCGGAAATGAACTGCACATCGTCCATAAGGAGCACGTCCGCCGAGCGGTACTTGTGCTTGAACTCCATGTTCTTCCCCTTCTGGATGGATTCGATAAGCTCCGTTGTAAATGCCTCACCCGTGACATATACTATCGCCATTTCGGGATGGTCGGTCTTCAGCTGGTTGCTCACTGCCTGGAGAAGATGGGTCTTCCCCATTCCCGGAGGGCCGTATATAAAGAGTGGGTTATACACATAGCCGGGGTTGTTCGCCACCGCAACACAGGCTGCATGGGCAAACTGGTTCGACTTGCCGACTATGAAGGTATCGAATGTGTAGAGGTACTCCGCATTCCTGTATGCGGCACGCAGGTCGGGATTTGCGGGCATATCGTTGCCGGTATCCGCATCATCCGCAGGCTGGGACTCCACGCTTATGGAGATGTCCGGTTCAAATCCGATGACGGAATTGAAGGCGGTCTTGAGCATATCGGCATATTTGGATTCGACGACGCTCCTGCTCATCTCGTTCTTTACCCTGAGATGAACGGCAGAGCCTTCCATCTTTTCGGGGACGATGTCCTTTATCCACAGGTCGTAGGCAGTCGGTGACAATTCGCCCTTTGCCACCATGTCCTTAAAGTAGAGAAGGACGCTGTTATAGATCTCGCTGAATGAATTCATCCTGTTCTCCCAAGAGAAAATTTTATACATAACGTATAAAATACAATAAATATTATGCTTTGTAAAATAAATAAATAATTCCGCATAATACTATTATACCACATCACGACCAAAAATGCAATGGCTATCCGAAAAAAATGTCGGCAGTGCCGACAGCCATTTCGGCAGGCTGAGCCTGCACCCAGTTCGTTGATTTGTTCTGCCGTACCTTTTCTGACAGGCTCGGCAGGCAGGCACCGCCCACCTGCTTTGTTCTTGATTTGACAGCAGGGAACGGTTTATATCTTCGCTTCCATAGGAGCAAAGGGACAACCAAAAGGGAAGGGGGAAAAATAAAATCCGACAAAAAATCGGGCTTTCCCCCTTCCCTTATGGTTTTCCCTCTGCACTCTCTTTCCA
>JAFUHM010000088.1 GCA_017468865.1 Oscillospiraceae bacterium | reverse complement strand
GTGTTAAGCGTGCCGCCAGCGTTCGTCCTGAGCCAGGATCAAACTCTTTATCAAGTTTGTATGATAATTAGCATCGCTAATTATTATCCTGTCAATCAGTCTAAACTGACTTCGTATTTTTTCGTCTTCCTTGACGTTTAAAAAAATTTAAAGGGTTCTTGTAAAACAAGTTTTACATTTCTCATTGTTCAATTTTCAAAATTCGTTCCAAGCCTCTCAAACCGCTTTGTTCCGCCGTTTGTCAGGCTCTTTCGTTCCCCCGTATCATCGGGCGACTTATATACTATACCACATTTCTTCTGCTTTGTCAAGCACTTTTTGCAAAATTTTTCGGATTTGTTACCTTTGCATAACTCAGGCAAGTTTTCATGTGCTCACGTTAGACACTTTCCCTACATGATCGCCTTTTCCCTCTGTTTCCCATGCCATTCCCGAGAACTCACACAGGCTCCGCCTGCTTTCTCACCACTCCTTCCGCATCATCCGCCGACAGCGGCCGTCCCCAAATAAATCCCTGTATATAGTCGCAGCCGATCTCTCTGAGAGTATCCACCTGCTCATCCTGCTCCACGCCCTCCGATATCACCTTGAACCCCATTACATGACCGATATATATTATAGCCGCCACATACTGCTTTGACGAATCACTGGAGTTCATCTTGTCGATAAAGGATTTATCCACCTTGACCAGATCGGCAGGGAAGCTGTTGAGATAACTCAGCGATGAGTACCCCGTCCCGAAATCATCTATTGCGATCTTGACGCCAAGTTCGCCTATCTCATTTATCACCCGCAGAGCCTTCTCCGCAGAATCTATCATGATGGATTCTGTTATCTCTATCTCGAACCTGTCAGCAGGCAGACCGCTCGCCGAGATGATATCCCTCACTTCATCCATGAAGTCATTCTTCATCAGGTGCCTCACCGACACATTGACGCTCAGGGTTATATCCACATCATATTTCCTCAGCAGCTCTCCGAAGAAAACAGCCGCCTTGCGGAATACCATGCTGTCCACCTTATCTATCACGCCTATGTTCTCCGCTGCGGGGATGAAAACAGCAGGACTTACCATATTGCCGTTCTCGTCCGTCATTCGGGCAAGTGCCTCAAATCCCCTCAGCTTATGTGACAGATCATACTGCGGCTGCAGCTGAAAGAATATGGAATCGTTTTCAATCGCAGTCCTCAGCCGTGCCTCTACCTCAAGTGAATGATCGTCCCGAAGTATCTCCGCCGTAAATCCCCTGATGTGACCGCTGCCGTTATGCCGCTTGACATCCTCCATCGCAGCGTGAGCACAGTTGTACACCGCATCCGCATTCTGTGCATGGTCGGGATATACCGCATACCCAAAGGATGCCGTCAGATACAGTTCACAGCCGTCCGCCGTCAGGTGATGGCTCAGCGCATCCTCATAGCATCCGATGCTCCTCACCAGATCATCCTCCGTGACAGCCCCCTTCATCAGGATAAGGAACTCATCTCCTCCAAGCCTTCCCACCATATCGGAAGTGCCCGTTTTCCCCGACTTTGCCAGATCGTCCCAGAGAGATGCTATCTCCGCCAGTATCTCATTTCCCGCCTTGAATCCCAGCGTGTCATTTATGCTCTTGAAGTTGTTTATGTCTATGGATACCACGGCGAACCTTTCCTTCTTCTCCGTAAGATCCTTCAGCACCTCCATGCAGGCAAACCTGTTCGGCAGTTCCGTCAGCTGATCCGTGACAGCCTGGAACGTGATCCTCTCCTGATACTCCTGCACCCTCCTGTTCCTCACATACAGCAGGATGACCGTTATTATAGTAAGCACATTGGTGAAGAATCCCGGTATGCTCTGATAATTATGATGCTTCACCAGTCCCGTCGTCAGCACCGGGAACTGTATCAGCAGTACGGCAAGGGAGGAGAAAAAGCCTATCTTCCCGTAGAATGCCACCATAAGTATTATACATATGTTCCCCAGCGAAGTAAAAGCCCCTGTGAATACGGAATAGCTCACCTGTGCCCCGCCAATGAGCATAGTCTCCCGTGAATGGGCGACTACCGTAACAAGTACGGAAGCCGTGATATACAGCCCCAGCAGCACCGCAAAAAGCACTGCGGGCGGCTTGTCCTGCGCCGAGATCTTATTTATGGGATGCAAAACATCCTTATCTTTCTTTCTCACAAATATTCCCCCTGTTATCGGGATCAATAAGATACGCCGTTTCCAAAGGACGGACATATCATCCTTTCTCATTATACATCCTTTTATAATATTTGTCAAGTATCTGTATGATATAAGGCAGCGTTTAGTTATTTTCCACAAATTGTATACCGTTTCATCTACATCACCGAAACGACACAAAAATAAAAGCGGCATAATGCCGCTTTTACCGTCAGCTGTGTTTCTTTCTCAGTTCTTTCAGGAAGAGAGGCTCTGCTCTCCATTTCTGATTGAGCTTGTGAGTCTTGTGCATGGTATTGAACGATACCATAGTATCCAGTGAAGTAAGTGTCAGAAGGACGATGCACCCGTTTCGGCAGTTCACAGGGTCTATCGACTGTATCGCCGTCATTATCGGCACAAAGAACTCATTCATGAATACCGTGATGATAAGGGAGAAGCCGAGGCTCGTCAGAACCGAAGTATACCGTGTAACGTGCATGGGCAGCCATGTATAATCCCAGCATATTATCCCCGTTGACATCTCTATCAGCTTGCCCATGGCGATCTCGCCAAGGCTCACCAGCACAAATACCACCGCAAAGTACATGAACAGCCTTGCACGCAGGGAATGTTTCTTCATGCTCATATAGCCGAACAGCACCATTTCCTCGGGTGTGCCCAGCGTCACATACATCCCCACCACAGCCCCGCCGTATCCCAGCAGGAAGGGCAGCGACATATTGCGGTTATCCATGTATCCCTTTGTCACCAGCAGCCATACATTCTCCAGCACGAACCCCAGGAAGGATATGACCACAGCCATTATGCCGAGCTGAGCGACATTATATATTTCCATACTATCATCCTCTCTACTACTATAATATCACTCGGCCCCAGAAATGTCAAATTAAAATCTGATTAGAAAATTCGTTTTCGCAGATTTTTTTCCGTGATTATCCGCCTGACCTGTGCTACAAT
>JAFUHM010000087.1 GCA_017468865.1 Oscillospiraceae bacterium | reverse complement strand
TCTCTTTCTATTTGAATACTCTACATCTGTCATTGTGAGCTGTTCGTTTGCCATACTTATCCCGCCTTTCATGTACTACATCTATTATACACTATCGGCAGTGATTTTGCAAGGGCTTTGTCAGATTTAATCAGTGTTTCCTTAGTTTTCCCGCAGTCGATGCTGGAATATGTCCTTCCCGTGGGCTCATCACTTCTGATGAGATTTGCGTTCAGGTCACTGAAGGAGCACCCTTCCGAATGCAGGCAGACACGGCTCGATATTGACAGGAAACTGCGGAAAGTGATCAGTGAGTGGTGATGGCGCAATGAAGCATGAGAATTTCAGCATGAAAAAAGACGGTTTTGCGGGTCATCTTGCCGAACCTGACTGCGGCAGCAGCAGGGCTGTTGTCATAATCATGGGCGGCGAGCAGAGCCTTCTCCCCGGCATCAAGTTTGCGGAACGGTTTGCAGATCACGGCATCACCGGGCTTGCAGTCTCATTGTTTGGCGCCGACGGGCTTCCCGCTTCTCCTGACAGGATACCCCTGGATATGTTCATCCCTGCATCTGAGTATCTGCGGAATGTGAAAAAAATAAAGCACATCAGCGTGTACGGACAGTCAATGGGGTCTATATTCGCCGAGCTCTGTGCGGAAAAGATAGGCGGATTTGAAAAGCTCATCATGGTATCGCCTACCCATGTGCCATTTGAAGGCTCTTGTCCCGACAAAAAGACTATGACAGGACACAGCGTTGCTGTATGGCAGGGCAGGGAACTTCCCTTTGTCAAAGCCGATCTCTCAAAGGTGAATGCCATAAGGTATTATCGTCACCCTGCGGTAAAGTACAAGGTGACAGGAATGTGGTCGGCATATTACGAAGCATACCGAAATAGGGCGGCGGAGAAGGCGGAGCTTTCCATAGAGAAATGCGATGCGGATATACTTCTGATAGCGGGTGCTATGGATGAATGCTGGGATGCCGCTTACTCCGTAAAGAAGCTTGCGGCACGCCTCAAAAACGGCAGCTTTGCCCGAAAGGTGAAAACAGTCATCTATCCTCACGGCAGCCATCTGAGCGGTCTTATGCCCAACCGTCAGCGTGAGAAAAAGCTGTACCGCATGATACCCGTTGTCGGCTTTATGTACCGCACTTTCGGCAAATACCGCCGTGAGAACATGAAGTATTTTGAGAATTCCGAAAAAGAGATAATTGCCTGGATAAAGGGATGATGCGATGAAACCTGCGCTTATCATCGCCGGTGCGGGGCATATCAAATGCGGCATCACCTACATTGACGCCCTGCTGTTTTTCTCATGCCTGCACCTGCAAGGTGGATACCGCTCGGGGCAGCAGTCATCATTATTCGTCTATGCGCCAAACCGTCCCCGGCATATGCGCTTTCGACAGGGTGGATAAGCATAGGAGATCTGCGGACATTCGGCGGAGGCTTTCAGCCCAAAAGAAACAGACCTGAAATGAAACTGCTTACCGTTGCCTGCATATGTGCTCGACGGCACGCCGTACAAATTCGGCAGTTCCCTCTCCTCCGGCATCGTCGATGGTTTTCCTGAAACGAGGGTCGTTCACATACATATCCGCAAGGGAGAGGAGTATCCCATCCGTACATTCATAGAAATTCTCCGTGATGAAGTCACGGAGAGTTTCTGTCTCCATGCGCACTTCACTGTCGTCGGGCGGAAGCGATCTCATTTCACCGAATCGGGCAAAGATGCGGATCAAGTCGGCATATGCCGTCATGTCATCGGTGCGGTGTCTGCTCATATATTCTTCGTACTGCGGAGTGTGTCCCCATTCCTTTCGGGCATTCTCCGCATATTCTTTTATCTTTGCCTTGTCAAAGGCGGAGAAATCAAGGCGAGAAGCCCTGTCATCCTGCATCTTTTGAGCCAGTGCGATCAGCCGTTCAAGCTGCTGCTTTCGCAGTATGAGAAGCTCCGTCTGTCGGGCGAGAGCCTTCTTCCTGTCAAAGCCGGGGCTGTCGAGTATCTCCCTAATGTCTTTCAGCGGGAACTCAAGTTCTCTGAACAGAAGTATCTGCTGGAGCCTTTCAAGTGACTTTTCATCGTATAGCCTGTAACCTGCATCGGTATGTTCTGATGCAGGCAGAAGACCCGTTTTGTCATAATACTGAAGTGTGCGTATGCTCACACCTGTTAGGCGGCTCACTTCATGCACGGTCATTTTATCCATTCCAGAATCCCTCCGACTCGGACAGTATCTCTTCAGACGGCAGTATAGTTGCCTGTGTTACCGTCATCCCCGTCTTTTTCAGGAAATAACGGATCAGATGATATCCGCAGGCATAGCCTGCACAATAGGGCATACCCACGGGAGCAAGTCCCTGAAGTGCCGCCATATCATCTCCGTAGAGATAGGCGTTCAGGTTTTCAAGTCCCTGAACATCCAGATTTCTCCGCAGCTCTCCTTTTATGGAATCAAGGGTGCTGAGTTCGGTTTTCTTCACCCACGGCCCTGCCAGTTCCTCACCGTAGATCGAGACGGCAAAATTCTCTGCAAGCCCCTCACTGACCATCATCTCCCCGAGTGTAATGTCATCATGCCATTTCTGAAACTGAAATCTTACATTGTGGTTCGTTTCGTGGGCAAGTGCTGCGTGTACCCTTGACAATGTATATCCGTCGGGTATCAGCCACGCCATGATAAATCCGGGGATGCCTCCGTCGCCGCAATAGCCTTCGTTCATTATGGTGTAGGGGTTATCGCCGTCAGCAAGGAGCAGAGTGAAGAGATATTCCTTCAGAGGTATATCTATACCCTCCTGCTCAAACTGAGAAAGAGACCGCTCCACGGCTCGTGTGCAGCGTTCCCAAAGGGCATCATCAGACAGCATATCTATCTGACGTGGGGTATCGTCCGTCATCTTTGACGGAGTGAGAAGACCTGTCATCCTGCTCGCCATTATTATGTCATATCCGCCTTCAACCTTTGCTTTAAGGGGAATACGGTAGCAGTCCCACTTGCGCTGAAACGGGCTCATAAGTTCGTATCTGAAAATATCGTCACGCTTGTTCGGAGCGGCATCTGTGATCCTGCGATAGATATCATCCGATCTCAATGTTCTTACTGTCATATCCGACCTCCTTTGATTACACGACAGCAGGCAGTGCCTGCACCCAATTTTATCTTATATACGTTGCTCGGTATTATAGAGCCCGACTTATCCATTGCAGCTGTCTCCATAATGATATACTATTACGTTACGTCATAGTCAAGAGGGAAATGAGAAATTTGTATTAAAGTATAATAATTCTTGAAATGCTTCGGATATTTTGGTAATAATGATGATGGACGGAATATATCTGCGTAAAAATGCCGCCGAGCCTTAAAAACTCAGCGGCAATATCCGGTATGGCAGGGACAGATAATACTGCCTACACGTTTCTGATGAAATTGGTAAAGATCTTTTCCTCATATTCGGGAGGACAGACACCGCTCGCCTTGCCTGCTTCCAGATTTTTCAGCAGCCATGACATATTCTGTGCAAGTGTCCGCATTGTCTGCAAGCCCTCAATATCTCTGCGGATCTCGTCGGGGGTATTGCCATGCACCTGATTCCAGTACTGCGACCCTGCAACGATCATATTCTCCATGAGGTAATAATTATTGAGCCGCTCAAATGCCGCACTTGCGCCGCCTCGTCTGCATGAGACAACGGAAGCCGCAGGCTTGCCCGCAAACTTGTCGTCAGGGATGCTGAAAAACAGTCTGTCCATGAATGAAGTGAGCCTTCCGGTAACACCTCCGTAATAAACAGGGGAGCCGAACACAAAGCCGTCTATCTCGTCTATCCTCTCCGCCACCGCATTCACATGATCGCCGAACACACATCCGCCGCCCTGCTGACATTTATGACAGGCAATGCAGTCGGGTACCGCCTTCCTGCCGAGCCAGAGCCTTTCCGCTTCTATTCCGTTCTTTTCAAACACCGCTGACATTTCATCAAGGGCGGTCGCAGTACATCCGTGCTCGTTGGGACTGCCGTTTACAAGCAATATCTTAGCCATGACAACACCTCCGTTTTTTTCAATTATATCACGCAGATGTCCGCTTGTCAAGAAGGGGAGAGGGGATGTGACTTAGCAAGTCCGCTAATATCATCATATGCTGTTGTACTTTGTAACTTTATACAGAGGTGTATTATTAAGATAATGAAGAATCTGTACGATCAAAATGGTATTTTCGACTAACAATTTTTCTTCATCGGAAAAATTATTCCAGTCGCACTTGGAATCAACAAGGGCTTTCATTTTCAGAACCAATGGTTTATATACATTGTTGCATAGTTCGACCGAAGCCCTTTTCATTGATGTTGCATATTTACTGATCTCAAGCTGCATAGATATAGCGTCATTGATTATCAGCTCATTCTTCTGCATTTCATCCTTTGCTTGATCAGCGTGTTTCGTAGCCGCAGCACCTGACAGCTTTGCGATTTTTGTGCCTGTCGATGCAGTACTCAATGCTATTACAGCAGCAGTTGATCTGTATGTATCCGTTCAGCCAAAAACTTTGGCATATCTATTGCTTTTTCTTTGATTTTATGGTATAATAATTCTACAGATGATGGTGCGAGGGTAACACCGTAAAGAAATCCCGACAGATGATGATGGTGCGAGGGTAGCACCGTAAAGATATCCCCACAGATGATACAATGGAGAAACGGGAGCCTGTGCTGCGTTTCTCCATTTGAATATCATTGGTTCGGTGACGGGCTGACCTTCCCTGATTCACGGTGAAGAGATCAGCAGGGGTAATTACAGAAAACAAAGCGGAGAGCAGATATGAACGACACAGAGTACAAAGTATTGATGATAGACGATGATGAACTGATCGCACGCTCGACAGCGGAATACTTCAATATCTTGGGGATAAAGACCGCATATGTCACAAGCTATGATGCGGCGCTGGAGTTCCTCGGCACCCATGAGATACTGTTGCTGCTGCTCGACATCAATCTCGGTGACAAGTCCGGATTTGACCTGTGCAGGCAGATAAGGGAAAGCCATGATATGCCCATACTCTTCATAAGCGCACGCACGAGCGATGATGATGTTGTCATAGCACTGAACATCGGCGGCGATGATTACATCTAAAAGCCCTACACACTGGGCGTTCTCTTCGCAAAGGTCAAAGCGATACTCGGCAGGTATGAAAAGGCAAAGGAAGCGGCACTGACTGCTGCTTCATCTGTATCATCTGAGAATATTCCGCATACGGACGAGGGCAGGATATATTTCCGTGAGGGAGTTTATCTTGATACCTCCATGCACAAGCTGATTATTAACGGCAGACAGGAAGAATTCAGAGCGATGGAGTACAAGCTCCTCACCTATCTGCTTGAAAATGCAGGCAGAGTCGTGACAAAGGAAGAACTGCTCAAAAATGTGTGGGAGGACGAATACACGTGCGACGGGACTATCTCCGTGCATATCCGTCATATCAGGGAGAAGATCGAGGTCGATGTAAAAAATCCCGGCATCATCAAGACAGTGTGGGGAGTGGGCTATGTCGTGGAACAGGGCGCTCTCATGTATGGTGACGGCACATGAAAAGCTATATCAGGATAACCGTTCAGGCGGCGGTGTTATTTCTTGTGTGCGTCCTTCTTTTCGCTGTTCTGACTCCGCAGACGGTCACGCAGGACACCTCACGGCAAACGATAACTGCGCTCAATGATATCGCAAGGACTGCCGAAACACATCGGACAGAGCTTGATACGCTCGGCAATATGGTATATGACGTCAGTTTCGTCATTCTGGATATGACCGATAATGTGCTGTATCCCGATACTGCGGTGAATGATAAAATGACGGTGGAAAAGGCGATACAAAAGCGCTATCCCTATCAGTATCTTAAAGATGAAAACGGTGTATGGGGCTGCGTTATCATCCTCGATGACGGGCTGGACGGATACAGAATGCTCCGGTATCGCTTTATCATAGGAATGGCTATCGGCGGTCTTATCATTCTGCTCGGAATGGTCGGTTTCGGGGTATATCTGAACAGAAACATTATCACGCCGTTCCGGAAAATGCAGGATTTTGCAGGCAAGGTGGCGGAGGGCAGGCTGGACGAGCCGCTTACAATGGACGGGGACAATCTGTTCGGTGCGTTTTCCGAGAGCTTTGACATCATGCGTGAGGAGCTGTCCGCATCAAAACAGCGTGAGCTCGAACTTCAGAAGAAAGAGCGTGAGCTTGTGGCATCATTAAGCCATGACCTGAAAACTCCCGTCACGGGGATAAAGCTGGCGGCGGAGCTTTTGCAGATGAGATTATCCGTCAAGGCTGAAGATGCCGGTACGGATATTGCTTTTAGCAGGGACGAGATAGACAGCATGAATGACAGTGTGGATGGCATCCTGCAAAAATCGGAGCAGATCAATGCACTGGTGAGCGACCTGTTTACTTCCACCCTTAATGATCTGGGCGAGTTCAAGGTCAACTGCTGTGATGAGGATTCAGGCGTACTTGCTGACATCGTCAAAAGCTGTGATGACAAGCATTATGCGGTCATGGGTAAACTGCCGCAGGTCATCGTCCGCATAGACAGAAAGCGCATGGCGCAGGTCATCGGGAATATCATCTCAAATTCCTACAAGTACGCAGATACAGCGATAAATGTGGATTTCAAGCTGTCCGACGGATTTCTTGAAATGCGTATCCGAGATCAGGGTCAGGGCGTCCCGTCCGATGAGATAGAACTTATTACCAACAAATTCTACCGTGGCAAAAAATGGGCTGACAGCGGCACTGAGGGCAACGGGTTGGGACTGTACATAGCTAAAATGCTCATGAAAAAGATGAACGGCGGCCTGACAGCGGAAAACGACGGCGGTCTTGCAATCACGCTCATCATACCGCTTAGCTGAGCATTTAAGAAAAATATAAGAATTTTACAAGAAAGATTTATGGAAGATTTTTCGGAAGTCATGTATAATATCCTTAGAACAGCAGATAAGACTGCAAGAAAGGATGTTATATATGGCTTCTTCTGTTTTAAGGACGGAAAAACTCTGCAAATCATTTTCAAACGGCGGCACACAGCAGCACGTTATAAAAAATCTCGATCTTGATATATACGAGGGTGACTTCACCGTTATCATGGGTTCGTCTGGTTCGGGAAAGTCCACCCTGTTGTATGCACTTTCGGGTATGGACAAGCCCACACTCGGCAAGGTCTATTTCGGTGATACCCAGATACAGGACTACTCCAACGACCGGCTTGCGCAGTTTCGCCGGGGTAACTGCGGATTTGTCTTTCAGAGCGTGTATCTGCTTGACGACCAGACGGTACTTGACAATGTGCTGACGGGTGCGCTCATCGTGCAGAAGAATTCGCCCGATCTTGTGAATAAGGCAAAAACTCTTCTGAAAAAAGTCGGGCTGAATGAGGAGGACCTGAAGAAATATCCCAATCAGCTTTCGGGCGGCGAGGCGCAGAGAGTTGGTATCGTGAGGGCGGTCATCAACGACCCGAAGATACTCTTTGCAGATGAGCCCACAGGTGCGCTCAACTCCGCATCTTCCCGTGATGTGCTGGATATTTTCACGGAGATAAATAAAAACGGACAGTCCATTGTAATGGTGACTCATGACCTCAAAACCGCTCTGCGTGGCACAAGAGTGCTGTATCTCCGTGACGGCGGCGTTGTGGGTGACTACCGCATGAAGCCCTACGGCGAGGACGACAAACAGGAACGCCGTGCGGGGCTGACAGCGTTCCTTGAAGAAATGGGCTGGTAGCGGGCAGCACCCGCAGGCACCACGGGTAGCACCCATAGGCACCTTGGGCAGTGCTATCAGCCGATACAGATCGATTTCAGAATACTTCCCGACAGGAGATAACAATGAATATACTTCGCTTATCGCTTTTCAAGATTAAAAGCCACAAAAAAGAAGCTGCGGCTATCGTTTTCCTCACGATGATAACTACGCTCATGCTCGCTGTATTCATGGCGAATATCTCAAAGGCGAACAAGGCTTATTATGACAGCTTTACACAGGCAGGCTCAAAAGACACCTGCGTTTTGATAAGAAAGGATAAATTCCGTGACGAATATCGGGATCTTCTTGAAGATGACTATGGTATTACCGACATCACGGAAGCAGAATCAATATACGCTTCGACGCTTGATTACAAAAAGAATGACGGCGAAGACCGCACCTATATGTCTTATTTCGTGACCGAGAAAAACGAGCGAAAGATAGAGGATTTTGTAAAAACCGATAAACTCACAGATGAAGAGGTAGAAAAGCTCGAACACCCGATCTGGCTTCCTGTGTATTTCTCGATCGGCGAGGGATGTGAGCCGGGCGATACTTTAACGGTATGCAAGAACGGCAGAGAATACCCCTTTACGGTGGCAGGATTTTATAAGACAGGACTTTATAACGATTCGGGCATCGGCTTTAAAATGATCATATCCGATAATGACTATGAGCTTTTCAAGCTGATACTTGACGATGGTGTTTACGGGGCTTATACCACCCTGTGGTTCAACTCCCCAAATACAGTATATAATGAAGTCATCGAAAGCTGCGAGAAACTCAGCGGCGAGAATCTGAATTCTTATTCTACATACAATAGCACACGAATTGAAAAGTCGAATTCCCTGCAATTCATAAATATGTTCATGTATTTTCTGGCATTTTTCTCAGGCGTTACTATGCTTTCTGCTGTGCTTATGATCATGCACCGCATCACAAACGATATTGAGGATCAGATGCAGCAGATAGGCGTTCTCGAAGCGCTGGGCTACCGTTCCCGTGAAATATCCCTATCCTATGTATACGAATATGTGATAACGACAGGCATCGGTGCGGTGCTGGGTGTTGTGGGAGCATTTCTTGTAAGTCCGCTGATGAATCTCGGCATACAGGGAATGATAGGCAGACCCGTGACCGTGAAAACAGAGGGCGGTATGATACTTCTTTCCGGGCTGATCGTGGTGGTGCTTGTAACTGTATTTGCGCTTTTAAAGGCAGCAAAAGTCAAGAAATATCCGCCGGTTGTGGCGTTCAGAAAGGGCATACGCACACATCACTTCGGCAGGAACATCTTGCCGCTGGAAAGGTCTAAGGGAAACATCAATGTCACACTTGCGATGAAGAGCTTTCTTGGTGATATCAAGTCTGCTGTCGGGACAGCGGTCTGCATAATTGCGGCAGGAACTGCGATACTTTTCTGTGTGACAGGTGTGGAATTTTTCGGGCACGGCACTGATGGGCTTTTGTCTATGACAGGCTGTGACATTGTGACAGATGTCGAGCTGCTCAACGGCGTTGACCCTTATGCGGTCAGAAACGAGATAGCCGAAATGTCCGAAGTAAGAAAAGCACTTGTGAACTATCAGGAACAGTATCTTTCCGTCAAGGGAACTGAATACGGCGGCTTTGCGGTCATATTCGATGATTATAAGGACTCGGAAAACATAAAACTCATAGACGGCAGATTTCCCGAACATGAAAATGAGATCATGATAACTGTCGGAAGAAAGCAGCTCGACGGTACGGACATCGGCGACAGCATCGTGATAAAAGGCAACGGCACAGAAACTAAATTTATCGTTACGGGTATGACAAGTTCCCTTATGAATAACGGAACAATGTTGTATATGACCTCCGAGGGCTTCCGCCGTGCCTGCCCCGATGCACGACCGAACATCATTTCGGTGTATCTGAAGGACGGCGTGACAATGGAACAGTTTGAGGAAAAGCTGAACGAAAAGTACGGCGCTTCTGCAAAGGACAGCATGAATGCAGGCAGTGCAGACGGCTCGCTTGAAGAACGTATCCGGGCGGCGGCAGATGAAAAGCTGGCTCTGCTGACCTCGCAGTACGGAGTAACAAATATCGACTATGCGGTAGTCATTGACGGACAGCTCATCACGGGAAACAGCAGGAATCTTATTATAAAGGACGTTTCCTCACTCATGACACTGGCGGAACAGGAATTGACTAATGTGTCCACAGTGTCGGAATACGGCTCTATCGGGGCTATGATAGTACTCTCCGCAGTTGTAGCCGTCATCCTGGGACTTATCGCATCATCGAACGTGAAGCGGCAGCGCAGGAAACTTGGTATCATGAAGGGTATGGGCTACACCTCCAAAGACCTGATGAAGCAGATAGCGATCAAGACCATGCCTGTAACAATAGTTTCCGTGATAATAGCATCATTTGCGGCAAAATACGTTTACAGCACATTCTGGCTCATGGCATTCGGTGCATACGGCGAGCTGAATATGCCGCTGACGATCATCGCAGATGTGATACTTGTGGCGTTCTGCTATGCTGTGACTTACATCAGCACAGGAAAGATCAAGGCGATATCCGTAACGGAGCTTATGACCGAATAAGAGGTAGATAATATGAAGCATACAAAGAATATCGCCGCAGT